>JAKOWJ010000301.1 GCA_029781595.1 Pseudomonadota bacterium | reverse complement strand
CACGGCGATGCCCGCGCCCGGCGCGCCGGTGCCCGCGGGCGCCAACGGCCGGCCCAACGTCGGCGGCCTGCGGGGCGCGCCCCCGGCGGCCACGTCGCAGTCCTCGGCGATGACGCCCGAGGAGATCATCGCCAGACGCCGCGCCGCCCGCGCCGCGCAACGCCAGAACTGAGTGTGCCAGAATGTCGCCCCTTGCCCGCCCCGCCTCCTGCTCCCGCGGTGATCCCTTGAAAGCCCCGCGCCTTGCCTCGCGCGCCGCCGCCGCCGCGCTCGCGATCGCCGCCGCCTCGTGCTCGCTCCTGCCCACCCCGCAGCCGGAGGCGCCGGTGCGCGTGCAGTCGGACTTCGGCCCGAAGGTCCCGGCGGCCGCGCCGCAGTCCGCCGCTCGGGCGGCGACGCCCGACAAGCCGCGGGTGTTTCCCGGCACCGGCACGTTCCTGAACACCAAGCCGCTCGCGCCGCAGGCGCCGGCCGGCCCCGAGGAGGCGAGCCTGAACTTCGAGGCGCTGGACGTGCGCGCCGCCGCGAAGGTGATCCTCGGCGACTACCTGCACGAGTCGTACACGGTGCACCCGGGCGTGACGGGCACGGTGACGTTCCGGACCGTCAAGCCCATCCCCCGCTCGGCGCTGCTGCCCACGCTCGAGATGCTGCTGCGGCAGAACAACGCCGCGGTGGTGAAGGAGGACGGCATCTTCAAGGTGCTGCCCATCGCGGCGGTCCGCGGGTCGGTCTCGCCGCAGCTCGGCGGCGCGACGACGCCCATCCCCCCGGGCTACTCGGTGCTCGTCATCCCCGTGAAGTTCGTGTCCGCGAAGGAGATGGCCAAGCTCCTCGAGCCCTTCACCGCGGACAACACGGTGCGCGTCGACGAGGTGCGCAACCTCGTGATCGTCGCGGGCAACCAGCGCGAGCTTCGCCACCTGGTCGACACCGTCGAGCTCTTCGACGTGGACTGGCTGGCCGGCTACTCCATCGGGATCTTCCCGGTGCGCAGCGCCGACGTGAAGACGCTCGTGGGCGACCTCGACAAGGTCTTCGGCGCCGGCGGCGCGAGCCCGCTCGCCGGGCTCGTGCGCGTGGTGCCCATCGAGCGGCTGAACGCGCTGCTCATCATCACGACGCAGCCGAAGTACCTGGAGACCGCGCGCTCCTGGATGGAGCGCCTGGACCAGATCGGCGGCACCTCGGGCGGCTCGCGCCTGTTCGTCTACACCGTGAAGAACGGCAAGGCCGAGAACCTCGCCAACCTCGTGAGCGAGCTCTTCACCAAGCGCACCACCACCACGATCACGCCGCCGCAGCTCGCGCCGGGCATGCGACCCGGCCAGATCGGCTCGACGCCCGCGGCGGGCGCGCCGGCGACGGGCTCGACGCAGGCGCCGGCCGCGGCGCTGCCCACGGCCGCCTCGTTCGCGATCCCCGGCACCGTCACCAACGTCTCGAGCGAGGTGCGCGTCATCGCGGACAAGGACAACAACGCGCTCCTCATCCTCGCCACCCCCACCGACTACGAGATCATCGAGTCGGCGCTCGCCAAGCTCGACGTGATCCCGAAGCAGGTGCTTGTCGAGGTCACGCTCGCCGAAGTGACGCTATCGGACGACCTGAAGTTCGGCGTCGACTGGTTTCTCACGGGCCGCAGCGTGAACGACGCGAGCGTCACCTCCGGCTTCCTGAACATGGGGGGCCTGCCCGCGACGCCGTCGGGAGACGTTCCCTTCAACGCGACCGGCGGCGGCCTTCAACTGATCAACCGCCTGGGGGGCGACGTGCGCGGGGTGCTCAACGCCCTCGGCAAGGACGGGCGCCTGCAGGTGCTCGCCACGCCCCAACTCATGGTGCTGGACAACCAGAAGGCGCAGATCAAGATCGGCGACCGCATCTCGGTGCAGACCCAGCAGCAGACGGTCGCGGGCACTTCCACGGGCCTCATCAACAGCTTCCAGTACATCGAGACGGGCATCCTCCTGTCCGTCACGCCCCGGATCAATTCCGGCGGACAAGTGACCCTCGAGGTGAATCAGGAGGTGAGCGTGCCCCAGCCCACCGACGTCGCGGGCGCGAACCCGACCATCAGCCAGCGCTCGGCGACGACGACCGTCGTGGTGGCGTCCGGGGAGTCGATCGTGCTCGGGGGCCTCATCCGCGAGGACAACACGCGCTCCACAGGCGGTGTGCCGCTTCTGTCGAAGATCCCCGTGCTGGGCGCCGCGTTCGGCACGCAGACCATCTCCAAGCGCCGGACGGAGACGATTCTGATCATCCGGCCCGTAGTCGTCACCAGTTCCGCCCAGGCGATCGAGGCGACCGAGGAGCTGCGCCGTCGCATGCCCTCCCTGGAAGGACTCCTGCCGCCGAAACCGGAGCCGGCCGCCGCCGCGCCGGCTCGCTAGCCCGGGCCGGCCGGAAATCGGCCTTCCGGGCCCCTGATCATCAGAAAGTACTGGAGCATTCGACCCTAACTGCTTGATTGGTCAAAATGCATACGGTTGTTGCAAAAGCACCACAGTGTTGTATAAATCTGCAGAATTCGTTTGACGCCCCTTTTGAATTTGACTAGGCTTTGTCCGGAGCAAGCGTGAAAAGACTTTCGATTGGCGGTACCCCGGTGTGGTCCGGGTGGTTCGTGCGGTTCCTGATCGCGGCAGTGGTCGCCGGCTTCGCCGGGTGCGCCGCGACGCCGGGACCCGCGGCCGAAGCGGCGAAACCCCGCGAGGCGCTCGTGAAGGAAAGGGCGCAGGCACGGTGGGATGCCTTGCTGAAGAACAACATGGCCGAGGCCTACAAGTTCTACAGTCCGGCGAGCCGCTCGGTGCTGAGCTACGAGGACTTCATCCGGTCGATGCGGGTGGGTTTCTGGAAGAAGGCGGACGTGCAGGCGGTGGCCTGCCAGGCCGACGAGGCCTGCGACGTGACGGTCACCATCCAGTACGCCTACCAGGGCAACCTGGTTTCCACCCCGATCCGGGAGACCTGGATCCGCACGGACGGGACCTGGTGGTACGTGCAGAAGGGTTGAATTCCGGGGGCCGGCAGGCCCCCGCGCAGGAAGGCTGGATGGTTTGTAAATCCCGGGTGACTGGGATAGAATCTCGCCGTTGTAACCTCTAATAAAGTGATCACTTTCATCTTCACCAAAGGAGTAACCCAGAACATGAACGCCTTCAAAAGAAAAGCTCTGGCTACCGCCGTCTTCGCGGGCCTGGGCATCGGTTCGGCCCATGCCGTGTACCAGGACGCGAACGGTCTCGGCCAAGCGCTGATCTACCCCTACTACACGGTCCAGTCCGCCGACGGCAACTCCTTCAACACGTACCTGTCCGTCGTCAACACGACCAACACCGGCAAGGTCGTCAAGGTCCGCTTCCGCGAAGGCAAGAACTCGCGCGAAGTCCTTGACTTCAACCTGTACCTGTCGCCCAACGACGTGTGGACCGGCGCCATCATCCCGGCCAGCTCCGACAGCGCCGCCGGCGGCCGCCTGATCACGTCCGACGTCTCGTGCACGAACCCGGCCATCCCCGCCACCGGCGTGGACTTCCGGAACTTCCAGTACTCCGGCGCGTTCGACGACGGCGCGGGCACGACGCTCTCCCGCACCCGCGAAGGCTACGTCGAGATGCTCGAGATGGCCACGGTCATCGGCCCGTCCCTGACGGCGATCACCCACGGGGCCGCCACCGGCGTGCCCCCGGGCTGCGCCTCGGTGCAGGGCCCCGGCCCGAACGCCCTCCCGCTGGCCGACCAGGCCGCGCCCACGGGCGGCATCACCGGCACGGGCACGCTGATCAACGTGAACAACGGCTCGGACTCCGGCTACAACGCCGTCGCCCTGGCCAACGTCACCGCCGCCAACATCTACACGGACATCGGCTCGGAAGTCGGCAACCTCGCCCAGGCCGACCCGGTCTCCGTCGTGATCACGTCGTCCGCCACCGGCACGCGCGCCTACACCTCGGCGTGGCTCGTCGGCATCGACGCCGTGTCCTCGACGATGATGCACTCCAACGTCATCAACGAGTACGTGCTGGACGCCGCCACCAAGTCGAACACCGACTGGGTGATGACGTTCCCGACCAAGCGCTT
The DNA here is from genome assembly GCA_029781595.1 of Pseudomonadota bacterium. Classification (GTDB taxonomy): domain Bacteria; phylum Pseudomonadota; class Gammaproteobacteria; order Burkholderiales; family Usitatibacteraceae; genus FEB-7. The sequence continues at coordinate 54,912 of JAKOWJ010000301.1, read as the reverse complement.
CTACGTGACGACCGCCGCCGCCACCCCGCCGTTCACCAACAAGTTCACGGCCACGGGTTCCTGCGAGTCCTTCGGCTTCACGTTCTTCAACCGCGAAGAGCGCAGCGCGACGGCTGCCGGTGGCGACTTCTCGCCGCTGCCCCCGACGCTGGTCGCCGGCCTCTGCTGGGAGTCGACCGTCCTGAGCATCCGCTCCGGCCAGGCGCACAACCCGAGCGGCACGACCTCCGGCGTGCTCGGCTCCGCCAACACCCTGGCGGTGAACGTCACGACGGGCAACCAGAACGGCTGGGCCAACCTGGTCTTCACGGGCGCCAACGCCCTGGTCGGCCTGACCTCGCAAGCGGCCTCCAACACCGTCAACGTCACGACGGGCGCGGCGGCGGCTGGCGCGCAGACCTACATCGGTCTGCCGGTCACGGGCTTCATGGCTCGCACGTTCAACAACGGCACGCTGACCTGCGCCGGCGCTTCCTGCCAGGGCAACTATGGCAGCCTGTTCCAGCACAACTACACCGACAACATCGCCCCGACGCCGTAATCGCGGTGATGAAGTCCGGACGGGGGCCGGATTCACGGCCCCCTGCCAGCAGCACCCGACGGGCAGACTTCGGTCTGCCCGTTTTTTTCATGAATATTCGGTAGATAGGCCGCATCCGCGGCCAGTACCATTGCGTATAATCGCCGGTATCCACGCAAGTCCCGTGCCGGGAGGGTCACGGGCGCAGGCCGACAAGAGCCTCGATGTTTCTGCGCGACTGCGAACCCGTTGACATCTCCAGAAAGGATTGCAATGAACCCCACTTCCCGATTCGCGGCCCTGCGTCGCTACGGCGTCGTTCTCGCCGCGGCGATGGGCCTGGCGGCCGGCATCGCGGCGCCGCCGGCCGTCGCCTCGACGGTGACGGTCGGCACCACCACGTGCACGTACGGCAGCTTCACGGGTGACACCCAGGGCAACTTCGTCTTCCAGTGCTCGTCGGGCGGCGGCACCACGCCCTCGGCCGGCAACGTCGCCTTCAACCTCACCGGCACGCAGCTGAGCCTCTCGCCGTCCGGCACGACCACGCTGGCCGTCACGCGGACCGGCGCCACGGCAGGCGGCGCAGCGACGATCGCCACTGTCACCGCCACGAGCGGTGGCTGCACCGTGAACGGAGGCACCTCCGCTACCGCGAACTTCGCGTCGGCCGAGAACAGCACCTCGGCCGCATTCACCATCGCGGCGCCGGCAGCCCCGGCCACGTGCCAGATCACCCTCACGGCCTCTGCCGGCGGCGTCACGGGCACCAACCCCGCCGTCATCCAGGTCGTCGACCCGAACTCGCCCGTCGCCTTCCAGTTCTCCTCGGGCACCTCCACCGCCTACTTCGGCGGCAGCGCCGTGTCCGTCACCGTGACCCGCGTGGGCGGCACGGGCGGCGGCTGGTCGGTGCCGTTCACGCTCGGCGGCACGATGACTGCTACCGGCGCGCTCGTCACCGGCGGCGGCACGCTCAATCCCGCCACCGGCACGCTGACGTTCCCGGCCGGCAGCGGCGCCTCGCAGACCATCACCTTCACGCCGCCCGCGACGGCGCCGGCGGGCGTCACGCCGCCCGGCACGCTGTCCTTCACGCTCGGCACCCCGACCGAGATCGGCGGCCCGTCCGGCCAGGCGGCGAGCCTCGGCACGGTGCCGGCCAACACGATGAGCGTCAACGTCGCGTCGGGCTGCACCACGACCGCGACGTACACGGTGCCGTGGTCCGGCACGCAGACCCTCGTGAGCACCGTGAAGCAGACCGAGACCGCGGCCGTCACGCGCACGGGCACCCTGCTGCCCAGCACGCTCTACACCGGGACCATCACGGAGACCGTGTCCACCGGCGACCAGGCGGACGTGCAGTTCAGCGTCTCCACCTGCCCGGGCGACTTCACGCCGGCCCTCGGGGCCTGCGCGAACCACACGCAGTACACGGGCGGCAAGCTCTACTTCTCGATCGGGCCCAAGCCCGCGTCCACGCCGTGGTACATCCCGGTCTGCGAGCTGCCCGTCGGCACCACGACCGTGAACTTCAACCTGCGGCAGATCAAGCGGCCCACGCCGGTCCCGCCGAGCGCGCCCGGCACGCCGAGCTGCCAGTGGACGACCTGCCCGGTCTACGTGCAGTTCAACTGATCTTCCTCAACCTCCCCGGCCCGCATGCCCGTCGCATGCGGGCCTTTTCTTTGGCACGATAGGACCCCCCATGAGAATGCTTTCCGCCCTCGCGCTGGCGGCCGCGGCCCTGCTCGGCCTGGCCGCGCGCGCCGAGACGCCCCTCGTCACCCACGGCGACGTCGTGATCACCGACGCCGACTTCCGCGCGTTCATGGAGCGCGTGCCCCCCGAGCTTCGCGTGGAGGCCATGGCCGACGGCGAGCGCAACAACAAGGTGGTCGACCTCCTCTTCTCCAACCGCATGCTCGCGGACGCCGCCCGGAAGGCGGGCCTCGACAAGGACCCGGTGATCGCGCGGCGGATCCAGCAGCAGGTGGACGGCTTCCTCGCGCAGCAGTACTCCGCCTACCTCGAGCGTCACGCCAAGCTTCCCACGGCGGCGGACCTCGAGGGCCGCGCGAGGGAGCTCTACCTGCTCGACTCGGCCAAGTACACCGAGCCCGAGCGCGTGGACCTGCAGCACATCCTCGTGGGCCTCAACGGCCGCACGCGCGAGATGGCCCTCGCCCGGGCAAAGGAGATCCGCGCCAAGGCGGTCGCCGGCGAGGACTTCCTCGCCCTCGCCAAGGAATACTCCGACGACACCGGCTACAAGCGCGATGGCGGGCGGCTGGGCCCCGTGTCGGCCAAGGAAATCGATCACCGCATCGCCGCGGCCGCCTTCTCCCTGAAGGCAGACGGCGAGATCTCCCAGCCCATCGAGACCAGCTACGGCTTCCACCTCGTCAGGCGCGTGGGATTCAAGCCCTCCCACCGCCTCAAGTTCGACGAAGTGAAGGCGGCGATCATCGAGGCGGAGGAGGCCCGCATCCGCAGCGATGCCTCCCTGAAGCTGCTCGACGGCTGGCGCCGCAGCCCGGACACGCACTGGAATCCGCAGGGCATCGCCGCGCTGCGCACCGAGATCCCGCGCGCCGAGATCGAGCGCAAGCAGCGCGAGGAGATGCAGCGCCGCGCGGCCGAGGCCCTGAAGGCCGCGACCCCCTCGACGGCCGCGCCCGCCTCGCCCCCTGCCCGGAACTGACGCCGAGCGATGCCAGCCACCGTCTACACCCACCGGTGGCTGCTCGCTTCTTTCCTCCGGCGGGAACTGGGCACGCGCTACGCCGGGTCGGTGAGCGGCGCGGCGTGGGCGCTGCTCAACCCGCTCGCGCTGCTCGCGCTCTACGCTTTCGTGTTCACGATGGTGTTCCGGGTCCGCCTGCCGGTGGATTCCGGCGGCGCCAGCTACACCGCATTCGCGGCCGTCGCGCTCTGGCCCTGGATCATGTTCTCCGAGGGCGTGGTGCGCGGGATGGGGTGCATCCAGGACAACGGCGGGCTCATCCGCAAGGTGGCCTTTCCGCACGCCTTGCTGGTCTACGCGGCGGTCCTGTCCTCCTTCGCCGTCCACCTGGTGGGCTACGTCGCCGTGCTCGCGGTGCTGGCGGCACTGGGCGAGCCGGTCCACCTCTTCCGGCTGCCGCTCGTCCTCGCGTACCTCGTCCCGCTTGCCCTCGCGGCCGTCGGCGTCGCGGCGGCGCTCGCCGCACTGCAGACGCTGCTCAAGGACGTCGAGCAGGTCGTCTCCATCGGCCTCACCGTGGTGTTCTACTGCACGCCGATCCTCTATCCGCTCTCGTTCGTCCCCGAGTCCCTGCGGTCGTGGGCCGCGATCAACCCGCTCGCCTCCGTGGTCGAGCGGCTGCGGGAGGTGCTGCTGCAGGGCGCCGGCCTCCTGCCGGCCGACCTGTGGCTGTGGCTCGCCGCCCTCGTCGTCTGGTGGGCGGGACTGCGCTTCTTCGAGCGGCTCTCGCCGCACTTCGAGGATTTCCTGTGAGGCTGCCCGCCGCCCGCCCGCCGTCGCCCGCTGCGGACGTCCTGGTGGCCCTCCAGGGCGTCGGCAAGGACTACCCCAAGGTCACCGCGGGAGGCGACAGGCTGCGCACGCTGTGGGGCCTCCTCGCGCGCCGCGCGGACATCCCCCACTTCCGCGCCCTGCAGGGCATCGACCTTCGGATCCGGCGGGGCGAGTCGCTCGGGCTGGTCGGGGAGAACGGCGCCGGCAAGTCCACGCTGCTGAAGATCATCGCCGGCGTGGTGAAGCCGAGCGCCGGCACCGTCCAGGTCCGCGGCCGCATCGGGGCCCTGCTCGAGCTGGGCAGCGGCTTCCACCCCGAGTACACCGGCCGCGAGAACATCTTCCTCGCGGCCGCGCTCATGGGCCTCTCCCGGCGCGAGACGATGGAGCGCGTCGGCGACATCGTGTCCTTCGCCGACATCGGCGCGCACATCGACGAGCCGATCAAGCACTACTCCTCGGGCATGGCCGTGAGGCTGGGGTTCGCCGTGGCCACGGCGCTCACGCCGGAGATACTCATCACCGACGAGGTGCTGGCGGTCGGCGACGAGTCCTTCCAGAAGAAGTGCATCCGCTGGCTCGAGCGCTTCCTGGGCGACGGCGGCACGCTGCTGCTGTGCTCGCACAGCATGTATCACGTGCAGACGCTCTGCTCGCGGGCGCTGTGGCTGCACGCGGGCGCGGCGCGCCTGGAGGGCGACAGCTTCGACGTGACGCGCGAGTACCTCGCCTTCCACGAGGAGAAGGGCCGCGCGGGCGCGCAGGCGCCGCGACCGGCGCAGGGGCTCACGCCGTTCGTGCGCGACATGCGCCTGGAGCGCGCCGACGGCACGCCCGCCGAGGCGGTGGCCGCGGGCGAGGAGCTGGTGGTTCAGGGCCTCGCGTGGAGCCCGGACGGCAGGCCACCCGCGCTGCTCTTCGGCATCGTGCGCGCCGACGGCACGCCGGTGTACGGGGCGCACTCGCACGACCGCGGCTTCGTGGCAACCGGCGCCGGCGAGGGGCACTTCGCCTTCGCGATCCGCTTCCCCGGCCTCATGCTCCTGCCGGGCAAGTACCTGGTGCGCCTGCACGTGCTCGACCCCGAGGGCCTTCGCCTCTTCGACACGCAGGAGCGCGGGATCTCCGTCACCGGGCGCACGCGCGACTACGGCCTCGTGCAGCTCGCGCACGAGTGGACCGAAGGCAGCCTGCGCCCGTCGGGGCCGCAAGCGTCATGATGAGCGAGGCCATCCGCGACGAGGTGCGGGAGGGCTGCGAGCGCATCGTCGGCCTGGCCCGGCGCGGGCGCGAAGCCGAGGCCCTGGAGGAAAGCCGAGCCCTGTCGGAGCGCTTTCCCGCGAGGGTCGAGCCGCGCCTGCAGCTCGCGGTGCTGCTGCTCCAGGCGCGCGACCGCCAGGGCGCCGAGCGCGCCCTGCGCGAGTGCCTTGCCCTCGCGCCCGGGTTGCCGCCGGCGCTCACGCTCCTGGGCGACCTGCTCTTCGACCGGCGCGAGATGGCCGGCGCCCTAGAGTGCTTCGAGGCGCTGGCCCGCGTGCGTCCGGAGGACGGCCGACTCTGGAACAACATCGCGGCCACGTGCCTGGCGCTGGGGCGCCTTTCCGAAGCGGAGGCCGCGGCGCGTCGCGCGCGCACGCTCGAGCCGCGCAGCGCACTCGCCTGGCTCAACCTCGGCCGCGCGCACGCGGCACAGGGACACCGTGCCGAGGCGCTCGGCGCGCTGGGCGAGAGCCTTCGCCTCGCGCCCGCGGGGGCGGAGGCGCACGACCTCGTGGGGCGCCTGCACGCGCAGGCCGGCGCGTGGTCGCGGGCCGCGGCCGCCTTCCGGGCCGCGCAGGCCGCCGGAGCCGGGGGCGCCACGTCGGGCCGCCTGGCCGACGCCCTGATGCAGCTGGGGGACGTCGAGGCAGCCCTCGCGGCCTACCGGGACGCCGAGGCGCGCGACCCGGCGCAGGCGGCGCAGCACGCGAGCCGCGCGCTCTTCGCCGGGCACGCGCTCGAGGGCGTGTCTCCCGAAACGCATTTCGAGGCGCATCGAGGGTGGGCGACGCGGTATGCGATCGCGACACCCCGCCCATCGCATCCCAATTCGCGCGACCCCGACCGGCCGCTTCGCATCGGGTACGTCTCCCCGCGATTTCATCGCGCGTCCCTTGCCTTCGCCCTGCTGCCGGTGCTCGAGCGCCACGACCCGTCGGCCGTCTCCTTCCACGCGTACGCGGGGCAGGACATCGAGGACGACGTGACGGCGCGCATCCGCACCCGGGCGGCGGGGTGGCGGGATACCCGCGGCCTCGACGACGAGGCGCTCGCGCAGGCCATCCGCGAGGACGGCATCGACATCGTCGTCGACCTCGCGGGCCACACGCCGGGCGGGCGCCTGGGTGCCCTCGCGAGGAAGCCGGCGCCGGTGGCGCTCACCTGGCTCGACTACTTCGACACGACCGGCTGCGCGGCCATCGACGCCATCGTCACCGACGCGCTGCACTCGCCGCCGGGCGACGCGCAGCGATTCACGGAGCGGCGCCTGCGCCTCGCGCCCCTGAGGCTGTGCTACGAGGCGCCCGCGCAGGCGCCGCCCGTGGCGCCGCTGCCGTCGGCCTCGGGCGGGGAGTTCACCTTCGGCGCGTTCCACCGCTTCGCCAAGCTCGGCCCCGGCGTGCTCCGGGCGTGGTCGGCCCTGCTCGCGCAGGCGCCGCGCGCGCGTCTCGTGATCAAGAACGACGCGCTGGGCGACGAGGAGGAGCGCGCGTTCCACCGCGAGCGGCTCGCGGCCGCGGGCCTGCCGATGGATCGCGTGGAGCTGCGCGCGGCCTCGCCCCACCTCGACCTGCTGGCCGAGTACGCGGGGATCGACGTCGCCCTCGACGCGTTTCCCTACGGCGGCGGCATCACCACGCTCGAGGCGCTGTGGATGGGGCGGCCGGTGCTCGCCGTCGAGGGCGCGACGCTCGTGGCGCGGCAGTCGGGGGCGTTCCTGCGGGTGCTGGGCCTGGAGGAGCTGGTCGCGCGCGACGTGCGCGGCATGGTCGCGCTCGGGGCGGCGCTCGCCGCCGATCCGGCGCGCGCGCAGGCTCTGGCGGCGGGCCTGCGCGAGCGCATGGCCCGCTCGGCGCTGTGCGACGCGGCCGCGTTCACGCGCGGCCTGGAGAATGCCTATCGCGAGGCCTGGCGCGCGTGGTGCGCCGGCTCGCCCATCGGAGAGGCTGGCTGATGCAGGAGAAACTGGCGGCGGCCCGCGCGTTGCACGGCGCGGGCCGGATCGAGGAGGCGCTCGCCTCGTACGAGGCGCTGCTCGCCGAGCACGGCGGGGAGGCGGGCCTGTGGAACCTGCGCGCGCTCGCCGAGCACCAGCTCGGGCGGGCCGGAGCCGCGCGGCGCTCCGCCGAGCGCGCCATCGAGCTGGACGGCACGCAGCCGGCGTTCCACCTGCTCGCGGGCCACGCGGCCACGGACGAAGGCGACCTCGCCGCCGCCATCGGCCATTACGAGGCCGCGACGGGGCTGAAGGCCGATTGGCCGGCCGCCTGGTTCGCCCTCGGCACGTCGCGCCTGGAGGCAGGCGACGCGCCCGCGGCCGTCCAGGCGCTGGAGAGGGCCGTGGAGGTCGATGCGGGCGCCGCCCGTGCGTGGAACGCCCTGGGCCTCGCCCGGCTCGCGCTCGAGCGCGAGGCCGAGGCGCAGGAGGCGTTCGCGCGCGCCCTGGCCCTCGAGCCCGGGCTCGCGGCCGCGCACCTGAACCTCGCGCGGCTCGCGGAGCACCAGGGGCGCTTCGACGATGCCCTGGCGAGGCTCGAGGACGCCCTGCGGGCCGATCCGCGCCTCGCGGACGCGCTCCTGCTTCGCGCGCAGATCCTGCGCCGGCGGCGCGACCCGCGCGCGGGCGGCGCGCACAAGGTGGCGGTGCAGGCGCTGCCGACCGACGCGAGGATCCGCGCGGCCTGGGCGGACTTCCTGTGGGAAGCCGGGCTCGTCGACGAGTCGCTGCGCGAGTTCGCGCGCGCCGAGAAGCTCGACCCCGGAAGCCTTCGCGCCGCGCTGGGGGCGAGGCTCGTGCTGCCGCCGGTGTACCGCGACGTCGCGGATCTCGAGGCGCACCGCGAGCGGTTCGCCCGCGGCCTCGACGAGCTCGCCGCCGACCCCGGCCGATTCGCGGGGCTCGCCGGCAACGCGGCGCTCGTGGGCGCGAGCTGGACCAACTTCTACCTCGCCTACCAGGGCCGCAACGACCGCGAGCTGCAGTCGCGCTACGGCGACTTCGTCTGCGGTGTGCTGCGCGCGGGCGTGCCGGAGTTCTCCGCACCGCGGCCGGCGCCCCGCCGCAAGGGGCGCCTTCGCGTGGGCTTCCTCAGCAACTTCTTCTTCAACTGCACGGTCGGCCGCTACTTCGCGAGCTGGATCACGGGTCTGGACCGCGACCGCTTCGAGACGGTGGTGTTCTACACCAACCCGTGGGTGGCGGACGACACGCGCGCCATCGCCGCCGCGGCCGACCGGTTCCACCACGTGGCCGGGTTCGCGCCGCTCGCCATCGCCCGGCGCGTGGCCGCCGAGGAGCTGGACGTGCTGGTGTTCCCGGAGCTGGGCATGCACGCCGAGACCTTCGCGCTCGCCGCGCTGCGCCTGGCGCCCGTGCAGGTGGCGGGCTGGGGCCACCCCACCACGAGCGGGCTCGCCACGGTCGACGCCTGGCTATCCTGCGGCGAGATGGAGCCCGAGGGCGCCGAGGACGCCTACCGCGAGCGCCTGGTCCGCCTGCCGGGCATCGGCACGCGCTACGCCCGCCCCACCACCTCGAGCACGAAGGACCGCGCGGCGCTGGGCCTGCCCGCGGAGGGCACGCTCTACCTCTGCCCGCAGTCGCTCTTCAAGATCCACCCGGACAACGACGAGCTCTTCGCGCGCGTGCTGGCCGGCGACCCACGCGGCCGGCTGGTGTTCTTCGGCTACCGCGACGGGCCGGTCACCCAGGACTTCCGCCGGCGCCTGTTCGCCGCGCTGGAGCGCGCGGGGCTCGACGCGCAGGAGCGCACGGTGTTCCTGGGCTTCCTGTCGCACGACGACTACCTGCGCGCCAACGCGCTATGCGACGTGATGCTCGACACGCTGCACTGGTCGGGCGGCAACACCTCGCTCGACGCGATCTCGGCGGGGCTCCCGGTCGTGACGCTGCCCGGCGGGCTCATGCGCGGCCGGCAGAGCGCGGCGATGCTGCGGCGCGCAGGCCTGGGCGAGCTCGTGGCGCGCGACCCGGACGACTTCGTGCACCTCGCGCTGCGCCTGGGCACCGACAGCCGCTGGCGCGGCGAAGTGCGCGAGGCGCTGCAGGCCGGCGCCGCGGGGCTCTTCGACGACGACGCGCCGGTGGCCGCCCTGGCCCGCCAGCTCGAGGCGCTCGCCGGCCGGCCGGGGTAGGGCCGTGGCCCCGTCCCTGTGGGCGCTGCTGGCCTCGTCCTTCGTTTCCGCCACGCTCCTGCCGGGCAACTCCGAGATCGTGCTGGTCGCGGTGCTGAAGGCCGGCGGCGCCTCGCCCGCGGCGGCCGTGGCGGTGGCCACGCTCGGCAACACGCTGGGCGGCCTCACCACCTACGCCCTGGGGCGCCTGGTGCCCTCGCGCCTGCCCGAGGGGCGTGCGGTGGCGCATGTCCGGCGGTTCGGCGCGGCGGCCCTGCTGCTCGCCTGGGCGCCCTTCGTGGGCGATGCGCTGTGCGGGGCCGCCGGCTGGCTGCGCCTGAACTGGATCGCCTGCACCGCGGCGATGGCCGCCGGCAAGGCCGCCCGCTACTTCGTGGTCGCCCAGGCCGCCGCCCTGCTGTAGCCGGGCCCGCGGCCCCGTCCGGGGTCAATGCTGCAGTGCGGTAGAATCGCTATTCCCCCCGTGGCGCCCACGGGCCGCGACCCGCCCTCGATGACCGCCCGACTGCGCGAGATCCCGTACAACTACACCTCGTTCTCCGACCGGGAGATCGTGATCCGCCTGCTCGGCCGCGAGGCCTGGCAGGGGCTGGACGAGCTGCGCGGCCAGCGCCGCACGGGCCGCTCGGCGCGCATGCTCTACGAGGTGCTGGGCGACATCTGGGTCGTCAAGCGCAACCCCTACCTCCAGGACGACCTGCTCGACAGCCCGAAACGCCTGGAGGCCCTAGTGGAGGCGATGCGCCACCGCCTGCGCGAGATCGAGAAGCGGCGCCGGGCCGACGAATCCGATGCGGAGCGCAGCCAGCGCGTGGGGCGCCTGCTCGAGGCGGCGCACGGCGCCGTGGACGCCTTCGCCCGCGAGTTCGCCGAGACGCGCGCGCTGCGCCGGCGCGTGCTGCGGCGCCTCTCGCCCCTCACCCGCCGCGACAACGTCGCCTTCGACGGCCTCGCGCGCGTCTCGCACGTCACCGACGCCACCGACTGGCGCGTCGAGTACCCGTTCGTGGTCGTCTCGCCCGACACCGAGGCCGAGTGCGCCCCGCTCGTGAAGGCGCTCGTCGAGCTGGGCCTGACCATCATCCCGCGTGGCGGCGGCACGGGCTACACGGGCGGCGCCATCCCGCTGGACGCGCTCTCCGCGGTGGTGAACACCGAGAAGCTCGACTTCGTGGGCGAGGTGGCCCCGGCATCGCTCCCGGGCGTGGCCTCGCCCGTGCCCGTCATCCGCGTGGGCGCGGGCGCCGTCACGCGGCGCGTGATGGAGGCCGCGGAGGCCGCCGGCCTCGCCTTCGCCGTCGACCCCACCTCGGCCGACGCCTCGTGCATCGGCGGCAACATCGCGATGAACGCGGGCGGCAAGAAGGCCGTGCTGTGGGGCACGGCGGTCGACAACCTCGCCTCCTGGCGCATGGTGACGCCGCAGGCCGACTGGATCGAGGTCGAGCGCCTGGACCACAACCTCGGCAAGATCCACGACGCGCCCGTGGCGCGCTTCCGCATCCGCCGCTTCGAGGCCGACGGGCGCACGCCCCGCGGCGAGGAGATCCTCGAGATCGAGGGGCGGCGCTTCCGCAAGGCGGGCCTGGGCAAGGACGTCACCGACAAGGTGCTGGGCGGGCTGCCCGGCGTGCAGAAGGAGGGCTGCGACGGGATCATCACCTCCGCCACCTTCATCCTGCACCGCATGCCCGCGCACACCCGCACGGTGTGCCTGGAGTTCTTCGGCGACGTGGCGCTCGCCGTGCCGGCCATCGTCGAGATCACGAAGCGGGTGGACGGCCGCGACGGGGTGGCGCTCGCGGGCCTGGAGCACCTGGACGAGCGCTACGTGAAGGCGGTGGGCTACGCCACCAAGGCGAAGGCGCACGGCCGCCCGCGCATGGTGCTCATCGGCGACCTGGTGGGCGACGACGAGGCGGCGGTGGCCGCCTGCGCCTCCGAGGTGGTGCGCCTGGCCAACGCCCGCGGCGGCGAGGGCTTCGTCGCCGCGAGCCCCGAGGCCCGCAAGCGCTTCTGGATGGAGCGCTCGCGCACCGCCGCCATCGCCAAGCACACCAACGCCTTCAAGGTGAACGAGGACGTGGTGATCCCGCTCGAGCGCCTGGCCGACTACACCAACGGCGTCGAGCGCCTCAACGTCCAGTACTCCCTCGCCAACAAGCTGCGCCTGGCCGACGCGCTGGCGCAATACCTGGGCGGGGAGCTGCCGGTGGAGACCGACGGCGAGGCGCTGCAGCGCGAGGACGTGCTCGGCGACCGGCCCGCGCAGGCGCTCGAGCTCGTGCGCTTCGTGCGGCGGCGCTGGGACTACCTCGCGCGCAACCTCGACCGCCGCCTCGACGAGGTCCGCGCCGACCTGGACGCCCTGGGCCTCGCGCCGGCCGTCGCGGGCGCCGACGGTGCGAGGACGCTCTTCTCCCTCGTCCAGCTGCACGAGCTGCGCGCCTCGTGGAAGCGCGAGCTGCGCGACCCGCTGCGCCAGGTGTTCGCGGGGCGCGCCTTCGAGCCGGTGATGGCCGCGGTGCAGGCGATCCACGCCGACGTCCTGCGCGGCCGGGTGTTCGTGGCGCTGCACATGCACGCCGGCGACGGCAACGTGCACACCAACATCCCCGTGAACTCCGACGACTACGAGATGCTGCGCACCGCCAACGAGGCGGTGGCCCACATCATGCGGTTCGCCAAGTCCCTGGGCGGCGTCGTCTCCGGCGAGCACGGCATCGGCATCACCAAGCTCGAGTTCCTGGAGCCGCAGGAGGTCGAGGCCTTCGCGCGGTGGAAGGCGAAGGTCGATCCCGAGGGCCGCTTCAACCGCGGCAAGCTCCTCGCGGGCGCGGACCTCTCCAACGCCTACACGCCGTCCTTCGCGCTCATCGGCCACGAGTCCATCATCCTCGAGAGGAGCGACATCGGCGCCATCGCCGACTCGGTGAAGGACTGCCTGCGCTGCGGCAAGTGCAAGCCCGTGTGCTCCACGCACGTGCCGCGGGCGAACCTGGGCTACAGCCCGCGCAACAAGATCCTCGCCCTGTCGCTGCTCACCGAGGCCTTCCTCTACGAGGAGCAGACGCGCCGCGGCGTGAGCCTGCGGCACTTCGACGAGTTCGGCGACGTGGCAGACCACTGCACGGTGTGCCACAAGTGCGCGGCGCCGTGCCCGGTCGACATCGACTTCGGCGACGTCTCCATCGCCATGCGCGGCCTGCTCGCACGGCTCGGCCGCAAGCGCTTCAACCCGGGCTCGGCGCTCTCCATGGCCTACCTCAACGCGACCGACCCGGCGACCATCAAGGTGCTCAAGAAGGTGATGATCGACTGGGGCTACCGCGCCCAGCGCCTGGCCCACGCGCTCGCCCGCCCCTTCCTCGTCACGCGCGGCCAGACGCGCCACCCGCCGGCCACCGTGGGCCGCCCGCCGCTGAAGGCGCAGGTCGTGCACTTCATCAACAAGCCGATGCCGGGGAACCTGCCGAAGCGCACCGCGCGCGCGCTCCTGGACATCGAGGACGCCTCCGTCGTGCCCATCATCCGCGACCCGGCGAAGGTGACGGAGGACTCGGACGCGGTGTTCTACTTCCCGGGCTGCGGCTCCGAGCGGCTCTTCGGCCAGGTGGGGCTCGCCACCCAGGCGCTGCTCTACCACGTTGGCGCGCAGTGCGTGCTGCCGCCGGGCTACCTCTGCTGCGGCTACCCGCAGACGGCGAGCGGGCAGGCCGCGCGCGGCGAGGAGATCACGCTGAGGAACCGCGTGCTCTTCCACCGCGTGGCCAACACGCTCAACTACCTGGACATCCGCACGGTGGTGGTGTCCTGCGGCACGTGCATGGACGCCCTGATGAAGTACGAGTTCGACCGCATCTTCCCGGGCTGCCGGCTGCTCGACATCCACGAGTACCTGCTCGAGAAGGGCGTGCGCCTGGAGGGCGTGCAGGGCGTGCGCTACCTCTACCACGACCCCTGCCACACGCCCATGAAGACGCACCGGCCGCTCAAGGTGGTGAACGAGCTGATGGGCGCGCCGGTGGCCGCGAGCGAGCGCTGCTGCGGCGAGTCGGGCACCCTGGCGGTCGCGCGCCCGGACATCGCCACCCAGGTGCGCTTCCGCAAGGAGGAGGAGCTGGTGCGCGGCGCCCGGGCGGCGCGCGCGGACGGCTTCGCGGGCGAAGTGAAGGTGCTCACCTCGTGCCCGTCGTGCCTGCAGGGCCTGGCGCGCTACGAGGAGGACGCCGGCACGCAAGCCGACTACATCGTGGTCGAGATGGCGCGCCACCTCCTGGGCGAGGGCTGGATGGCCGAGTTCGTGGCGCGCGCGAACCGCGGCGGGATCGAGCGCGTGCTCCTCTAGCGGCGCGCCCGGTTGCCTTCCGCGGGCCGCCGCGGGGACAATCGCGGGTTGCCGACCCCGGCCTCCGGACCATGACCGCCGAACCGCAAGCGAACGCGAGGGAATGTGAACTGTGCCATGGCGCGGGCGGCACGCTCCTCTGGCAGAATGACCTGTGCCGGGTGGTGGTGGCGGACGAGCCCGGCCTGCCGGGATTCCTCCGGGTGGTGCTGGGCCGCCACGCGCGCGAGATGACGGACCTCGCCGCGGCCGAGCGCGATCGCCTGATGGCCGTGGTGTTCGCCGTGGAGACGCATGTGAGGCAGTCGCTGGAACCCGACAAGATGAACCTCGCCACGCTGGGCAATGCCGTGCCGCACGTGCACTGGCACGTGATCCCGCGCTGGCGCGACGACCGCCACTTCCCCGGGGCGGTGTGGTCCCCCGCCCGCCACGACCGGGCGCCGCCGGCCGGGCGCGTCGCGCGCGCGGCGGCGATGGCGGCGGCGCTCCCGGCGGCCCTGGCCGCGCGGGGGCTCTGAGCGGCCATGGGCGCTTCCCCTCCCCCCCCGAGAGGCGCCGGCGGCCTCGCCTTCGCCGACGCGAAGGGCTGCAAGGAGTGGCTCGCGGGCCTGCCGCTCACCAACATCCCGCAGGCGCAGCAGTTCGTGCTGGAGGCGCTGCGCGCGATCAACCGCGGCGAGACCGGCGGCATCGAGCGGCTCAAGTGCCTGGAGCTCATGCGCGACAAGATCGCCTTCCTGCAGGGCGAGCAGCGCTCGCGCTACTTCGGCAAGACGCTGCCCCTGTCGCACAACGACCTCGTCGCCTGGAACACCGGGCGCTCGCTGCTCGAGGAGATGGAGACGGGCTACCGCCAGTGCCTGGAGGCGGCCGCGACGGACCGCGGCGAGCTCCCGCGGCACCGCGCGCTCATGATGCAGCGCATCGTGCGCTACCTGGGCGCGCAGATGCTCTTCCACGCGATGATCTACCGGCGCTTCGAGCCCTCCCTGTGGCTGCGGCTGCACGGCCAGTACCTCGAGGCCGAGCGCACGGGGCTCGCCGACGAGCGCGTGAAGGACAGCCTGGAGAGCGAGGACGGGCACTCGAGCGCGCACGAGGCCTACGTGCACGTCGTGCTCACGCAGGCGGCCTACCTCTCGGAGATGACGGCGCCGCACATGGAGCTCCTGGCCGCGCTGCTGCGGATGTGGACGCGCAAGGTGCGCGTGATGCCCGAGGCTCCCGCCGCGGAGTCCGGCGCGACCTTCCCGCTCGCCGTGGACCTCGCCAAGCCCATCGGCGCGCGGCCGCTGCACGCCGACGACCTGAGCGACACGCACCGTGTCCTGGACGTCGAGGGCCTGTCGCGCAGCATCCGCAAGCGCCTGAAGGCCCTGCAGGCCGGCGAGGAGCCCGCCAACGTGGGGCTGCCGGCCGAGGCGAGCGCCATCGACGCGCTGGCCCAGCTCTCGCGCCTGCACAAGCTCTGGTGCGAGGGCGCGCCGCCGCGCCCGCCGGCCAAGGTCCCCGACGAGAAGACGGCCGGCCTCGCCTTCGGCCTGCCCGAGATCCACTTCTTCGCCACCGGCGGCGCGGTGTTCGAGCAGCCGGACCGGGAGCGCGAGCTCACGCGCCAGGAGAAGGACGACCTCGCCGTGTTCGGCAAGGTCACCGAGCGCACGCAGCAGCTGCGCGTGGCGGACTACAACTTCTCGGTCGAGAACTGGCTGGTGGTCGACGAGATGCTCGGCGCCTGGCGCCTGGCGCGCCCGCCGACGGCCTCGAAGGGCGTGGCCATCGGCCGCGTGCTCTCCATGCGGCTGGGCGAGGCCGCGCCGTTCTTCCTGGGCATGGTGCAGGCCCTCGTGCAGGAGACCGACGGCCGCATCGTGATCACGGTGCACCTCTTCCCGGGCCGGCCCGAGCCCATCGCGGTGCGCGCGGCCGACTCGCGCAACCGCCAGGGCAGCGCCTGGGCGCAGGGCTTCCGCCTGCCGGCGCTCGAGCGCCTGGGCGTGCCGGAGTCGCTGGTGGTGCCCTCGGGCGTCGCCTCGCGGGGACGCGGCGTGGAAGTCTGGAAGGGCGGCCCGAAGGAGTCCACCGTCTACGAGGTGCTCGAGCGCGGCTCGGACTTCGACCGCGTCACCGTGTTCTAGCCGGCGCGCCGCGCGAGGCGCTCGAAGGCGTCCATCAGGGGCCTGGCGGCGTTCTCGCCGGTCTGCTGCGCGATCTCGACGATGCAGGTGGGGCTGGTCACGTTGACCTCCGTGAGCCAGTCGCCGATCACGTCCAGGCCCGCGAAGACGATGCCGGCCGCGGCGAGCTCGGCGCCGACCGCCTCGCCGATCTCGCGGTCGCGCGCCGACAGGGGCTGGGCGACGCCCGTGCCGCCGGCGGCGAGGTTGCCGCGCGTCTCGCCGGCGCGCGGGATGCGCGCGAGGCAGTGGGGGAAGACCCGGCCGTCGACCACCAGCACGCGCTTGTCCCCGCGCGTGATCTCCGGGATGAACTTCTGGACCATGATGGTGCGCTCGGCCTCGCCCACCATGGTCTCGACGATGACGTTGCGGTTGGGGTCGTCCGCGCGCACGCGGAAGATCATCGTGCCGCCCATGCCGTCGAGCTTCTTGAGGATGGCGTCGCCGTGGCGGTCGACGAAGGCCTGCACGCGGGCCGGGTCGCGCGTGACGAGCGTGGCCGGGGCGAGCGCCGGGAAGCGCAGGATGGCGAGCTTCTCGTTCCAGTCGCGCAGCGCGCGCGGCGAGTTGGCCACCCGCGCCCCCTGGGCCTCGGCCCGCTCCAGCAGGAGCGTGGCGTAGTAGTACTCGGCGTCGAAGGGCGGGTCCTTGCGCATCGCCACCAGGTCGAAGAAGGCGAGGGGCACCTCCTCGGGCGCGCCCTCGCGGCACCAGGGCGAGTCGCCCGCGGCCAGCTCCAGGGGCGTGGCGCGCGCGGCCACCGCGCCGTCCTGGACGAAGAGGTCCGCCATGCCGATCGCGTAGACCTCGTGCCCGCGCCGCGCCGCCTCGCGCATCATGGCGATGGAGGAGTCCTTCGCGGGCTTGAGGTGGCCCAGCGGGTCGACCACGAAGGCGAGCTTCATGCGCTCTCGGCGAGGGCCTCGGGCTCCTCGGCGCGGGCGACCATCTCCTCGATCTCCAGCGCGGCGGCGAGGTTGGCCAGGCGCGCCACCACGCCGTAGGTGTAGAAGCGGTTGGGCGGGTCGCCGGGCTGGCCGGCGCAGTCCGGCGACTGGCAGTCGGTCTCGAAGGCGAGCGGGCGGAACTCCATGCCGGGCGAGTTGAGGTTCTCGTCCTTGCCGCGCGCGTTGTGCACGCGGTAGAAGCCGCCCACGACGAACTGGTCGATCATGTAGATCACGGGCTCGGCCACCGCGCCGTCCACGTCCTCGAAGGTGTACACCCCCTCCTGGACGATCACCTCGGAGACGGTCTGGCCCTCCTTGATCACCGCCATCTTGTTGCGCGCCTTGCGGTTGAGGTTCCTCACGTCGTCCACGCTCTTGGCCGTCATGATCCCCATGCCGTAGGTGCCGGCGTCGGCCTTCACGATGACGAAGGGCGGCTCGGTGATGCCGTGCTCGGCGTACTTCTCCCGCACCTCGGCGAGCACCTGCTCGACGGTGGCCGCGAGGTAGTCCTCGCCCGCCTTCTGCGCGAAGTCCACGCCGCGGCACTGGCTGAACGCGGGGTTCACGAACCAGGGGTCGATGCCGACCAGCTCGGCGAAGTCCTCGGCCACGCGCTCGTAGGCGGCGAAGTGCTGCGACTTGCGGCGCGTGGACCACCCGGCGATGAGGGGCGGCACCACCGTCTGCTCGAGCCCGCGCAGGATGGCGGGCACGCCGCCCGAGAGGTCGTTGTTCACGATGACGGCGCAGGGGTCGAAGCCCTCCAGCCCCACGCGGTTGCCGTGCCGCCTGAGCGGCTCGAGCAGCAGCCGCTCGCCGCCGGCCGTCTCCACCGTCGTGGGCCCGGCGAGGTCCGGGAGCAGGCTCCCGATGCGCACCGCGAGGCCCGCGCTCTCCAGGATGCGCTTGAGCGTGGCCACGTTCTGCAGGTAGAAGAGGTTGCGCGTGTGGTTCTCCGGCACCAGCACGAAGCGCTGCGCGTCCGGGCACAGCTTCTGGATGGCGGACATGGCCGCGTGCACGCACAGCGGCAGGAAGTCGGGGTTGAGGTTGTTGAAGCCGCCCGGGAAGAGGTTGGTGTCCACGGGCGCGAGCTTGAAGCCGCTGTTGCGCAGGTCCACCGAGGAGTAGAACGGCACCTCGTGCTCGGCGAAGCGCGCCCGGAACCAGCGCTCGATCTGCGGCCGGCGGTCGAGGACGACCCGCTCGAGATCCTGCAGCGGGCCGGTGAGGGAGGTGGTGAGGTGAGGGACCATCGGCGCGGCGGGGCGGACGCCCCCGGACGGGTGTGCGGGGGGCTAGTTTAACCCGCCCGGATGATAAAATTCGCGCCCCGCCTCCCCGAGGGCCAGGCCGCCGGCCCGCCCCCCACATGACCTCCCTGCAGACCGTCGCCCTCACCGCCACGATGCTCGCGGCCTCGAACCTCTTCATGACGTTCGCCTGGTACGGGCACCTGAAGAACCTCCAGGCGAGCCCCTGGTGGGTGGCCGCGCTCGCGAGCTGGGGCATCGCCCTCTTCGAGTACCTGCTCCAGGTGCCGGCCAACCGGCTGGGCTTCGCGGGCGGGCTCTCGCTCGCGCGCCTGAAGATCCTGCAGGAGGTCGTCACCCTCGTCGTCTTCGTCCCCTTCGCCATCCTCTACATGGGCGAGGGGCTCAAGTGGAACTACCTGTGGGCGGGGCTGTGCCTGGTGGGCGCGGTCTGGTTCATCTTCCAGGGCTGATGCGCCTCCACGTCCTCGGCATCTGCGGCACCTTCATGGGCGGCCTCGCGAAGATCGCGCGGGAGGCCGGCCACGCCGTCACGGGCTGCGACGCGCAGGTCTACCCGCCCATGAGCGAGCAGCTGCGCGACCTGGGCATCGCGCTGCACGAGGGCTACGACGCGGAGCAGCTCGAGCGCCACCCGGCGGACCTCTACGTCGTCGGCAACGCCATGACGCGAGGCCGGCCGGTGGTCGAGGCGATCCTGGACCGGGGCCTGCCCTACGTCTCGGGGCCGCAGTGGCTCGCCGACCACGTGCTGGCGGGCAAGTGGGTGCTGGCGGTCGCGGGCACGCACGGCAAGACGACCACGGCCTCGATGCTCGCGTGGATCCTCGAGGCGGCGGGGCTGGACCCCGGCTTCCTCATCGGCGGCGTGCCGAGGAACTTCCAGGTCTCGGCGCGGCTCACCGCCTCGCCCTTCTTCGTGATCGAGGCCGACGAGTACGACACGGCCTTCTTCGACAAGCGCTCCAAGTTCGTCTGGTACCGGCCGCGCACGGCGGTGCTCAACAACCTCGAGTACGACCACGCCGACATCTTCCCGGACCTCGCGGCCATCGAGACGCAGTTCCACCACCTGGTGCGCACGGTGCCCGCGAGCGGACTCGTCGTGGCCAACGCGCGCGAGCCGGCCCTGGCGCGCGTGCTCGAGCGCGGGTGCTGGACGCCCGTGGAGCGCTTCGGCGCCGACGACGGCTGGCAGGTGGGCGCGGTGGACGCGCAGGACGCCTTCGAGGTGAAGCTGCGCGGCGAGGTCCAGGGGGTGGTGCGCTGGGACGGCGCGGGCGAGCACAACCGCCTGAACGCCCTGGCCGCGCTGGCCGCCGCCCGCCACGCCGGGGTGCCGGTGGCCGCCGGCATCGAGGCGCTCTCCCGATTCCAGGGCGTGAAGCGACGCCTGGAGGCGAGGGGCACGGTGAACGGCATCACGGTCTACGACGACTTCGCCCACCACCCGACGGCCTTCGAGGCGACGATCGCCGGGCTGCGCAAGCGTGTCGGCACGGCCCGCATCGTCGCCGTGTTCGAGCCGCGCTCCAACACCATGAAGCTCGGCACGATGCAGGCGCGCCTGGCGGCGAGCCTGGCGGGCGCCGACCTCGTCTACTGCCACGCGAGCGGCCTGGGCTGGGACGCGTCCAAGGCCCTCGCGCCGCTGTCCACGCGCGCGGCCATCTACGCGGACGTCGAGCCCATGGTCGAGGCGCTGGGCCACGTGCTGCGGCCGGGCGACCACGTCCTGGTCATGTCCAACGGCGGCTTCGGCGGCATCCACGGCAAGCTGCTTCGGCGGCTCGCCCTGGCCGCCGGCCAGGCGCGCCCCGAACGCTGAGGAGATCCCCGTGCGCGAACTGGCCTTCCGCATCGTCAACGTGTTCACCCGCGACGGCGGCGCCCTCACCGGCAACCCGCTGTGCGTCTTCGAGGACGGCAGCGGCCTGGACGAGGCGCGCATGCAGGCGCTCGCCCGCCAGTTCAACCTCTCGGAGACGACCTTCGTCCTGCCCTCGGCGAAGGCCACGGCGCGGGTGCGCATCTTCACGCCGGCCTACGAGATGCCGTTCGCGGGGCACCCCACGCTGGGCACGGCGCACGTGGTGCGCCAGGTTCGCGCCAGCGGCGACGCGCTCACCCTCGAGATGAAGGCGGGCGTCATCCCGGTGGCGGCGCGGGGCGATCACTGGACGCTCTCGGCCAACGCGCCGCGCTGGCGCGAGGTGGCAGAGCCGCGCGCGGATCTCGCGCACATGGTGGGCCTGGAGCCCGGGGACCTCGCGGACCGGCCGCTGTGGGTGAACGCCGGCAAGGAGCAGCTCCTCGTCCCGGTGCGCGACGCGGCGGCGGTGCGGCGCGCCCGGCCCCGCGCCGACGCGTTCACGCAGCTGAGGAGCGAGGACGGCCAGAGCATGGCCTGCGTGTTCGCCGACGAGGGCGACGCGGCCGGTCGCGTGGTCTCGCGATTCTTCTTCCCGAGCGGCCCGGCCATCCTCGAGGATCCCGCGACCGGCTCGGCCTGCGCCAACCTCGGCGGGTGGTTCTGCGCCACGCGCCCCGGCCAGGACGTCACGCGGACCGTGTTCCAGGGGGACGAGTGCGCGCGGCCCTCGACGCTGCGCCTGGCGGTGCGCGCCGGCGCCATCGCCGTGGGCGGGGACGTGGTGGAGCTCGCGCGGGGCACGCTGCGCCTGCCGGACGCCGCGTGAAGACCATCGTCTACCTGCACGGCTTCATCAGCTCGCCGGCCTCGCGCAAGGCGGTGATGCTGGGCGACTACCTGCGCGGGCAGGCGCCGGACATCGAGTACCTCGTGCCGGCGCTGCACCACCGGCCCGCGCAGGCCATCTCGCAGGTGCAGTGGCACTGCCTCGGGAAGAACCCCGCCGACCTGCTGGTCGTGGGCAGCTCCCTCGGGGGCTTCTACGCGACGGTGGTGGCGGAGAAGACGGGCTGCCGCGCCGTCGTCATCAATCCGGCCGTGCACCCGCAGGCGCACTTCGGGCGCTACCTGGGCCCGCAGGAGAACCTCTACACGGGCGAGCGCTTCGACCTCACGCCCGCCCACGTGGCCGAGCTCGCCGCCCTCGACCCGCCGGCGATCACGCGCCCGGAGCGCTACTGGCTGCTCGCCGAGACGGCCGACGAGGTGCTCGACTACCGCGAGGCCGTGGCGTACTACGCCGGAGCCTGCCAGAGCGTGGTGCAGGGCGGCGACCACTCGCTGCAGAGCTTTCCCGAGTTCGTGCCCGACATCGTCGCCTGGGCGCGCGAGGACGGGCCGCCGCCGCCGGGGGCCCGCGCATGAAGCAGGTGCTCTTCGAGGAGGACGGCGCCTTCCGCGTCGGCACGATCCTCGCCGAGGCCGGCGCGGCCTTCCAGGTCGAGGCCGCGCACGGCAAGCGCTCGAAGGTGAAGGCGAGCGCGGTGCTGCTGCGCTTCGACGGCCAGTCGCTGGGCGGCTTCATGCCCGAGGCCCAGGCGCGCGCGGACGCGCTCGACCCGCAGTTCCTGTGGGAGGTGTGCGGGGAGGGCGAGTTCGGCTTCGCGGACCTCGCGGCCGAGTACTACGGGCACGCGCCGGCGCCGCTGGAGGCCGCCGCGGTGGCCCTGGCGCTGCACGCGAACCCCATGTACTTCTACCGGCGCGGCAAGGGCCGCTACCAGGCCGCGCCCGGGGAGAACCTGCGCGCGGCCCTCGCGGGCCTGGAGCGCAAGCGCCGCCAGCAGGAGCAGGTGGACGCCTGGGCCGGCGCGCTGGGCGAGGGCGCGGTGCCCCCGGAGCTCGCGGCGAAGCTCGACGTCCTGCTCTTCAAGCCGGACAAGATGTCGCTGGAGTGGCGCGCGCTCGACCAGGCGGCCACCGCGGCCGGGCTCGCGCCGCCGAAGCTCCTCGCGCGCATCGGCGCGCTGGCCGGGCCCGAGGAGTGGTTCCAGCGCCGGTTCGCCTTCGAGAGCTTCCCGGCGGGCACCGGGTTCCCGCCCGTGCCGGCCGTGCACGCGCCCGGGGGCCTGCCGGCGGCCGCGGTGCCCGCCTTCTCGATCGACGACCACGAGACCACGGAGATCGACGACGCGTTCTCCGTGCAGCGCCTCGCCGACGGGCGCCTTCGCGTCGGCGTGCACATCGCCGCGCCGGCGCTCTTCTTCGGGCGGGGGCACCCCCTCGAGGCCCTCGCGCGCGAGCGCCTGTCCACCGTGTACTACCCGGGCGGCAAGCTCACCATGCTGCCGGAGGCGGCCATCGCCGAGGCCACGCTCTCGGAGGGCCGCGAGGTGCCGGCCGCCTCGCTCTACCTGGACCTGGACCCGGCCACGCTGGCGATCGTGGCCGCCGACTCGCGCCTGGAGCGCGTGGCGATCGCCTCGAACCTGCGCATCGCCGAGCTCGAGACGCGCCTGCACGAGGAGGCGCTGGCGGCCGGCCGCGTCGAGGGGCCGCACGGCGAGGACCTGCTGCTGCTCTGGCGCCTGGCGCGCGGGCTGCGGACGGCGCGCGGGGCGGGGGAGGAAAAGGGCGAGAAGCTCGACTACACCTTCCGCGTGGAGGGCGGCCGCGTGAGGATCGAGCCGCGCCGCCGCGGCACGCCCATCGACACCCTGGTGGCCGAGCTCATGATCCACGTGAACGCGACCTGGGGGCGGCGCCTGGCCGACGCCGGCATCCCGGCCATCTACCGCAACCAGCGCGGCATCCGCACGCGCATGGAGGTCGAGCCCGGGGAGCACGAGTGGCTGGGCGTGTCGCACTACGCGTGGTCCAGCTCGCCCCTGCGGCGCTTCGCCGACCTCGCCAACCAGCGCCAGCTGGTGGCGGCGCTGCGCGGCGAGGCGCCGGCGTACTCGCGCGACGAGCTCGCGGCCGCCGCGCGCGACTTCGAGACGGCCTACGAGGCCTATGCCGAGCACCAGCGCCTTCTGGAGCGCTACTGGTGCCTGCGGTGGATCGCCCAGGAGGGCCTGGAGGGCGCGGAGGCGACGGTCATCCGCGACGAGCTCGTGCGCCTGGAGGGCGTCCCGCTGGTCTGCCGCACGATCGGCCTGCCGCCCTGCGCGCCGGGCGAGCGCGTGCGCGTGCTCTTCGGCGAGCCGGATTTCTGGGAGGCGAACCTGCCCTGCCGCTACGCGGGAAGGCCCGGGCAGGCATAGGCGCTGCTATCATCCGGGCTCATGCCACGCCCGAACGACGTGCGAGCCCGCGCCTGCCGATGCCGCTGACGCAGACTCCCCCCGACGCGCTCCTGCGGGTCTCCGA
Organism: Pseudomonadota bacterium; assembly: GCA_029781595.1. Classification (GTDB taxonomy): domain Bacteria; phylum Pseudomonadota; class Gammaproteobacteria; order Burkholderiales; family Usitatibacteraceae; genus FEB-7. Next base: position 31,451 of record JAKOWJ010000301.1, on the reverse strand, counting down.
CTACCTCCTGCAGCGGTTCGGGCTCGTCGCCTCGATGCAGGCGGCCCTCGTGGCCTCCGTCGCCTTCCACGCCTTCGCGATCGTGGGCCTGGGCTTCAAGCTCCCCGGCGGGCGCGGCCTGGACGCGCCGCACAACGTGCTCGACGTGGTGCTCGTGAACTCGCGCTCGGCCGCGCGGCCGGAAAAGGCCGACGCCCTCGCGCAGGCCAACCTGGACGGCGGCGGCAACACCGAGAAGAAGCTGCGCGCCGCGAGCCCGCTGCCCGTCGCGCCCGCGCGCGAGAGCGCGCCGGAGCTGCGCCAGGCGCAGAGCCGCGTGCAGCAGCTCGAGCACGAGGCGAAGGAGCTCATGACGCGCCTGAAGTCGCCGGCCGCGGTCTCCCCGGCCGAGCCGGTCGCCGCGCCGGGGGCCAGGCCCGACAAGGTCGCCCAGGACCTCATCGAGAAGAGCCTGGAGATCCAGCGCCTGGAGGCGCAGATCCGCCGCGACTACCAGGCCTACCAGGAGCGCCCGCGCAAGAAGTTCGTCGGCGCGCGAGCGGCCGAGTACCGCTTCGCCGTGTACGTGGACAACTGGCGCCAGAAGATCGAGCGCGTGGGCAACCTCAACTACCCGGAGGAGGCGCGCCGGCGCCGCATCTACGGCTCGCTGCAGCTCACCGTGGGCGTGCGGCCGGACGGCGAGGTGGAGTCCGTCGAGATCAACCGCTCCTCGGGGCACAAGGTGCTGGACGGGGCGGCGATGCGCATCGTGCGCCTGGCCGCGCCCTTCGACCGCTTCCCGGACGCCATCCGCCGCGACACGGACATCCTCTACATCACGCGCACCTGGACCTTCACCCGCTCGGACCAGCTCAGCGCCGAATAGGCCGCCCCCCGGTCGATTCGCCCCCGCCCGCCTGCATTCCGTCGCGCGCCGCGCGACGGCCGCGTGCCCCGCCGGCAGCATCCTTCCCCGTGACGGGCCCGCCGGCCCGCCCCCTTTTGCGGAGAAGACCGATGCGATTGCCGAAACTGCTGCTCGCGGCCGCCCTCGCGGCCGCCCTCCCGCCCGCCACCGCCGCGCCCGACGCGGGTGCCGCGACCGTCCCGCGCCTGCCCATGCGCGACTTCTTCCGCAACCCAGAGCAGGCCGGGCACCAGCTCTCGCCCGACGGCCGGTACCTCTCGTGGGCCGCGCCCTGGGAGCGGCGGCTCAACGTCTTCGTCCGCCCCGTGGCCGGCGGCGAGGCGCGGCGCGTCACCTCGGAGAAGGCGCGCGACATCTCGGCCTACTTCTGGAAGGGCGACCGCATCCTCTACGTGAAGGACTTCGGCGGCGACGAGAACTTCCACGTCGTCTCGGTGGACCTCGAGGGCCGGGACCTGAAGGACCTCACGCCCGGCGACAAGGTGCGCGCGGAGGTGGTGGACGACCTGCCCGACGACGACGCGCACGTGATCCTCGCGCACAACCGCCGCGACCCGAAGGTGTTCGACGTCTTCCGCGTGGAAGTGGCCACCGGGCGCGAGACGCTCGTCGCGCAGAACCCCGGCAACGTCGGCAGCTGGATGACGGACCACGCCGGCCGGCTGCGCGTGGCGGTCACCACGGACGGGGTCAACACCTCGCTCCTGTACCGCGACCGCGAGGACCAGCCCTTCCGCAAGCTGCTCACGACCGACTTCCGCGAGCAGGTGCAGCCGCTCATGTTCTCGATGGACGACAGGCGCCTGTGGGTGAGCTCCAACCGCGGGCGCGACAAGGCCGCGATCTTCGACTTCGATCCCGCCACGGGACGCGAGGGGCGGCTGCTCTTCGAGCACCCGGACGTGGACGTCTCGGACCTGCTCTACTCGCGAAAGCGCAAGGTGCTCACGGCGGTGGCCTTCACCACCTGGAAGAGGCAGTACGCCTTCCTCGACAAGGCCTTCGAGGCGATGGTCCGCGACGTGCAGGCGAAGCTGCCGGGCTACGAGATCGCGTTCACCTCCTCGGACAGGGTCGAGTCGAAGTTCGTGGTGGCCACCTTCAGCGACCGCACGCGCGGCCGGCGCTACCTGTACGACCGCCCCACGGGGCGCCTGGACCTGCTGGCGGACATCTCGCCCTGGCTTCCCGAGCAGGCGCTGGCCGAGATGAAGCCCGTGCAGTACACGGCTGGCGACGGCCTCGCCATCCACGGCTACCTCACGCTGCCGCGCGGCCTCGCGCCGAAGGGCCTGCCGGTGGTGGTGAACCCGCACGGCGGCCCCTGGTACCGCGACACCTGGCGCTTCAACCCGGAGGTGCAGTTCCTCGCCAACCGCGGCTACGCCGTCTTCCAGCCCAACTTCCGCGGCTCGGTCGGCTACGGGCGCCGGTTCTGGGAGGCCTCCTTCAAGCAGTGGGGCCGCGCCATGCAGGACGACATCACCGACGGCGTGAAGTGGCTGGAGAAGGAGGGCATCGCCGACCCGAGGCGCGTGGCCATCTACGGCGGCAGCTACGGCGGCTACGCCACCCTGGCCGGGCTCGCGTTCACCCCGGACGTGTACGCGGCCGGCGTGGACTACGTGGGCGTGTCGAACCTGCTCACCTTCATGAGGACCATCCCGCCGTACTGGAAGCCCTACCTCGACATGCTCCAGGAGATGGTGGGGCACCTCGAGAAGGACGAGGCCCTGCTCAAGGCCGCCTCGCCCGTCTTCCACGCCGACCGCATCAGGGCGCCGCTGCTCATCGCGCAGGGCGCCAAGGACCCGCGCGTGAACAAGGCGGAGTCGGACCAGATGGTGGAAGCCATGCGCCGGCGCGGCGTGGAGGTCGAGTACCTGGTGCGCGACAACGAGGGCCACGGCTTCCACAACGAGGAGAACCGCTTCGCCTTCTACGAGGCGATGGAGCGCTTCCTCGCGAAGCACCTCGCGCCGTAGGCCCGGGCCCTAGCGGCGGCGCCCCGGCCCGAGCAGGGACGCGGCGCGCCGCGCCAGCGACTCGAAGGCCGCCTCGCGCGGCCCCGGGCGCCAGGCGGCCGCCACGCGCACCGCGAGGTCTCCACCCTCGGCGAGCCCGCGGTAGGCGACCCCGCGCACGCGCGTCTGCACGGAGGCCCCGTTGGGGATGGTCCAGCCCTCGCCCTGCGCGATGCGCTCGAGCGTCTGCAGCTGCCCGGGCTCCACCACGATCGTCTCCGGCCGGTAGCCGATGCGCCGGAAGTAGGCGAGGCAGAAGTCGTGGTACGCGGGGTTGTGCGAGCGCGGGATCCAGAAGAGCGGCAGGTCCGTCACCTCGAGGAGCGAGACGGACCGGCGCCTCGCGAGCCGGTGCCGCGCGGGCAGGGCGGCCACGAGCGGGCTCGCGGCCACCTCGCGCACCTCGAGGCCCGCGGCGTTCCCGGGCAGGCCCACGAGCGCGAAGTCCAGGCGCCCCTCCTTCAGGGCGGGCAGCAGGTCGCGCGAGAATCCCGGGGCCACTTCGACGGCCTCGCCCCGCAGGGCGGCGCGGAAGGCGCGGGCGAGCGCGGCGCGCTCCTTCACGGTGAGGGCGGCGGTGAGGCCGATGCGCACGGGCGCGCCGGCCGCGCCCGGGAGCGCCGACACCTCCGCGGCGAGGGCCTCCACGCGGCGCAGGATGTCGCCGGCGCGCGCGAGCACCACGCGCCCGGCCGCGGTGGGCACGCAGCCCGAGGCCCGGCGCTCGAGCAGCCGCGCGCCCAGCGAGCGCTCCAGCGCGGCCACCTGGCGGCTGAGGGGGGGCTGCGAGACGTGCAGGCGCTCGGCCGCGGCCCGGAAGCTGCCGGACTCGGCCACGGCGACGAAGTAGCGCAGCTGGCGCAGGTCCGGGGCACGGGGCATGCCGAAAAGGTATCACGCCGAAAGTCGTGGCGGCCGGGAGGACGCGGGCGGCAATCTGGCGGACCCGACGAGAAAGGACGACCCCATGAACGCGCTGCAGGCACTGGCGTCCGCGGCCCTCGCCGCCGCGAGCCTCCTCGCCCACGCCCTGCCGCCCGCGCCCGTGGCGCTGGGCCGCGACTACTCGGACCTCTGGTGGAACCCGCAGGAGAGCGGGTGGGGCATGAACGTCGTCCAGCAGGGCGAGACCGCCTTCGTGACGCTCTTCGTGCACGGCCCCGACGGCGCGCCCACGTGGTACGTCGCCTCCGACGCGCGCGTCTTCGCGCTCGACGCCTCGGGCAGCCCCGCGTTCCGCGGCACGCTCTACAAGGCGAAGGGCGCCTGGATCGGCGGGCCCTGGGACCCGTCGAAGGTCGCGGTGGAGACGGTGGGCCAGCTCGTGATCGAGCCCCGGCCGCCGGGGCGGCTCTTCGTCGAGTACACGGCCGAGGGCGCCACGGTGCAGCGCACCGTGGAGCGCCAGACCTTCTCCGTGCCGGACCTGGGCGCGACCTACCTCGCCTCGTTCAGCCTGCGCCAGGCGCTGCCCGGCGGTCCCGCGTGGGGCACGCGCCGGTTCTCGGCCGAGACGCTGGTGCACCTGGACGGCGACGTCGTGTTCCTGCGCGTGGAGGACCCGCAGGGGCGCTGCGACTTCCGCGGCACGCGCACGCCCGCCGGACGCCAGGCGCGCGTCGACGGCACCTACGGCTGCGCCACGGGCGAGTCGGGCACCTTCGAGATCACCGGGCTCGAGGTCACCGAGCACGGCCTGTCCGGGTACCTGCGCACCGCCACGCCGGGCAACCAGCAGTACGGCCGCTTCGCGGCGGCGCGGCTCTAGGCGCGCACGGCCTTGAACAGCGCGAGCGCGCGCTCGCGCTGCGCCGCGTGCTCGACGATGGGCGCGGGGTAGTCGCGCCCCACCACGCAGCCGCAGGCCTGCTGCTCCAGCGGCGGCAGGGTCCACGGGGCGTGCACGAAGGCCTCCGGCACGCGGGCGAGCTCGGGCACGTAGCGCCGGATGAACCGCCCCTGCGGGTCGAAGCGCTGCGACTGCGAGACGGGGTTGAAGATGCGGAACCAGGGCTGCGCGTCGCATCCCGTGGACGCGCACCACTGCCAGCCGCCGTTGTTGGCCGCGAGGTCGAAGTCCAGGAGCCGGTCGGCGAACCAGCGCTCCCCCTGCCGCCAGTCCACCAGCAGGTCCTTCACGAGGAACGAGGCGGCCACCATGCGCAGGCGGTTGTGCATCCAGCCCGTGGCCGTGAGCTGGCGCATGGCCGCGTCGACGAGCGGGTAGCCCGTGCGCCCCTCCCGCCAGGCCGCGAGGCGGTCCTCGCCGCCGGGCCAGGCGATGGCGTCGTACTCGCGCCGGAAGCTGCCGGTGGCCGCGTGCGGGTGGTGCCACAGGATCTGGAAGTAGAAGTCGCGCCACACCAGCTCCGAGAGCCAGGTGGCCGCGCCCTCGCTCGCGCCCGCGCGCGCCTCGGCCGCGAGCCGGCGGATGGAGATCGTCCCGAAGCGGTTGTGCACGGAGAGGTAGGACACGCCCTTCACGGCCGGGAAGTCGCGGGTCTCGGCGTAGCGCGGCAGGCGCGCGAGGAAGTCGGCGAAGAGCGCCTGCGCCCCGGACATGCCCGCGGCCACGCCCGGGCCGCCCGCCGGCGGCTCGAAGCCCAGGGCCTCGAGCGACGGAAGGGACGAGCCGGGCGCCGGTGGCGCAAGGCGCGAGGCGTACCGGCCGACCGGGTAGGCCTTCACGTAGAAGTCGTCCACCTTCGCGAGCCAGGCCCGCTTGTAGGGGGTGAACACCGTGAAAGGCGTCCCCGACCGGGTGAGGATCTCGTCCTTCGCGAAGACCGCCTGGTCCTTGGCGAGGTGCAGGCGCCTGCCGTCGCGCCCGAGCGCGGCGGCCACGGCCTCGTCGCGCGCGCGCGCGGCCGGCTCGTAGTCCTCGTTCGCGAAGACGGCGTCGACGCCCAGCCGGGCGGCGAGGGCCGGGATCGCCTCCCGTGCGTGCCCGTGCACCACGCGCAGGTCGCCGCCGGCCTCGCGCAGCCGCCCGCGCAGCTCGGCCACGCTCGCGTGGAGGAAGGCCACGCGCCGGTCGGCCCGCTCCGGCAACCCGTCCAGGATCCCGCGGTCGAACACGAAAGCGCAGTGCACTCGGCGCGAGGCGGCGAGGGCGTGGTACAGGCCCGCGTTGTCCTCGTCGCGCAGGTCGCGGCGGAACCAGAAGAGGGTGCTCTCGTAGGCGGTCACGGGGCTCGGGGCGGGGCGGGCGCGCCCCGCGCCCGATGGCCGCGGGGGGGCGTTCGAATTAGAATATGGGGCCGGTGGCAAATGCAAACGATCAACCTCACGAGCCACTTCCTCATCGCCATGCCGGGCATGGCGGACCCGAACTTTTCGCGCACGCTCACCTTCGTGTGCGAGCACAACGAGCGCGGCGCGCTGGGCCTGGTGGTCAATCGCCCGACGGACGTGACCCTGGGCACGCTCTTCCGGCAGGTGGAGATCGCGCTGGAGGACGAGCCCCTGGCCGCGCAGCCCGTCTTCTTCGGCGGTCCCGTGCAGCTCGAGCACGGCTTCGTGCTGCACCGCCCCGTGGGCGACTGGCGCTCGACGCTGCCGGTGGGCGAGATCGGCCTCACGACCTCGCGCGACATCCTCGAGGCCATGGCGCGGGGCGAGGGGCCGGCCGACCGGCTCGTGGCGCTGGGCTACGCGGGCTGGGCCCCGGGGCAGCTGGAGGACGAGATCCAGCGCAACGGCTGGCTCACCGTGGGCGCGGACCTGGACGTGATCTTCAACGTGCCGCCCGAGGGGCGCTACGACGCGGCCCTGGGCAAGCTGGGCGTCACCACGGCCAACCTGTCCGACGAGGCGGGGCACGCGTGAGCGGGGGGGCCGCGCCCTCGGGCACGCTCCTGGGCTTCGACTTCGGCGAGAAGCGCCTGGGCGTGGCGGTGGGCGAGACGGCCACGCGGCTCGCGCACCCCGTCGCCACCCTCGCGATCGAGGCGACGCAGGCGCGGCTGGAGGCGATCGCGCGCCTGGTGGCCGAGTGGCGGCCCGCGGGCTTCGTGGTGGGGCTGCCGCGCCACGCCGACGGCGGCCCGCACGAGATCGCGCGGCTCGCGGGCAAGTTCGCCCGCCGCCTGGAGGCCCGCTTCGGCCTGCCCGTGGCCTGCGTCGACGAGACGCTCACCTCCGCCGAGGCCGCCGCGCGGCTGCGCGAGGCCGGGGCCCGTCCGCGGGACGCGGGCGGGCTCGACGCCATGGCCGCCGCCGTCATCCTGCAGAGCTATCTCGAGGGCGCGGCCCCGGCGGCCGCGCCCGCGCGCACCGACGAAGACGAGGAAAGGAAGCCATGACCGCGCCGTTGCCCGACCCCGAGCGCCTGCTGGAGGCGCTCGCCCAGACCATGAAGCCCGCCGTGGGCCCCGACACGGGCCTCGTGGGCATCTACACCGGCGGCGCCTGGGTGGCCGAGCGGCTGCACCGCGCGCTGGGCCTCGCCACGCCCCTGGGCCTGCTGGCGGTGACGCTGCACCGCGACGACTTCTCGCGCATCGGCCTGCACCCCGAGGCGCGCCGCAGCCAGCTGCCCTTCTCCGTGGAGGGGCGCGACATCGTGCTCGTCGACGACGTGCTGCACACCGGCCGCACGGTGCGCGCCGCGCTCAACGAGCTGTGGGACTTCGGCCGGCCCCGGCGCGTGCGCCTGGCGGTGCTGGCCGACCGCGGCGGGCGCGAGCTCCCCTTCGCGGCGGACTTCGCCGGCGCCACCGTCGACGTCGAACCCGGGGAGGAACTGGTGCTCACCAACGAGGGCGGCCGCCTGCGCCTGGCCGCCGTGAAGAGGCCGCAATGAACGCCGGACTGCAGATCGACGCGCAGGGGCGCCTGGTCCACCTGCTCAGCACCGAGGGCCTGCCCGCGGAGATGATCCGCCACATCCTGGACACGGCCGCGCAGTTCGTGAGCGTGAACGAGCGCGAGGTGAAGAAGGTGCCGCTGCTGCGCGGCAAGTCCATCTTCAACGTGTTCTTCGAGAACTCCACGCGCACGCGCACCACCTTCGAGATCGCCGCCAAGCGCCTGTCGGCCGACGTGATCAACCTGGCCATCGGCTCCTCGTCCACCGCCAAGGGCGAGACGCTGCTGGACACGGTGTGGAACCTGCAGGCCATGGACGCCGACATGTTCGTGGTGCGCCACGCCGAGGCGGGCGCCCCGCACCTCATCGCGCGCCACGTGAAGCCCGGCGTGCACGTGGTGAACGCCGGCGACGGGCGCCACGCGCACCCCACGCAGGGGCTGCTCGACATGTACACCATCCGCCACTACAAGAAGGACTTCTCGGGCCTCGCGGTCGCCATCGTCGGCGACGTGATGCACTCGCGGGTGGCGCGCTCGCAGATCCACGCCCTGAAGGCGCTGGGCGTGCCGGAGGTGCGCGTGGTGGGGCCCAAGACGCTGCTGCCGCGCGAGGTCGAGCGCCTGGGCGTGCGCGTGTGCCACGACGTGGCCGAGGGCCTTCGCGACTGCGACGTGGTGATCACCCTTCGCCTGCAGAACGAGCGCATGAGCGGCCCGCTCCTGCCCTCGGCCGGCGAGTTCAACAAGACCTACGGCCTCACGCCGGAGAAGCTCGCGCTCGCGAAGCCCGATGCCATCGTGATGCACCCGGGGCCCATCAACCGCGGCGTCGAGATCGACTCGGGCGTGGCCGACGGCGCCCACTCCGTGATCATGCCCCAGGTCACCTTCGGCATCGCGGTGCGCATGGCCGTGATGGCCATCCTCGCCGGCCACGCCTGAGAAGCCCCATGAGAATCGACATCCGCAACGCCCGCGTCGTCGACCCCGCCTCGGGGCGCGACGAGACGACCGACCTCTTCCTCGCCGACGGGCGCATCGCCGCCGTGGGCGCCGCGCCGGACGGCTTCCGGCCCGACCGCAGCCTGGAGGCGAAGGGACTCGTGGCCTGCCCCGGCCTCGTGGACCTCTCGGCGCGCCTGCGCGAGCCGGGATTCGAGTACCGGGCCACGCTCGAGTCGGAGATGCGCGCCGCCGTGGCCGGGGGCGTGACCTCGCTCGCGTGCCCGCCGGACACCGACCCGCCCCTGGACGAGCCGGGCCTGGTGGAGATGCTCAAGCGCAAGGCCGGGGCGCTGCGCCAGGCGCGCGTCTACCCGCTGGGCGCGCTCACGCTGGGCCTGAAGGGCGCGAAGATCGCGGAGATGTGCGAGCTGGCCGAGGCCGGCTGCGTGGGCTTCTTCCAGGCCGACGCGCCGCTCACCGACCTCAACGTGCTGCTGCAGGCGATGCGCTACGCGGCCACCTTCGGCCACGCCGTGTGGCTGCGTCCACAGGACCCGCACCTCGCCCACGGCGGGGTGGCGCACGAGGGCGAGGTCGCCACGCGCCTGGGCCTGCCGCCCGTGCCCGAGGTGGCCGAGACGGTGGCGCTGCACGCCATCCTCGAGCTGGCGGCCTCCACCGGGGCGCGCGTGCACCTCGCGCGCCTGTCCACGGCGCGCGGCGTGGCGCTGGTGGCCGCCGCCAAGGCGCGGGGCGTGGCCGTCACCTGCGACGTGGGCGTGCACCACCTGCACCTGTGCGACCGCGACGCCGCCGACTTCGACGCCAACGCGAACCTCGTGCCGCCCCTGCGCGACCCGTCCGACCGCGACGCGCTGCGCCGCGGGCTCGCCGACGGCACGATCGACGCCGTGTGCTCCGACCACACCCCCATCGACGAGGACGCGAAGCAGGTGCCCTTCGGCGAGGCCGAGCCCGGCGCCACGGGCCTGGAGCTGCTGCTGCCGCTCGTGCTCAAGTGGGGCGCCGAGCTGCGCCTGCCGCTCGCCGCGACGCTCTCGGCCGTCACCTCCCGCCCGGCCGCGATCCTCGGGATCGACGGCGGCCGGCTCGAGGCCGGCGCGCCTGCCGACCTGTGCCTCTTCGACCCGACGCGGCCGTGGATCGTGACGCCGGAGGCGCTGGCGAGCCAGGGCAACAACACGCCCTTCCTCGGCCTGGAGCTCGCCGGGCGCGCGGCCACGACGATCGTGGACGGCCGGGTCGTGTACCCGGCCTGAAGACTTCCCCACCCACCCGCGACGCACTCCCATGACGAACCCGCTGACCGACCTTTCCGGCCTGCCGCGCTTCGCGGACATCCGCCCCGAGCACGTGGGGCCGGCCATCGACGCGCTCATCGCCGAGGGCCGCGCCGAGATCGAGCGCCTGGCGGCCGCGACGGACGAGCCCGCCTGGGACGGCTTCGTCGAGCCCCTGGCCACGGCCAACGAGCGCCTGGCGCGCGCCTGGTCGCAGGTCTCGCACCTGAACGCGGTGGTCAATTCCCCCGCGCTGCGCGAGGCCTACAACGCGGCGCTGCCGAAGGTCACGCAGTTCTTCGCCGAGCAGGGCCAGGACCTGCGGCTCTTCCGGCGCTACCGCGCCCTGGCGGCCTCGCCCGGCTTCGCGGGCCTCGCGCCCGCGCGGCGGCGCCTGGTGGACAACGAGCTGCGCGACTTCCGCCTGGGCGGCGCGGAGCTGCCGGAGGCGGGCAAGGCGCGCTTCATGCAGCTCAAGGAGGAGCTCGCGGCGCTGGCCTCGCGCTTCCAGGACAACGTGCTCGACGCCACCAACGACTACGCGCACTTCGTGGGCGACGCCGCCGAGCTCGAGGGCCTGCCGCCGGACGTGGTGGAGGCGGCTCGCGCGGCGGCGGCCCGGGACGGGCGCGAGGGCTGGAAGCTCACGCTGCACATGCCGTGCTACCTGCCGGTGATGCAGTACGCGGACCACCGGCCGCTGCGCGAGCGCCTGTACCGCGCCTACGTCACGCGCGCCTCCGAGTTCGGCCGCGCGGAGTGGGACAACGCGCCGCTCATCGCCGCGATCCTCGACCGGCGCGCCGAGCTCGCGGGCCTGCTGGGCTTCGAGAGCTACGCGCAGTACTCGCTCGCCACCAAGATGGCCGCCTCGCCCGCCGAGGTGGTCGGCTTCCTCGAGGACCTGGCGGCGCGCGCCAGGCCCCACGCCGAGCGCGACATGGCCGAGCTCACCGACTTCGCGCGCGCCGAGCTGGGGCTCGCCGGGCTGGACGTCTGGGACGTCGCCTGGGCGGGCGAGAAGCTGCGCCAGTCGCGCTACGCCTTCTCCGACGAGGAGGTGCGACGCTACTTCCCCGAGGACGCCGTCCTCGCGGGCCTGTTCCGCGTGATCGAGTCGCTGTACGCGGTGAAGGTGCGTCCGGCGCAGGCCGCGACCTGGCACCCCGACGTGAAGTTCTTCGCGATCGAGGACGCCGCCGGCGCCCCGGTCGGGCACTTCTACCTGGATCTCTACGCGCGCGAGGCCAAGCGCGGCGGGGCCTGGATGGACGACGCGCGCAACCGCCGCCGGCTGCCCGCCGGGGTGCAGACGCCGGTCACCTTCCTCACCTGCAACTTCTCGGCGCCCGTGGGCGGCCGCCCCGCCCTCTTCACGCACGCCGAGGTGAGCACGCTCTTCCACGAGTTCGGCCACGGCCTGCACCAGCTGCTCACGCGCGTGGACGACCTGGGCGTCTCCGGCCTGGCCGGCGTCGAATGGGACGCGGTCGAGCTGCCCTCGCAGTTCATGGAGAACTTCTGCTGGGAGTGGGAGGTGGTGTCGCACATGACGCGCCACGCCGACACGGGCGAGCCGCTGCCGCGCGCGCTCTTCGACCGGATGGTCAGCGCCAAGAACTTCCAGAGCGGCATGCAGTTCCTGCGCCAGATCGAGTTCGCGCTCTTCGACATGCGCCTGCACCACGGCTTCGACCGTGCGGCGCGCTCGCCGCTCGACCTGCTGGAGGAGGTACGCCGGCAGGTGGCGGTGGTGCGGCCCCCGGACTGGAACCGCTTCCCCAACCAGTTCTCGCACATCTTCGGCGGCGGCTACGCCGCGGGCTACTACAGCTACAAGTGGGCCGAGGTGCTCTCGGCCGACGCGTTCGGGGCCTTCGAGGAGGAGGGCGTGCTCAACCCGGCCACGGGCGCGCGCTTCCGCGACGAGATCCTGGGCGTGGGCGGCAGCCGTCCGGCCCTCGACTCGTTCGTGGCCTTCCGGGGGCGCAAGCCCCGGATCGACGCCCTCCTGCGGCATAATGGAATGACCGCCACCGCCTGACGGAGGACCCGATGCCCGCCCGTACCCGACTGCCCGCGCTCGCGGCTGCGCTGCTCCTCGTGCCGGCGGTCGCCGCCGCGCAGGCCACCGTCTACAAGTGGGTCGACCAGAACGGCAAGGTCCACTACTCCGACACGCCGCCGCCCGAGCCGACCAAGTCGCTCACGCAGAAGCGCGTCGGCGGCGGCTACGGCGAGTCGACGCAGCTTCCCTACGCCACGCAGGTCGCGATGCAGAAGTCGCCGGTCACGCTCTACACGGGCGCGGACTGCGGCGACCCGTGCAAGCTCGGCCGCGAGCTGCTCTCGAAGCGGGGCATCCCGTTCACGGAGCGCGACGCGCAGGCCAGCGCCGAGGACGCCGAGGCCCTGAAGAAGCTGGTGGGCGGCATCGAGGTGCCCGTTCTCACCGTCGGCGCCAACAAGGTGAAGGGCTACGAGGAGGGCGCGTGGCAGTCGGCGCTCGACGGCGCGGGCTACCCGCGCACGGCCCTGCCCGGGCAGGTGCCGCCGCGACCGGCGCCCCCGCGACCGCCGGCGCCCGGCAACGGCACCCCGCCGCCCGCGGGCAACGGCATGCCCAAGTAGCGCCCGTGGCGCCCACCGCCGGCCCTCGCGGAGCGAACCGGCCGTGAAGCTCGCCACCTGGAACGTGAACTCGCTCAAGGTGCGCCTGCCGCACCTGCTCGAGTTCCTTGCGCGGCAGTCGCCCGACGCGCTGTGCCTGCAGGAGACCAAGTGCGAGGACGCGGCTTTCCCCGCGGCCGCCATCGAGGAGGCGGGCTACCGCTGGGTGCACGACGGGCAGAAGACCTACAACGGCGTGGCGATCCTCGCCCGCGCCGAGCCCTCGGCGGTCACGCGCGGCATTCCCGGCTTCGCCGACCTGCAGAAGCGCCTCATCGCGGCCGACGTGGGAGGCGTGCGCGTCGTGAGCGTGTACTGCCCCAACGGCCAGAGCGTGGGCTCGGACAAGTACGAGTACAAGCTGCGCTGGTTCGCGGCGCTCGCGGACTGGCTCGCCGGCGAGCTCGCGGCCGGCCGGCCGGTGGCGGTGCTCGGCGACTACAACGTCGCGCCGGAGGACCGCGACGTGCACGACCCCGAGGCCTGGCGCGGCCAGGTCCTCGTGAGCGAGCCGGAGCGCGAGGCCCTGCGCCGGCTCTTCTCCCTGGGCTTCGCCGACGCCTTCCGCCTCTTCGAGCAGCCCGACAAGTCCTACAGCTGGTGGGACTACCGCATGGCCGCGTTCCGCCGCAACCTGGGCCTTCGCATCGACCACGTGCTGCTCTCGCCGGCGCTGGCGGCCCGCTGCCGGTCCTGTTCCATCGACGTCGAGCCGCGCCGCCTCGAGCGCCCGTCGGACCACGCCCCGGTGGTCTGCGAGCTCGGCGACTGAGGCGCCGTTGGCCACGCGGCCCTCGGCGCGGCAGGAGGAGCGGCTCGCCCGCCTCGCGGCCTACCGCATCCTGGACACGCCGCGCGAGGGCGCGTTCGACGACCTGGTGCGGCGCGCGCGGGAGGCGGCGCGCGCTCCCATGGCCTGGCTCGCGTTCCCGGACGGCGAGCGCGAGTGGGTGAAGGCCGGCGCGGGCGTCGCCTTCCAGGCGCTCTCGGGCGCGGACCGGCTCGCGTTCGCGGATGGCGACCCGAAGGCCACGGTGGAGATCGGCGATGCGCGCGCGACGGACCTCGCCGGCCACCCGCTGGTGGCGGGCGAGCCCTACCTGCGCTTCGTCTGCACGGTGCCGCTCGTGACGCCCGACGGCCACGCCGTGGGCGCCCTCACGGTGGCCGACCGCGTGCCGCGGCGGCTGGAGCCCGGCGAGCGCACGGCGCTCGAGAACCTGGCGGGCATCGCGCTCGCGCGCCTGGAGGCGCGGCGCGCCGGCGGCGCGGGCGACGAGGGTCCCGGGGAAGAGCGCCTGCAGGAGCTCGAGGACCAGCTCGCGCGCGAGCGCGAGTTCGCCGACGCCGTGATCCAGAACCTGCCCGGCGCCTTCTTCCTCTTCTCGCGCAGCGGCGAGATGCTGCGCTGGAACGCGCGCATGCAGGCGGTGACGGGCTACACGGGGCTCGAGATCTCGGCCATGGGGCCCCTGGACCTCGTCGCGCCCGCGGACCGGGCGGCCGTCACCGCGGCCATCGCGCGGATCCTCGACGAGGGGCGCGAGGTGACGATCGAGGCGGGCATGCTGGACAAGGCCGGCACGAGCCGTCCGTACCTCTTCACGGGCCGGCCGCTTCGGGTGGGCGACGAGTCCTACGTGATGGGGTTCGGGCGCGACATCTCGGAGGCCAAGCGCGCCGAGGAGCGCACGCTGCGCGCCAAGGAACGGCTGGATCTCGCGCTCTCCGGCTCGAGCCTGGCGCTCTGGGACTGGGACCTGCGCTCGAATCGCGTGTACTTCAACGAGGGCTGGGCGGCGCTGGTGGGCGAGCGGCGGCGCGAGGCGACGGTGGCCTGGGAGGAGGTGCGCGGCTGGAACCACCCCGACGACGCGGGCCTGTACGAGGCGGCGGTGGCCAACGCCGTGCAGGGCGTGAGCGAGGCGTTCGAGTGCGAGTACCGCGTGCGGCGGGCCGGCGGCGACTGGATCTGGGTCCACTCGCGCGGCAAGGTCACCCAGCGCGACGCCGAGGGTCGGGCGCTGCGCATGACGGGCACCTCCACCGACGTGAGCAAGCGCAAGGAGGCCGAGGACCGCGCCGAGTACCTCGCCACGCGCGACCCGCTCACGGGGCTGCCCAACCGCCTGCTGCTGCACGACCGCCTGGAGCAGGGCATCTTCAACGCCGCCCGCCACCGCGCGGGCTTCGCGTTCATGTTCATCGACCTGGACCGCTTCAAGACCATCAACGACTCGCTGGGCCACGACGTGGGCGACGAGCTGCTCAAGCGCGTGGCCGCGCGCCTGACCTCCTGCGTGCGCGCCTCCGACACCGTGGCGCGCCTGGGGGGCGACGAGTTCGCGGTGATCCTGGAGAACCTGCGCGACACCGACGACGAGGGCGCGCAGCAGGTGGCCGACAAGATGATCGCGGCCATGGGCGCGCCCATGCTCATCGGCACGCAGCACCTGAACACCTCGTGCTCGATCGGCATCAGCCTGTACCCCGCCGACGGCCGCGACAGCGCCACGCTCATGAAGCACGCGGACGTGGCCATGTACTACGCCAAGGAGAAGGGCCGCAACAACTACCAGTTCTTCTCGCAGGAGATGAACCGGCGCGCCCAGGAGCGCCTGTCCATCGAGAACTACCTGCGCCTCGCGCTTCGCCGCGGCGAGCTGCTGCTGCACTACCAGCCGCGCATCCGCCTCTCGGACGGCGCCGTGGTGGGCGTCGAGGCGCTCGTGCGCTGGTCCCACCCGCGCCGGGGCCTGCTCGCGCCCGGCAAGTTCATCGACGTGGCGGAGGATTCCGGCCTCATCGTGCCCATCGGGGAGTGGGTGCTGGGGGAGGCCTGCCGCCAGGCGCGCCGGTGGCAGCTCGCCCTCGGGCGGCCGCTTCGCCTGTCGGTGAACCTGTCGGTGGGCCAGGTGGCCGACGGCGACCGGCTCTACCGCGCGGTGGAGGCGGCGGTGCGCGAGTCGGGCATCGACGCGGCCACCCTCGAGCTCGAGCTCACCGAGAGCATCCTCATGCAGAACCTGGAGGAGAAGGCGGCGCTGCTGCACCGCCTGGGCGAGCTGGGCGTGGGGCTGTCGATCGACGACTTCGGCACGGGCTACTCGTCGCTCTCCTACCTCAAGCGGCTGCCGGTGGACGCGATCAAGATCGACAGCTCCTTCGTGCGCGACATCGGCCTGGACGCCAACGACGAGGCGATCGTGCGCGCGATCATCGCCATGGCGCATTCCCTGAAGCTCGTGGTGATCGCCGAGGGCGTGGAGACCGCCGGCCAGCTCGAGCGCCTGGCCGCGCTGGGCTGCGACGAGTACCAGGGCTTCCACGCGAGCCCGGCCCTGCCCCCCGCCGAGTTCGCCGCGCGCTTCGCCGCCGGCTAGGGGCGCGCGGCTACTTCGCGTCCAGCCGCAGCTCCTGCACCTTGCGGGTGAGGGTGTTGCGGCCTATGCCCAGGAGCGTGGCCGCCTCGATGCGCCGGCCGCCGGTGTGCGCCAGCGCCCGCGTGATGAGGGCCGACTCGAAGTCCCGCGTGAGCGCGTCCGCGATGCCGCTCTCGCCGCGCGCCAGGCGCACCGCCACCTCGCGCTCGAGCGCGCGGCGCCAGTCGCCCTCCTCGCCGCCGGCGCCGGCCGCGCCCGCCCCACCGGGCGTCTCGCCGCGGATCTCGGGTGGCAGGTCCGCCACGTCCACCACCTGGCCGGGGGCCATGACGGTGAGCCAGTGGCACACGTTCTCCAGCTGCCGCACGTTGCCGGGGAAGTCGCGCGTGGCGAGGAACTGCACGGCCGCCTCGGTGAGGTGCTTGCCCTCCACGCCCAGCTCCCTCGCGCTGCGGGCGAGGAAGTGGCGCGCGAGCACGGGGATGTCCTCGCGCCGCTCGCGCAGGCTAGGCAGGCGCAGGCGGATCACGTTCAGGCGGTGGAAGAGGTCCTCGCGGAACAGGCCCTGGCGCACGCGCGCCTCGAGGTCCTGGTGCGTGGCCGCGATCACGCGCACGCTGGCCGTGATGGGCGTGTGGCCGCCCACGCGGTAGAACTGGCCGTCGGAGAGCACGCGCAGCAGGCGCGTCTGCAGGTCCGGCGGCATGTCGCCGATCTCGTCCAGGAACAGCGTGCCGCCCTCGGCCTGCTCGAAGCGGCCGCGGCGCATGGCCTGGGCGCCGGTGAACGCGCCGCGCTCGTGGCCGAAGAGCTCGCTCTCCAGCAGGTCCTTGGGGATGGCGGCGGTGTTGATGGCGATGAAGGACTTGGCCGCGCGGGGGCTGTGGCGGTGCAGGGCGCGCGCGACGAGCTCCTTGCCGGTGCCCGACTCGCCCGTGATGAGCACGGTCGCGTGCGAGTGCGCCAGGCGCCCGATGGCGCGGAAGACCTCCTGCATGGCCGGCGCCTGGCCGAGGATCTCCGGCGTGCCGTCGTCGGCGGGCGGCGCCTCGAAGCGGCGCCGGCTCTCGTCGAGGGCGCGGCGCACGAGCTCCACCGCGTGGTCGACGTCGAAGGGCTTGGGCAGGTACTCGAAGGCGCCGCCCTGGAACGCCGCCACGGCGCTCTCGAGGTCCGAGTACGCGGTCATGACGATGACGGGCGTCGAGGGCAGCCGCTCCTTGAGCGTCTGCATGAACTCCAGGCCGGAGAGCCCCGGCATGCGGATGTCGCTCACCACCACCTGCGGCGGCTCCTCGTCCAGGCGGTCCAGCGCCTCGCGCGCCGTGGCGAAGGTCCGGTAGCCGATGCCCTCGCGCGCGAGGGCCTTCTCGAAGACCCAGCGGATCGAGCGGTCGTCGTCGATGATCCAGACGGGATTCATGGCGTGCTCTTCCATGTCAGTGGCGGGCCAGCCCGGCCTGCTCGGGGGAGCGCACGGGCAGCAGGATGGTGAAGCGGGTGCGCCCGGGCGCGCTCTCGAACTCGATGAGCCCGTGGTGCTGGTGCACGTAGCTCTGGGCGAGCGAGAGCCCCAGCCCGGAGCCGCCCTCGCGCCCGCTCACCAGCGGGAAGAAGATCTTGCCGGCGAGGTCCTGGGGCACGCCCGGGCCGTTGTCCTCGATCTCGACGGCGATGGCCAGGCGGTAGCGCGTGCGCGCCACGGTCACCTGCCGGGCGACGCGGGTGCGGAAGGTGATCTCGCCGCGGCCGGCCATGGCCTGCGCGGCGTTGCGGGCGACGTTGAGGATGGCCTGGATGAGGCTCTCCTTGTCCCCCGGCATGTCCGGCAGGCTCACGTCGTAGTCGCGGCGGATCGCCAGGCCCTGCGGGTACTCCGCGAGCAGCAGCGTGCGCACGCGCTCCATCACCTCGTGCACGCCCAGCATCTCGATCTGCGGCAGCCGGTGCGGGGTGAGCATGCGGTTCATGAGCGACTGCAGGCGGTCGGTCTCCTTCACGATCACCTGCGTGAACTCGCGAAGGTCCGGGTCCGGCAGCTCGCGCTCCAGCAGCTGGGCGGCGCCGCGGATGCCCCCCAGCGGGTTCTTGATCTCGTGGGCGAGGTTGCGGATGAGCTCGCGGTTGGCCTGCTGCTGCTCCGCGAGCTTGGCCTCGCGCGCGATGCGCAGCTGCTGGTTGAGCTCGCGCAGCTCCAGGAGCAGGCGCGAGTCGCCGGCCTCGGCCACGGGCGCCGCGATGCAGTGCAGCGTGAGCGTCTGGCCGCCGAGCTCCAGGGAGAGCTCGTTCTCGTTGAATCCCGAGTCCTCGGCCACGGCCCGCGCCAGGCGCTCGACGAACGCCTCGTTGCCGGGCATCACGCGCGCGATGGCGGCGCCCAGCAGGTGCTTGCGGCCGTGGGCGAGCAGCGTCTCGGCGGCGGGGTTGGCGTAGGTCACTTGCAGGCGGTCGTCGAGCATGAGCACGGCGGTCGCGAGCAGCTCGAGGCCCGGGTAGGGCGAGGTCATGCCCGCGAACGCCCGGGAGAAAAAGCAGGAAACGCGCCAGCGAGGGTCGCTGGCACGTCGGCGGAAGGGAGTGGCCGGAAGGGGAGACTGCGCGAGGCTAGGGCTTGGGCGCGCCGAGTTCCTTCTTGAGCGCCTCGATGTTCTTCTCGTGCTCGGCGGCGGTGGCCTGCAGGCCCCGGATGCGACCGGAGGCCTTGTCGATCGCCGCGCGCATCTGCGCCTGCTCCGCGGGCGAGGGATTCGTGGCCGCCTGCGCGACGCGCACGGCGGCGATGAGGGTCGGGTTGCGCTGCTCGTCCAGGAGCGACTGGCGCACCGACTCGAGCGCCTTCTCCTCCTGGGCCAGCTCGTCCTTCAGGATCTGCCGGCGGATCTCGTCGCGGCCCTTCTGCGTCTCGCGGTCGATGGAGGCGACGGTCGTCGGCCGCGCCCTGGGCGCGGGTGTCACCACGGCGACGGCCGGCGCGACGCCCGTGGTGGAGGGCGCCGGCGGCTCGGCACCCTTGCGGGTGGCGCCGGCAAACCCGGGGATCGTGCTGAGCGGCTCGAGCTCGACCACGATCGCGTCCTTCATCGGCCGGTTCGAGTAGGTCACCCGCCCGTCCACGTCCACGTGCTTGTAGATCGTCGTCTGCGCGAGCGCGAGCGGCGAGGCGAGACTCACCGCCACACCGATCCAGAGCGTCTTCATCCCGCGGCCCTCCGCGCGAAAGGGGACGGTCAGGATAGGGAGGCCGCGAAGGAAAAGTCAATGCGATCAAGGCTCTAGCCGGAAAATGCCCCATACCTTGTGGTCGCGGGGGCAGCCGACCACAAGGGCCCGGGGCGGCCGGAAACGAAAAAGGGGCGGACGGGGCCGCCCCTTCGCCACCGGCGCGCCCGAGGGCGTCAGGCGGAGTAGTACATGTCGAACTCGACCGGGTGCGTCGTCATGCGGAAGCGCTGCACCTCCTCGTACTTCAGGGCGATGTAGGCGTCGATCATGTCGTTGGAGAACACGCCGCCCTTGGTGAGGAACTCGCGGTCCTTGTCCAGGGCCGCCAGGGCCTCGTCGAGCGAGGCGCACGGGTGCGGGATCTTGGCGGCCTCCTCGGGCTCCAGGTCGTACAGGTTCTTGTCCATCGGGTCGCCGGGGTGGATCTTGTTCTGCACGCCGTCCAGGCCCGCCATCAGCATCGCCGAGAAGGCGAGGTAGGGGTTGGCGGTGGGGTCCGGGAAGCGCACCTCGACGCGGCGCGCCTTCGGGCTCGACACGAACGGGATGCGGCAGGAGGCCGAGCGGTTGCGCGCCGAGTAGGCGAGGTTGATCGGGGCCTCGAAGCCGGGCACCAGGCGCTTGTACGAGTTGGTGCCGGGGTTGGTGATGGCGTTGAGCGCGCGCGCGTGCTTGATGATGCCGCCGATGTAGTAGAGCGCGAACTCCGACAGGCCCGCGTAGCCGTCGCCCGCGAAGAGGTTCTGGCCGCCCTTCCACACGGACTGGTGCACGTGCATGCCCGAGCCGTTGTCGCCCACGACGGGCTTGGGCATGAAGGTCGCCGTCTTGCCGAACGAGCGGGCGACGTTCCACACCGTGTACTTGAGGATCTGCAGCCAGTCGGCGCGCTTCACGAGCGAGCTGAACTTGGTGCCGATCTCGCACTGGCCGGGCGCGGCCACCTCGTGGTGGTGCACCTCGACCTCCACGCCCTGGTCCTCGAGCGCGAGGCACATGGCCGAGCGCAGGTCCTGGAGCGAATCGACCGGCGGGACGGGGAAGTAGCCGCCCTTGACCGGCGGGCGGTGGCCGAGGTTGCCGCCCTCGATCTTGGCGTCGGTCGACCAGGGCGCCTCCTCGGAGGTGATCTTCACGTAGGAGCCGGACATGTCCACCTTCCACTCCACCGCGTCGAAGACGAAGAACTCCGGCTCCGGGCCGAAGTAGGCGGTGTCGCCCAGGCCGGAGCTCTTGAGGTAGGCCTCGGCGCGCTTGGCGAGCGAGCGCGGGTCGCGGTCGTAGCCCTTGCCCGTGGAGGGCTCGTGCACGTCGCAGGAGAGCACGAGCGTGGGCTCCTCGGTGAACGGGTCCATGCGCACCGAGTCCGCGTCGGGCATGAGCAGCATGTCCGAGGCCTCGATGCCCTTCCAGCCCGCGATCGACGAGCCGTCGAACGCGTGCCCGTCCGTGAACTTGTCCTCGCCGAAGGCCTTCGCCGGCACGGACACGTGCTGCTCCTTGCCCTTGGTGTCGGTGAAGCGCAGGTCCACGAACTTGACCTCGTTTTCCTTGATCATCTTGAAGACATCGGCCGCTGCCATGACTCTCTCTCCTGGTTGAAGAATGACGCCCCAGTTTGGGGAATGAATCGGGTTGAATGACGGTGGGAGCCCTTTGGATAGCAGAAAGCATGCCACGAGGTGCCGTGCGCAAGCCATTGATTTCAGGCTTTTTGCACCACAAGGGCGCGCCAGATCGCACGATCATGGTGCATACGGTAATCCAGTGCACCAAAGTCGTGCAACAGGCGGACCTGCCGGCGCGGCGCCACCCCATATAAGGAGGAGGATTCGCGGCCCGCGACCGCCGGCGGCTATCATGGGACCGCGCCGCCCGCCCCTCCTTCGCCTGGATCAAGCTTCCCGCCCGCCCGTGGACCGCTACCTCGTCATCGGCAACCCGATCGCGCACTCGCGCTCGCCGGAGATCCACGCGCGCTTCGCCGCGGCCACGGGCGAGGCGATGGAATACGGGCGGATGCTGGTGGCGCCGGGGGACTTCCCGCGCGCCGCGCGGGAGTTCTTCGACGGCGGCGGCGCCGGCGCCAACGTGACGCTGCCGTTCAAGGAGGACGCGTTCGCCTTCGCGAAGCGGCTCACGGCGCGCGCGAGCGAGGCGGGCGCGGTGAACACGCTCGCGGCGACGCCCTCGGGCATCCTCGGCGACAACACCGACGGCGCGGGGCTCGTCCGCGACCTCGTCGCGAACCTCGGGCTGCGCCTCGAGGGCCACCGCGTGCTGCTGCTCGGCGCGGGCGGCGCGGCGCGCGGGGTGGTGGCACCGCTCCTCGCGCTGCGCCCGGCCGCCCTCGTGATCGCCAACCGCACGGCCGCGCGCGCCGAGGCCCTCGCGGCGCTCTTCCGCGACCGCGGGCCCGTCACGGGCGCGGGCCTGGAAGAGGCGGGCACGGGCCACGACCTGGTGGTCAACGCGACCTCGAGTTCCACGCGCGGCGAGCCGCTCGCGGTGCCGCCCGGGCTGTTCGCGCCGGGGGCGACGGCCTACGACATGGCCTACGGCGAGGCCGCGCGGGCCTGGCTCGCCGAGGCCGCGCGGGCGGGCGCGCGCACGAGCGACGGGCTGGGCATGCTCGTCGAGCAGGCGGCGGAGTCCTTCGAGCTGTGGCGCGGAAGACGGCCGGACACGGCGGGCGTGATCGCGGCGCTGCGGGCGGCGTGAGCCGCCTCGCGCGCCTGGCGGGCTGGGTGGCCACCGCGGCCGCCGCGGCCTTCGTCGCCTACCAGGCCAGCATCCTCGCGCGGCTCGCGTGGTGGCGCGGCCACGACCCGTCCACCACGGCGTTCATGGAGGCGCGACTCGAGAAGCTGCGCGAGAAGAATCCGAAGGCGCAGCTGCGCCAGCAGTGGGTGCCCTACGCGCGCATCTCGGTGAGCCTCAAGCGCGCCGTCGTCGCCGCGGAGGACGCGAGGTTCACGGACCACGAGGGCTTCGACTGGGAGGCGATGCAGAAGGCCTGGGAGAAGAACCAGCGCCGCGGCAAGGTCGTGGCCGGCGGCTCCACCATCTCGCAGCAGCTCGCCAAGAACCTCTTCCTGTCGGGCCGCCGCACGCCCTGGCGCAAGGCGCAGGAGGCCGTGATCACGGTCATGATGGAGAGCGTGATGGACAAGCGGCGCATCCTCGAGATCTACCTCAACGTGATCGAATGGGGCGACGGCATCTTCGGCGCGGAGGCCGCCGCGCGCCACTACTTCGGCGTGGGCGCGGCCTCGCTCACGCCGGAGCAGGCCGCGCGACTGGCGGCGATGGTCCCGAACCCGCGCTTCTACGACCGGCACCGCGACACGGCCTGGCTCGAGCGCAAGACGCGGATCATCCTCGCGCGCATGCCCTCCGCCGAGCTTCCCTGAGGGGCGCCGCGGGAAAAAAGTCGCGGGCCGGCGGCCCGCTCGCCGGGGTCCGGGCCTAGAATACCGGCGACCCGCCCGGGTCCCGGATCCCTCCCATGCCGCTCTCCGCCGACAACCCGCGCTCCGCCACGCCGCAGGACCACCTGGACGCGGTGAAGAAGCTGCTCGCCAAGCAGCGGCTGGTGGAGGACCTCGTCCACCGCCAGGCCTCCGACGACGGCACGCGCAAGGCCGCGATCGTCGAGTCGCTGGTGCACAAGCAGAACCTGGCGGAGCTGCAGAAGCGCCTCGACGGCCTGCACCCGGCCGACGTGGCCTTCATCCTCGAGGGCCTGCCGCTCGCCGACCGCCTCGTGGTCTGGGGGCTGGTGCGCAGCGAGCGCGACGGCGAGATCCTGCTGGAGGTCTCCGACGCCGTCCGCGACACGCTGCTCGCGGACATGGACTCCGCGGAGATCGTGGCCGCGGCCCGCAACCTCGACGCCGACGAGATCGCCGACCTGGTGCCGGACCTCCCCGAGGAGGTCGTGCAGGACATCATCGAGGCGCAGGACGTCGACGAGCGCGCGCGCCTGCAGTCGGCCCTGTCCTACCCGGAGGGCAGCGTCGGCGCCCTCATGGACTTCGAGGTGGTGAGCATCCGCGAGGACGTCACCTGCGAGGTGGCGCTGCGCTACCTGCGGCGCTTCGACGAGCTCCCGGCGCAGACCGACTCGCTCTTCGTCGTGGATCGCGACGACCACCTGAAGGGCATCCTGCCCCTCAAGCGCCTGCTCGTGAGCGACCCGGACATCGAGGTGGCCACCCTCACCGACCGGGACGTGGCGTCGTTCTCGCCCGACAGCGACGCCGAGGAGGCCGCCAAGGCCTTCGAGCGCTACGGCCTGGTGAGCGCGCCGGTGGTCTCGGCCGACGGGCGGGTGATCGCGCGCCTGACCATCGACGCGGTGCTGGACTTCGTGCGCGAGCGCCAGGAGTCGCAGGAGCTCGCCAAGGTGGGCCTTCGCGAGGAGGAGGACCTCTTCTCGTCCGTGTGGCAGTCGGCGCGCAACCGCGGGCCCTGGCTCGCGCTCAACCTGTGCACCGCCTTCGTCGCCTCGCGGGTGGTGGGCGCCTTCGAGGGCTCCATCGAGAAGCTGGCGGCCCTGGCCGCGCTCATGCCCATCGTGGCCGGCATCGGCGGCAACTCCGGCAACCAGACCTCCACCCTGATCGTGCGCGCGCTCGCCTTCGACCAGGTGAGCGCGGCCAACGCCCGGCGCCTCTTCGCCAAGGAGGTGGGCATCGGCGCCCTCAATGGCGCGCTGTGGGGGAGCGTGCTGGGCATCGTGGCATGGGGCCTGTACCACAACGCGGCCCTCGGGGCGGTGATGGCCCTGGCCATGCTGCTCAACCTCGTGGTCGCCTCCCTCGCCGGGCTGTTCATCCCCCTGGCCATGGAGCGCTTCGGGCGCGACCCGGCCATCGGCTCGAGCGTGTTCCTCACGTTCGTGACGGACAGCATGGGTTTCTTCATCTTCCTGGGCCTCGCCACCGTCTTCCTGCTCTAGCGGCCATGGCCCGCGTCTTCTTCGCCCTGTGGCCGGACGCGGCCGCGCGCGAGGCGCTCGGCGCCCTGGCGCGCGAGGCGGCGCGGCGCCTGGACGGGCGGGCGGTGCCGGCCGCCAACCTGCACGTGACGCTGGTGTTCGTGGGCGAGGTGGACGACGGGCGGATCGCGGCGCTGCGCGAGGCTGCCGGGCTCGCCGCCGGCAGCGCCTTCCGCCTGTCGCTCGACCGGCTCGGCGGATTCCGCCGCGCGGGCGTGGCCTGGGCCGGGTGCGCGCAGGTGCCGGCGGCGCTGGCCGCGCTTCAGGCCTTGCTTGAGGCTCGCGTGCGCCAGGCGGGATTCGGGATCGAGGAACGGGCGTTCCACCCGCACCTCACCCTGGCGCGCAAGGTGCGCGAGGCGCCGCCGCCGGGGCCGATGGCGCCCGTGGAATGGCAGGCGCGGGCGTTCGCGCTCGTCGAGTCGGTGCGGGGGGCGGGCGCCTACCGGACGCTGGCCGAGTGGCCGCTGGAGGCGGAAGGGGAAAATCGAAGGCCGCGCCCGACGACGCCAGGCCTTCCCTGAAATTTCACCCAAGTCCGAGGCGCTCCCGGCGCGTGGTCTCCGGCCGCCAGGGCGGCCGCATCGCGACGGAAGGCGCCTCGTGTTCGGGTTCGGGCCGTCGGGCCCGGAAGCCTCGGGGGCTTCCGCTCAGCTCATCGGCTTGATCAGCGGCGTGATCACCGGGGTGACCGCCGGGGCCATGGGCTTGGCGGGGGCCGCCTTCTTGGGGGCGGACTTCTTGGCCGCCTTCTTCTTCGCGGGCTTTTTCGCCTTCGCTTTCGCTTTCGCTGGCTTCTTCTTGGCTTTCTTGGCGGGCTTCTTCGCCGCCTTCTTCTTCTTGGCCGCGGGCTTCTTCTTCGCGACCTTCTTCGCCGCCTTCTTCTTCGCGGCGGGCTTCTTCTTCGCCGCGGGCTTCTTCTTGGCGGCGGGCTTCTTGGTGACCTTCTTCTTCGCGGCCGGCTTCTTGGCGGCCTTCTTCTTGGCAGCGGGTTTCTTCTTCGCGGTTGCCATCGTCTTGCTCCTTTCGATTGTTGGACCGAATTGTCTCTACCGTGGCGGGCGGCAGCTTCGCCGGGGCTCCCGCCACTACCAAGCGCTCGGATTTCTCGATCGAACGGTGAAGCCTGGTGGCTCTCCGGCGTCTTCGCGGCGCTTTCGCGACGCGCTTTCTGCCGCCTTGGTGGAGCGGATGATATGCGAAAAAATCCGCGGAACCGCGGTTTCGGGCCGTGTCAAGCGCGACTATTTGATCGAACTCGCGCGTGATTGGTATCGAATCGACACCATCAAGGGGTGCGAAATCGGCGATTCGCGCCGGCGGGCTCAGTCCAGCGTGCGCTCGCCGGCGAAGAGCGAGTCGACGCTCTCGCGCGCGCGCACACCGACCGCCCGCGCCCCGTCGACCATCACCTCGCAGGGGCGGGGGCGCGAGTTGTAGTTCGAGCTCATCACCATGCCGTAGGCGCCGGCCGACAGGATCGCCAGGCCGTCGCCCGGCGCGAGCGCCAGGCGCCGCGCGGTGCCGAGCACGTCGGAGGACTCGCACACCGGCCCCACCACGTCGTACTCGGCCTCCTCGCGGGCGGCGGCGGCGAGCGGCACGATGTCGTGCCACGCCTCGTAGAGCGCCGGCCGGATGAGCTCGCTCATCGAGGCGTCCACGATGGCGAAGCGCTTGCCCTTGTCGAGCTTGAGGTACTCCACCGTCGCGAGCAGCACGCCGGCGTTGCCCACGATGGCGCGGCCCGGCTCGAGCACCAGGCCGTAGCCGGTGCCGGCCACGCGCCGGGCAAGCGTCTCGCACCAGCGCCGGATGTCGGGCGCCTGCTCCTCCTCGCGGTAGCGGATGCCCAGGCCCCCGCCCACGTCCACGTGGCGCAGCGGGATGCCGCGGGCGGCCACCGCCGCGGCGAGATCGAGCACGCGCTCGAGCGCCTCCTCGAGCGGGGCCGTCTCCAGGATCTGCGAGCCGATGTGGCAGTCCACGCCCGTCACCTCCAGGTTCGGCAGGCGCGCGGCCAGCTCGTAGGCGGCCAGGGCCCGGTCGTGGGCGATTCCGAACTTGTTGCCCTTCAGGCCGGTGGAGATGTACGGGTGGGTGCGCGCGTCCACGTCGGGGTTCACGCGCAGCGACACGGGGGCGCGCACGCCCAGGGCGCCGGCCACCGCGTCCAGGCGCTCGAGCTCGGGCTCGCTCTCGACGTTGAAGCAGCGGATTCCGGCGGCGAGCGCGGCGCGCATCTCGGCCTCGCCCTTGCCGACGCCGGAGAAGATGACGCGGTCGGCCCGCCCGCCGGCGGCCAGCACGCGCGCGAGCTCGCCCCCGGAGACGATGTCGAAGCCGGAGCCCAGGGCCGCCAGCACGCCCAGCACCGCGAGGTTGGAGTTGGCCTTCACCGCGTAGCAGACGAGGTGGTCGGTGCCGGCGAGCGCCTCGTCGAAGGCCCGCCACGATGCCTCGATGGCCGCGCGCGAGTAGACGTAGCACGGCGTGCCGAAGCGCCGCGCCACGTCGGCGAGGCGGACGGATTCGAGGTGCAGGTCGCCGTCCTGGCGGTGCAGGGCGCTCACGGCCGGGCCGGCGCCGACGGCGGCGGATCGGGGATGCGCAGCGGGCCCTTCTGCCCGCAGGCGGCGAGCGCGGCGGCGAGCGCGAGCAGGGCGAGAGCGCGTATCATGCTTCGAGCGTAGCACAGCCCCCCCCGACGCCCCATGACCGAGAGCGAGTTCCACCGCGAAGTCGACGCCCTGCTCGGGCGCATCGAGCGCGCCGCGGAGGCCACGGCCGGGATCGACGCCGACCTCGAGGCCGGCATCCTCACGCTCGAGTGCCCGGACGGCAGCCGCATCATCGTCAACCGCCAGACGCCCAACCGCGAGATCTGGGTCGCCGCCCGCAGCGGGGGCTTCCACTTCGCCCGCCGCGACGGCGAGTGGCGGGACACCCGCTCCGGCGAGTCGCTGCCCGACGCGCTCTCGCGCCTGGCGCTCGCGCAGGCGGGCGAGGCGCTCGAACTCGGCTGAAAAGGGGCCCGGAAACGCCCCGGTGCCGCGGTGGTGTCGATCCGACACGATTTGGCAGCCACGCAATTCCTTGACTTTTCAGTATCGACCCGATACTAATCGGGGGCGCCACAGGGCGCGAGGGAGGGCGCGTGGACAAGAACCCGCTGGTGCTGCTGGAGCTGGTGGAGAGGCTGGCGAACCTCATGCGCGCCGAGCTGCGCAAGGCGGGCGCCGACGAGAGCCTGCAGCCGGTGCACCTGCACGCGCTCATCTACCTCAGCAAGGCCAACCGCTATTCCAACACGCCGCAGGCGCTGGCGGCCTACCTGGGGCTCACCAAGGGCACGGTCTCGCAGACCCTGCTCATCCTGGACCGGCGCGGCCTCATCGAGCGCTACCAGGACGACGTGGACCGGCGCGTGGTGCGCCTGCGCCTGTCGACCGCCGGCGAGCAGCTGCTCTACGAGGCCCAGCCGGCCCTGGCCTGGCAGAACGCCACCCGCAACATCAGCCCCAACCGCATCCGCAACGCCACCTCGGCGCTGCGCGAGACGCTCGCCACCTTCCAGGAGGACAACGAGGGGGCCATGTTCGGCAGCTGCACCGACTGCACGCACTGCCAGAAGCTCTCCCAGCGCATCTTCCGCTGCGGGCTCATGGGCGACCGCCTCAGCGGCCCGGAGACCCGGCGGCTGTGCTGGCTGCACGAGGCGAAGCGGGAAGGCGAGTAGGGGCTACAGGCGCGCCCGCGCGCGGGCGATCGCCTCGCGCACCGCCGCCGGCGCGGTGCCGCCGGTGTGGCGCCGGGAGGCGACGGAGCCCTCGGGCGTGAGCACCTCGTAGACGTCCGGGTCGATCCGCGGCGAGAACTCCCGCAGCCGGGCCACCGGCAGGTCGGCGAGGTCCACGCCGGCGATCTCGGCCTCGCGCACGGCGCGCGCGACGATCTCGTGGGCATCCCGGAAGGGCACGCCCCGGCGCACCAGGTAGTCGGCCAGGTCGGTGGCGGTCGCGAAGCCCTCGGCCAGCGCCGCCCGCATGCGCTCGGGCCGCGCGCTCACCCCGCCCAGCAGCTCGGCGAGGATGGTGAACGTGTCGGCCAGCGTGTCGGCGGCGTCGAAGAGGGGCTCCTTGTCCTCCTGGTTGTCCTTGTTGTAGGCGAGGGGCTGCGACTTCACCAGGGTGAGCAGGGTCACCAGCGCGCCGTAGACCCGCCCGGCCTTGCCGCGCATGAGCTCGGGCACGTCCGGGTTCTTCTTCTGCGGCATGATCGAGGAGCCGGTGCAGAAGCGGTCGGCGATCTCCACGAACCCGAAGCGCGGGTTCATCCACAGCACCAGCTCCTCGGCCAGGCGCGAGACGTGGGCCATCGCCAGCGCCCCGGCCGCCAGGAATTCCACGGCGAAGTCCCGGTCCGAGACGGCGTCCAGGGAGTTCTCGCACACCCCGTCGAAGCCCAGCTCGGCCGCCACCGACTCCCGGTCGATGGGAAAGCTCGTGCCGGCCAGCGCCGCGGCGCCCAGCGGCAGCCGGTTCACGCGCTTGCGGCAGTCGGCCAGGCGCCCGGCGTCGCGCGTGAACATCTCGAAATAGGCGAGGAGGTGGTGCCCGAAGGTCACGGGCTGGGCCACCTGCAGGTGGGTGAAGCCGGGCATCACGGTGGCCGCGTGGGCCTCGGCCATGTCCAGCAGGCGCACCCGCACCGCCCGCAGCAGGACCGCGAGCGAGTCGATCTCGGCGCGCAGCCACAGGCGGATGTCCGTGGCGACCTGGTCGTTGCGCGAGCGGGCCGTGTGCAGGCGCTTGCCGGCGTCGCCCACCAGCTCGGTGAGCCGGTGCTCGATGTTCAGGTGCACGTCCTCGCGCTCGAGCGACCAGTCGAAGCGGCCCTCCCGGATCTCGGCGAGCACCTGCGCCATGCCCCGCTCGATGGCCTCCAGGTCCGCGGCGGGCAGGATGGCGCAGCGGGCGAGCATGCGGGCGTGGGCGAGGGAGCCCTGGACGTCGAACTCGGCCAGCCGCCGGTCGAAGCCCACCGAGGCGGTGTAGCGCTGGGTGAGCCGGTCGAACGGCTCGGCGAACCGGCCGGACCAGGCCTTGGGCGCCGGGGCGCCGCCCGGAGGGTCGTCGTGTTGCATGGAATCGGCGGCGTCGGGAAGAATGGCAGCGTGGCGAGTATAAATCAGACGGGCGCGGGCATCCGGCTGCCGAACTTCTGCAACCTCGGCGTGATGCTGCGCGTGCTGGTGATCGCGAACCTGTTCGTGCTCGCGGCGGCGGTGCTGCGCTCGCGCCAGGCCGCCGACCTCGGCGGGCAGTTCCTCGTGGCGAGCGCCCTGGCCGAGCCGGTCATCATCGTCTCGCTCACGCTCCTGTGCGCCGGGCGGCGGTTCCTGCACTCGCTGCGCTACCCGGCCGCGCTCGCCCTGGTGGCGGGCATGCAGGTGGCCCTGTCCTGGGCGTGGACCCAGGCCATCGTGGTCCTCTTCCCCGACCAGGCGCAGGGCAGCTTCGGCCGCACCGCCTTCTCGGTGCTCTTCGTGACCGGGGTGGTGCTGGCGTACTTCGACCTGCGCGCGCGCGCCCTCTCGCCCTCCGTGGCCGAGGCGCGCATCCAGGCGCTGCAGGCCCGCATCCGGCCCCACTTCCTGTACAACAGCATCAACGCCGTGCTCTCGCTCATCCGCCGCGACCCGCGCGGGGCGGAGCGGGCGCTGGAGGACCTCGCCGACCTCTTCCGCGTGCTGATGGCGGACAACACGGCCCTGGCGCCGCTCGCCAAGGAGATCGAGATCGCCCGCCAGTACCTCGCCATCGAGTCCATCCGCCTGGGCGAGCGCCTGCGGGTGCTCTGGCGCGTCGAGCGCATGCCGCCGGACGCGCTGGTGCCGGCGCTGCTGCTTCAGCCCCTGGCCGAGAACGCCGTCTACCACGGCATCGAGCCCATCGAGGCCGGCGGGGAGATCGTCATCGAGATCGCGGGCACGCCCGACCAGGTGACGATCCGGCTCTCCAACCCCTTCCGGCCGGAGGCCGCCCACCACGCGGGCAACCGCATGGCCATCGCCAACATCCGCGAGCGGCTGCAGCTGCACTTCGACGCCGAGGCGTCCATGCGCGCCCGGTCGGAGGACGGCCGCTACGAGGTCGAGATCCGCCTGCCCTACCTCACGGCCCCCCGATGACCCTCGCCGAGCCCCGCACGCCCCGCATCCTCATCGTGGACGACGAGGCGCCGGCCCGCGCGCGCCTGCGCGACCTCCTGGACGACTGCCGCGCCGAGTTCCCCCTGACGGTGGTGGACGAGGCCCGCACGGGCCGCGAGGCGCTGGAGATCGTCTCCCGCGACCCCGTGGACATCGTGCTCCTGGACATCCGCATGCCGGAGATGGACGGCATCGAGACGGCACGCCACCTGGCGGGGATGCCGCACCCCCCCGGCATCATCTTCACGACCGCCTTCGACGCCTACGCCATCAAGGCCTTCGAGGTGAACGCGATCGACTACCTCCTGAAGCCCATCCGCGCCGAGCGCCTGCTCGCGGCGCTGCGCAAGGCCGCCGCCGCCGCGCCCAGCCGCGAGTCCCTGGCCGCGGCCGCCGGGCAGCCCCGCCGCCACCTCAGCGTGCACGAGCGCGGCCGCATCCACCTGGTGCCCGTGGCCGACATCCTCTACCTGCGCGCCGAGCTCAAGTACCTCACGGTGCGCACGGAGGCGAGGGAGTACGTGGTGGAGGAGTCGCTCACGCGGCTGGAGGAGGAGTTCGGCGCCGCCTTCCTGCGCGTGCACCGCAACTGCCTGGTGGCGCGCGCCGCCGTCCAGGGCTTCGAGCGCAACGCCCCGGAGAGCGAGTCGGGCTGGGCGGTGGTGATCCGCGGCACGGGCGAGCGCCTGGCGGTGAGCCGGCGCCAGCAGCACGTGGTGAAGGAGTTCCGCTAGCGGCGCGCCGCGCCGGGCCCGCGGCTATTCCCAGTAGGGCGGGTCGCCGAAGGCCTTCTTCAGGTGCTCGATGAAGAAGCGCACCTTGGCCGGCAGCAGGCGCCGCTCGGGGAAGACGGCGTAGATGTTGTTGCCGGGCACCGCGAACTCGTCCAGCACGGACACCAGGCGCCCCTTCTTCATCTCCTCGCTCACCTCCCAGGCGCTGCGAAGCGCGAGGCCCTCGCCGGCCAG
>JAKOWJ010000274.1 GCA_029781595.1 Pseudomonadota bacterium | reverse complement strand
GTCGCCCTCGGCCGCTAGCCTTCGGAATCACCTTCCCCACGAAAACCCCGCAAGAAAGGAAACCGCCGTGAAGAGAATCGCCGTCGCAGCCGTCCTCACGCTCGCTTCCGTCACCGCCTGCGCGGGCACGCCGCCCGCCGCCGACAAGGTCGCCGCCGCGCCCGTGGAGGTGAAGGAGCTCGTGAAGAAGGACACGAAGGTCGGCACGGGCAAGGAGGCCGCCAGGGGCAAGGCCGTGCTCGTGAACTACACCGGCTGGCTCTACGACCCGTCCAAGCCCGACATGAAGGGCGCCCAGTTCGACACCTCCACCGGGCGCGCCACGCCGTTCGGCTTCGTCGTCGGCGCCGGCCGCGTGATCAAGGGCTGGGACGAGGGCATCCCCGGCATGAAGGAGGGCGGGCACCGCACGCTCATCATCCCGCCGGCGATGGGCTACGGCGCCAAGGGCGCGGGCGACAAGATCCCGCCGAATGCCACGCTGCTGTTCGAGGTGGAGCTCATCAAGCTCCTCAACTGATCCCGGAGGAGGCGCCATGAAACTCACCACCGCGAGCTTTCCCGACGGCGGCCCCATCCCCGCCGAGTTCGCCTTCTGCGCGATGGACGCGAAGACGCACGCCACGCTCTCGAGCAACCGCAGCCCGCAGCTCGCCTGGCAGGGCGCGCCCGCGGGCACGAAGTCCTTCGCGATCGTGTGCCACGACCCGGACGTGCCCAGCCGCGGCGACGACGTGAACCAGGAGGGCCGCGTGGTCCCGGCCTCGCTCCCGCGCGTGGACTTTTTCCACTGGGTGCTGGTGGACCTGCCGGCCACCGTCACCGCCGTGGCGGCGGGCGAGTTCGCTTCCAGCGTCACGCCCCGCGGCAAGCCGGGGCCCGCCGCGGCCCACGGCGCGCGCCAGGGCGTGAACGACTACACGGGCTGGTTCGCCGGCGACAAGGACATGGGGGGCGACTACTTCGGCTACGACGGCCCGTGCCCGCCGTGGAACGACGAGATCGCCCACCGCTACGTCTTCACCGTCTACGCACTGGACGTCGCGCGCCTGGCGGTGGAGGGCGCGTTCACCGGCGCGCAGGCGCTGGCGGCGATGCAGGACCACGTGCTCGCGAAGGCCTCGGTCACCGGGCGCTACACGCTCAACCCGGCCGTGACGCTCTAGTGGCCATCGGCATCCTCGTCATCGCCGACGAGATCCTCTCCGGCAAGCGCCAGGACAAGCACTTCGCCAAGGCCATCGAGATCCTCGGCCGCCGGGGGCTGGAGCTGGGCTGGGCCGAGTACCTCGGCGACGACCCGGCGCGCATCACCGGCACGCTGCGGCGCACGTTCGCCACCGACGACGTGGTGTTCTCCTTCGGCGGCATCGGCGCCACGCCCGACGACCACACGCGCCAGTGCGCGGCCGCCGCGCTGGGCCGGCCGCTCACGCGCCACCCGGAGGCGGTGCGCGAGATCGAGGCGCGCTTCGGCGAGGCGGCCTATCCGCGCCGGGTGCTCATGGCGGAATTCCCCGAGGGCGCGGCCATCGTCCCCAACCCGGTGAACCGCATCGCGGGCTTCAGCGTCGGCACGCACTACTTCCTGCCGGGGTTCCCGGAGATGGCGTGGGCCATGATGGCCTGGGCGCTCGACACGCACCACGCCGCGCTCTTCCGCGACCGCCTGCCCTACGAGGAGGCCATCGTCGTCACGGGCGCGGGAGAATCGGACCTGCTGGACGTCATGAACACGGTCGTGCGCGACTACCCGCAGCTCAAGCTCGCCAGCCTGCCCGCGTGGTCGGGCACGGGCGCGCGCGTGATCGAGCTCGCGATACGCGGCGACGCCACGCAGGTGCCGGCCGCGATGGGCTTCGTGCGAGACGCCATCGGGCGCCTGGGGTACGCTGTGGTCGACAAGGCGCCGCTCGCGCCTGCCTGACCCCCCGGAGGAAACATGGGCCTTCTCGATTCCGTGCTCGGCAGCCTCTCGCAACAGGGCACCGGCAACTCGCTCCTGGACGGCGTGCTCGCGATGGTGACCAACCCCGCCAACGGCGGGCTGGAGGGCCTCATCGCGAAGTTGCGCGACGGGGGCCTGGGCTCCATCGCCGACAGCTGGGTGTCCACCGGGCAGAACCTGCCGGTGTCCGCGGACCAGCTCCAGCAGGCCCTCGGCGGCTCGCACCTGGGCTCGCTCGCGCAGAACCTGGGCCTGTCGCAGGGCGATCTCTCCTCGAAGCTCGCGCAGCTCCTGCCCGACGTGGTGGACAAGCTCACGCCGGGCGGGCAGGTGCCCGACGCGTCCTCGCTGGGCGACCTGCTGGGCAGCCTGAAGAGCCGCCTGGGCTGAGGGCGGCGATGCGGGGCGCGCTGGCTCTCCTCGCGGCGCTCCTCGCCACGCCCGCGGCCGCGGACGAGGTCGGCGCCTGGCAGGCGCTCCGTGAAGGCGGCCACGTCGCGCTCGTTCGACACGCCTCGACGGTCGCCGGCCTGGGCGACCCGGCGGGCTACACCCTCGAGGATTGCGCCACGCAGCGAAATCTCTCCGGGGCCGGCCGCGAGGAGGCCCGCCGCCTCGGCGCGCGCTTCCGCGAGCATGGCGTGCGCATCGCGAAGGTGTACGCCAGCCCCTGGTGCCGCTGCCGCGACACGGCCGTCGAGGCCTTCGGCCGGGCCGAGGCGTGGCCGCCCCTGGGCAGCTTCTTCGAGGCGCCGTGGAAGGCCGACGACTACACGCGCCGCGTGCGCGAGCGCATCGCCTGGTACGCGACGCACCCGCCCGGCGGCACCGTGGTGATGGTCACCCACAACGTCAACATCGCCGCGCTCACTCGCCTTTCCGTCGGCGCGGGCGAGGTGGTCGTGGTGCGCCCGGACGGCTGCTGCGGGCTGCGGGTGGTCGGGCGCATCGCCGCCGAGGCGCGCTCGTGAGCGGCGAGCCGGAACTGCCCGGCCTGCCCGGCGCGACGCCCGAGGGGCGCGCGGCGCTGGGCCTGCTGCTCACGCGCTACTCGATGAGCGCGAAGTACCTCGGCGCGCCGGGTCCCACCGACGAGGAGCTGTGGACCATGGCGATGGCGGCGCTGCGCGCGCCGGACCACGAGAAGCGCATCCCGTTCCGCTTCGCCGTCGCGCGGGGAGAGGCGCTCGAGCGCCTGGCGGCGCTCTTCGTGGACTACGGTGGGCGGCACGGCAAGGCGGGCGCCGACCTCGACAAGGAGCGCGCCAAGGCGCTCGAGGCGCCGGTGGCCATCGCCGTCATCGCGCGAATCAACCCGGCCGACGACGTCGTCCCCGCGCACGAGCAGTGGACCACCGTGGGCGGGGCCATCGCCAACGCGGTGAACGCGCTGCACTTCATGGGCTACGGCGCGAAGATGGTGGCGGGCGCCCGCGCGGCCGATCCGGCCATCGTCGCGGCGCACTGCCGCGAGGGCGAGACGCTCGTGGGCTGGATCTCGGCGGGAACGCCGCGGGCGCCGGCAAAGGCGCGCGGCGAGGTGGACCCTGGGTGCGTGCTGGGGGCTTTCTGAGGGCCTACAGGTCGATCACGAAAGGCGCGGCGATCAGCGCGCCCCCGATCACCAGCAGCCACGGCACGCTTTCCGTGAACCACGGGTAGATGCACAGCCCCAGCCCGGCGACGAAGGGCGCGATGCGCGCCTGCTTGCGGCCGTACATCATGTAGGCCATCCCGAACACGCCGGCCATGAGGCCGATGAAGAGTGCGTTCACCCTGTCCTCCCTTCCTTCCCGCCCGGTTGGAGCCGGGGGGGCGGCGCAGGTTCCCGGCGCCGCTCAGGTCGGCGCGACCATCAGGCGGTAGGTGCCCCGTTCGCCCGCCAGCGTGAAGCCGCACCGCTCGTACATCGCGATGGCCGGGTTGAGCGGGTGCACGGTGAGCGAGACCTGGCGGAAGCCCGCCTCGCGGGCCGCCTCGAGCGCGCCGCGCATCAGCCGGATGCCGAAGCCGCGCCGCTGGAAGGCGGGCATCACCGCGATGCCGAGCTGCGGCGTGGCCTCGTCCACGTACGCGAGCCCCTCGCCCGGCGGCAGCCGGCGCATCCAGCAGGCGCCCACGGCCTCGGCCCCCAGTTCGCCCACCACGCCCACGTCCCCGGGCGCGCCCCAGCCTTCCGCGTAGATGCGCACGTGCGGGTGGGCGAGCACGCCGCGCGGCCGAAGCGGGGCGGGCGGCGGGTCCCACAGCGCGACGTGCAGCCAGTCCCAGAGCGAGGCCTGGTCGGCGGGCACGAGCGGCCGCAGGCGGAAGGCGGCGTCGGACGAGGGCATGCCCGCCATCGTAAGCGCTACTCGGTGGGGCGGGGGCACTCCTGCGAGCTCTTCTCCGGCGGCGGCGCGGCGCACTTGGCGGGCGGGTACGCCTCGGGCGCCTTGCCCGCGGCGGCCAGCGCAGCCGCGCGCCGCTCGGCGAACCCCGGGTGCGTGGACACGTAGCCGAAGTTGCGGTCGCCGCGGCCGCGCCCCGCACGCCCCTCCACCTCGCACTGCAGCGCGTCGATGGCGTCGGCGAAATCCGCCGGCGAGCGGCCCGCCCTGCGCAGCAGGTCGAAGGCGAAGTCGTCGGCCTCGCGCTCGAAATCGCGCGAGTAGCCCGTGGTGACGAGCGCGGTGGGAATCGTGGCCGCGAGCCCGGCCACGGCCGTCGCGTCGCCGAACACCGCCATGGCCGCGAGCGACTGCAGCGAGCCGTCCAGCACGTGGCGCAGCCCGTGGCGGTGGCGCACGTGCCCCAGCTCGTGGGCCAGCACGGCGGCCGCCCGCCGGTCGTCCATCACGCGCACCAGCCGGTCCGTGACGACGATGACGCCGCCGGGCAGCGTGAAGGCGTTGGCGCCGATGAAGGACGCGCGGAACTCGATCCTCGGCTGGCCCGGCAGGCCCGCGCGCGAGGCGAGGCCGTCGAACGCCGCGCGCAGCGCCGCCTGCCGCTCCGGCGGCACCTTCGTGGGCTGCAGGAAGAACCGGTCGGCCGAGGCGAGCGCCTCTTCCGAGAGCTGCGCCTCGAGGGCGGGCGGCAGGTTCTCCGCGACGTGCCGCGAGGCCCAGGGGATGCCGTCGCGGTAGCCGAAGAAGGCCGCCACGGCGAGCCCGGCGAAGGCGAGCACGACCGCGAGCGGGTGCGATTCCAGCCGGTGGGCGAGCGTGCGCGAGGGGGGAACGCCCAGGCCTGCGGCCACCGCGTCGAAATCTGGCGTGACCAGCAAGCCCCCGCCGGCGAGCGCGATGCGAAGCGGCGTGCGGCCCAGGCGCGGCTGCACGCTGGCACCGGCGCGGTCCACGTCCATGCTCACGCCTTCGCCGCGGATGGCGAGGATGTCGGAGAAGACGCCCACGCGCACGGGGTGGCGACGCGAGCTCAGCCCGTCGAAGTAGTCGGCGGCGAATTCCGTGAAGCTCACAGCGAGAGATCCACGTCGAAGAACTCGCCCATCTGCTCGCCGGCGGCGCCCACGGGCCGCGCCACGGCGCCCAGGAACCCCTCCAGGTCGCCGTCGCACTCCAGGCGCAGGCACGAGGCGCGGTACTGCGCCGTGCGCATCACCGCCCACGGCACGGCGAGGCCCAGGGTGAGGACGATGGCGAAGAGGTTCCCGATGTACAGCCGCGCCAGCCGCGGCACCGAGAGCGTGCTCGCGAAGCGCACGCGGTCGTCCAGCACCGAGCGGTTGAAGGTGAGGTTGCCCACCTTGGCGCGCGTGAAGGCGAGGCCGAGGCCGCCGGCGAGCAGGTAGGCGAGGGGCAGCACCACCCAGGCCTGCATCGTGTACGCCATGAGCGCCGTGGCGGTGACGCCCGTCACCGTCATCACCCCGGTGAAGAGGAGGCCCGCGACGAAGTAGATGCCGTAGAAGGTGCGCGTGCGCGCGTCGAAGCCGAACGGCGCCGAGCCATACGCGGCGCGCCGGACCTGGTAGCGCTTGATGGCGGCGACCACGTACGGGTAGAAGATCCCCAGCACGAGGGGCGGCACGAGCATCCCGGCGATGGCGAGCGGGCCCTCGGGCGGCTGGCCGGGCTCCACGGCGGGCAGCGCGAGGGCCGCGGCGGGCATGAGCAGGAACGGCGCGATGGCGCGCAGCCCCTCGAGGTAGCCGCCGTGGAAGTGGAAGCGCAGGTTGCGGTAACTCGAGTTCACCGCGTTGAAGCGCAGCGAGCGCGAGATGAGCCAGGGCGCGCCGATCATCAGCACGAGCACCAGGCCCGCGCCGAGCCTGGGCAGGTAGTGGCCGGCGAGGTTGTAGGCGACGACGGCCAGCACGGCCAGCAGCCGCCCCTTGAGGATGGCCACCGGGTTGCCGTGGTAGTCGAAGTTGGCGTCTGCCACCCAGGTGTTGCCGTAGAAGTAGCGCTTCTTGCGCACCTTGGCCCAGGGCGAGTACAGGCCCACGGTGATGATCGACAGGAAGAGGTTCACCAGCCAGATGCGGAAGTACTCGCGCCACGAGCCGGTGAACGCGAACGGGTAGGTGCGCGGGGCGGGTGGCGGCGGGGCGGGCGTGTCCGGCTCCCCGGGAGGGGGAGCGGGCGTCGGCGCGGCGGGAAGGGGAGGAGGCTCGGCGGACATCCGGCGAAGGGGGCGGAAAGGAGGGCGGGCGCTCGCCGGAATCTAACGGAATGCGATGACCGGATAACGCCTGCAATTCTGCGCGGCGCGCGGGCGACGGTCAATCGCGGGCGGCCGCGCCCCCCGCGCCCGCGTCCGTGCGCAGCCACTTCTCGAGGCGGATGCCGTCCACGGCGCGCGAGTACATGCCGCGCTCGATGGCGCGCTCGTGGTAGCCGTGCTCGTTGTAGAAGTGGCGCGCGGCGGCGTTGGCGTGCCTCGCCTCGAGGACGATGCGCCGGGCGCCCGCCACGCGCGCGCTGTCCTCCAGCCAGCGCAGCACCGCGCTGCCCAGGCCGCGGCGCCGGTGCGCCTCCCGCACGGCGAAGAGCAGCAGGTGCGCCTCGTCCTCGCGGTGCGCCATGATGCCGAAGGCGACGATCGCGCCGGGGCGCCCCACGACGGCGACGTTGGTCTCCCGGTGGCGGATGGCGCGCTCCACGCGCGGCGGCTGCCAGCGCCAGGGCAGGCCGTGCTCGATGGCCTCGCGCGACAGGGCCGCGATTTCCGCCGCGTCCGCCGCCGTGGCGAGCCGGATGGCGACGTCGGCGATCACGCGCGCGGACTCCGGCGGCCTAGCCCGGGCGCTCGACGCTGCCGTCGGGCTGGCGTGCGAAGCGGCCCTCGAGACCGTTCACCGGGTCCGTGGCGGGCCAGGGCCAGCCGCCGAACTGCGTGCGCTGGTAGTCGGCGAACGCCTGCTGCAGCTCGGCGCGCGTGTTCATGACGAACGGGCCGTACTGCGCGACGGGCTCGCCGATGGGCCGGCCCTGCAGCAGCAGGACGCGCGCGGCCGTGCCGGCGGCCTCGATCGCGATGGCGGCGGTGGAGTCGACGACGACGAGGGTCGCGTCCGCCACCGCCTGCCCGGCCACCCGCAGCCCCGAGCCCTCGAAGGCGTAGAGGAAGCGGTTGGCCCCGGGCGAGGCGGGCGGCAGCGTCCACGCGGCGCCCGCTTCGAGGGCCATCACCCAGATCGCGACGTCGCTGCCGGCCTTCGAGGCGTACGAGCGCGGCGGCGGCGCGGGCGGGACGGTGTCGCCGAGGGCGCCCGCCACCACCGTGACGCGCACGCCGGGTGCGGGCGTGGCCACGGGCACCGCGTCGGCCCAGAACATCGCGAAGTGCGGCGGCGCCATCTTGTCGGCGGCCGGCAGGTTCAGCCAGAGCTGGAAGAGCTCGAGCGGGTTGTCGCGGTCGCGGTGCACGAGCGGGAACATCTCCGCGTGCTGGATGCCGGCGCCGGCGGTGAGCCACTGCACGTCGCCCTCGCCGTAGCGCGCGGCGGCGCCGAGCGAATCGGAGTGGTCCACGAGCCCGCGCTGCACGACAGTGACCGTCTCGAAGCCGCGGTGCGGGTGCTGCGGGAAGCCGGGCACGCGCTCGCCGTGGTACATGCGCCAGCCGTCGCGGCCCGCGAAGTCCTGGCCGATGTCGCGGCCGGCGAGCGGCGCGTCGGGCCCCAGCGCGCCGTTGCCGCGCGGGTAGCGGTCCAGGTGGTGCACGCAGAAGAGGAAGGGGTCGGGCGTCGGCCAGGGCGGCGTGCCGAGCGGGGCGGTGCGCAGGATGGGCGAAGCGCTCACGGGGGCTCCTTACGGCGCCGGCTTCAGGGTCTCGACGAGGCGGCGGAACGCCGGCTCCTGGCGGGCCACGGCGGCGCCCGCGCCCCA
Organism: Pseudomonadota bacterium; assembly: GCA_029781595.1. GTDB lineage: Bacteria > Pseudomonadota > Gammaproteobacteria > Burkholderiales > Usitatibacteraceae > FEB-7. The sequence goes on along the minus strand of JAKOWJ010000274.1, from coordinate 2,054 downwards.
GAGCTGGAAGATGAGGTTGCCGCGACTCGTTTCAAGGATGGCCACGCGCAGCGCCTGCCCCGGCACGGGCGCGCCCTGCGGGCCCGTGCCCACGCCGCGCGCGTAGCGCCCGTCGATGGCGACCCAGGTCACGGGCAGGCCCGCGGCGGTGCCCTTCGTGACCGCGGGACTGGCGGGGCCGCCGTCGGCCGCGGTGAATTGCGAGGCCCAGCGCGCGATGTTGGCGTCGACCGGCCCGCCGTTGGAGGCGCCGAAGAAGAACACCACGCAGTCGGCGGGGCCGCCCGGCGGCTCGATGGCGAACTGCGCCACGCGCATCTCGTTGGACGGGAACTGCACCGTCCAGCCCGGCGGCACGCTGGCCATCCAGTCGACGATGCGCACGGTGAGCGGGGCGGCCGCGTTCGCGGCGAGGGCGAGCGTGGCGAGGACGAGGGCGGCCAGGCGGCGCATCGCGCGGGCCCTCAGGGGTGGACGATCGCCCGGCCGCAGGCGATCACCGCGAGCCAGATGACCATCGAGGCGGCCACGGAGAGCTTCGCGGCGAGCGGCGCGGGGCGGTCGCGGTCCCACGCGGCGACGCCCTGGTAGGGGCCGGTGTGGAAGACGATGGCGTTGATGCCCGCGAGCATCACCAGGCCCATCTTGAGCTTGAAGGGCCCGCTCGCCAGGTAGTCCAGGGCGTGCGCGAGGAACATGAGGAAGCCCGTGGGCACCACGAGCGCGAGCGCGCCCCAGCTCCACGGCAGCAGGTGCCGGGCCAGCGCGCGCACGGGCAGCCCCTTGGAGAGGCCCAGCACCCGCAGGTCGAACATGAGCACCGAGCCCACGAGGATCACGAAGCCGACGATGTGCACCGTCTCCACCGCTGGGAAGAGCCATGGCGAGGTGTGCAGCGCCTGCACGAGCGGCAGGGCGTCGAGCGGATTGGCGGGCGTCACGGCCGGGCCCGTCCCGGGCGTCGGTGCTTCGGCATGGCTAGTCCTCGTCCTGGCGGCGCTGGAAGCGCTCGAGCGTGCGCCGGTCGCGCTTGGTCGGGCGGCCCTTGAACACGGGCGGCGGCAGCGACTTGAGCTCGGCGGCCACGGCCTCGCGCTTCGCGCGGCTTTCAGCCGTCTCCTCGTAGAGCTTCTGCGCCTCCGGGGCGGGCCCGCGGCGATCCGCCACGCCCTTGACCGCCACCACGTGCTCGAAGGGCGGGCGCCGCACCTCGAGCGTGTCGCCGGCCTTCACGAGCCTGGACGCCTTGGCACGCTCGCCGTTCACGCTCACGCGCCCGGCCTCGATCGCCTCGCCCGCGAGGCCGCGCGTCTTGAAGAAGCGCGCCGCCACGAGCCAGAGGTCCACGCGGACCCGGTCGGGCGCCCCGGGCGCGCTCATCCGGCGAGCGTCACCGTGTGCAGCGACATCGGCAGCGCCGTGCCCGTGTCGTATTCCGCGCCGGCCTCGACGCCGGCCTTGGCCACCGCGGCCGGGTCGCGCGCGCGCGGGTAGGTGACGAACATCGCGCCCAGCGCGAAGTCGCGCCCCGAGCCGATGGCCCAGAAGCGGTCGAACTCGAAGACCTCGCGCATCGAGTACACCGCGAAGATGCCGGAGGGGTTGGCGATCATCACCGTCATCTGCGAGGACTCGTAGGGGTCGTCGTCCTCCTCCTTGGGGTTGAGGAAGGCCTCCTCCTTGAGCAGCGGGTGCAGGCGCCGGAAGGACTCGTAGATGGCCTCCTTGCCGTGCAGCGCGAGGTCGGGGTTCTTCGTGAGCAGGTTCTCGAGCACCAGCTGGTGCGCGGCGCTGCCCGCGACGCCGATGTACGAATCGGCGTAGCGCAGGATCTTGTGCGGGTTGCGGTCGTACTCCGGCGCGAGGCGCGTGGAGCCGAAGGTGGTGAGCGAGTCGGCCGCGATGGCGGCGAGCTGGCCCTTGCGGACGACGACGATGGTGGTCATGGTGCCCCCATTCTAGCGCCGCGTGACGAGGGCCACGCCGGCGGCGGAAACCGCGAGACCCGCCAGCGCCGCGGCCGGCAGGCGCTCGCCGAAGAGCGCGTAGGCCAT
>JAKOWJ010000263.1 GCA_029781595.1 Pseudomonadota bacterium | reverse complement strand
TCGACAGCGGCGGCGGCATCGGCGGCTTGCTCTGCGGCCGCGGCGGCGGCGACTCGAAGACGCTGTCGCACACCGGCATCTGCTTGCACTCTCCCTCGCCGTTGCACAGCCACTCCCACCCGCAGTCGGCGAGGGCGGGGGCGATCCAGGCGGCGAGGGCGAAGCAGAGGGCGAGACGGGCGAAGCGCATGCGAAAAGTGTGCGGCCTTGCGACGCGGGCGCGCAATGCGGGCGCGCTTTCCCATTGTTACGGTGTGTCACTCCCCGGCGCGTCAGGCGCCGGCGGGCTTCGGCGCGCGCACCGGAACGGCCTCGCGGATGGGCACGTTCACGAGCGCGGCGGCGGCGGCCAGGGCCATGTCCGCGTACCACATCCAGCCGTAGCTGCCCGTGTGCTGCAGCGCGAGGCCGCCGAGCCACGCGCCGAAGAAGCCGCCCACCTGGTGGGAGAGCAGCGTGAGGCCGAAGAGCGTGGCGAGGTAGCGCGTGCCGAAGAGCTTGCCCACGAGCCCCGCGGTGGGCGGCACGGTGGCGAGCCAGGTGAGGCCCAGCACCGCGGCGAAAGCGTAGAACGTGGTGTCGGTGCGCGGCAGCAGCAGGTACGCGGCGATGGCGAGCGCGCGCGTGCCGTACATCCAGAAGAGGATCCACTTCATGCGGCGCGTCTGCGCCAGCCAGCCCGCGCCCAGGCTGCCGGCGATGTTGGCGAGGCCGATGATCGCGAGCGAGGCGGCGGACACCGACGGCGGCAGCCCGCACAGCGACACCTCGCCGGGAAGGTGCGTCACGAGGAAGGCGATGTGGAAGCCGCAGGTGAAGAACCCGGCGTGCAGGCACCAGTAGCTCGGGTCGCGGAAGGCCTCGGCGATCTGGCCCGAGAGCGAGAGCCCCGGCGCGGCGTGCTCGTGCGGCGCGGGCCCCGACCTCTCGCGGAAGGCGAGCGAGATCGGCAGCGTGCCGAGCGCGGCCACCGCGAGCGCCCACAGCGCGGCCACCCAGCCGAACGCGGCGATGAGCGCCTGCGACAGCGGCGCGAAGACGAACTGGCCGAACGAGCCGCCGGCGTTGATGAAGCCCGAGGCGAACGCACGCCGCTCCGGCGGCAGGCGGTGCGCCGCGGCGCCGAGGAGGATCGAGACGCTGCCGGCGCCGGCGCCGGCGGCGGTCACCACCCCGAGGAAGAACACGAGGCCCAGCGTGGAGCCCATGAAGGGCGTGACGGCGAGCCCGGCGGCGAGCAGGAGGCCGCCCGCCATCATCACGCGGACCGGCCCCACGCGGTCGGCGATGGCGCCGAAGACGGGCTGCGCGGCGCCCCAGACGAACTGACCCACGGCGAGCGTGAAGCTCACCGTGACGATGCCCAGGCCCGTGGCGGTGTTGAGCGGCGAGACGAACAGCCCCAGCGACTGGCGGATGCCCATCGTGACGGCGAGGATCGCCGCCCCGGCGATGACGAGAGACCAGCTGGCGCGCGCGTTCGGCATGGGCGGCGAATCTTATCACCGCCCCTTGCCGGCGCGAGACCGCTCAGCCGCCGCTGCCCGAGTCGGCGGGCTTCGCGGGGCGCTCGCTGCCGCGGGCGGGCGGGCGCTCCGCGGGCGCGGGGCGGTTGTGCTCCTGCGCGCGGGCGGGTTCGTGCGGCCGCTCGCCGCG
>JAKOWJ010000255.1 GCA_029781595.1 Pseudomonadota bacterium | reverse complement strand
AGCCCTTCGCGAAGCCGCCCCGCGGGGAAGCGGCGGACAGGCCGCCGAGAGGAAAGCCCTTAGCGAAGCCGCCGCGCGGGGAAGCGGCGGACCGGCCGCCGAGAGGAAAGCCCTTCGCGAAGCCGCCGCGCGGGGAAGCCACCGAACGGCCACCGCGGGGGAAGTCCTACGCCGGGCCGCCCCGGGGAAAGGGACCGGCATCCGTGCAGAGGGAAACGCTCGAGGAGGCACCGGTGCCGCGCCGCCGCCGGCCGCGCAGCTAGCGCCGCACCGCCGCGCTACTCGTAGCGCACGTCGACGATCTCGAATTCCTTCACGCCGCCCGGGGTGCGCACCTCGGCCACGTCGCCGGCGAACTTGCCGATGAGGGCCTTGGCGATGGGGGAGGAGTAGGAGATCTTGCCGGACTTGATGTCGGCCTCGTCCTCGCCGACGATCTGGTAGGTCGTGCTCTCGGAGCCGGCCGTGTCCATCAGCTCCACGGTGGTGCCGAACACGACGCGCCCGTCGTCCTCCAGGAGCGTGGGGTCGATCACCTGGGCGTTGGCGAGCTTCGCCTCGAGCTCGAGGATTCGCCCCTCGATGAAGCCCTGCTTCTCGCGCGCGGCGTCGTACTCCGCGTTCTCCGAGATGTCGCCGTGCGCGCGCGCCTCGGCGATGGCGGTGATGACGGCGGGACGCTCCACGGTCTTGAGCTTGTGCAGCTCCGCCTTCAGGAGGTCGGCGCCGACGCGCGTGATCGGAAACTTGCCCATGCCGGTGCCCCCCCTTCAGTGGATGGTGGAATGCAGGCCCTGCAGGTCGTACGGCCGCAGCTCCTCGAGGTACTGCATGCCCAGGCAGGCGGCGCGCGCCCCGGCCACGGTCGTGTAGTACGTGACCCGGCCCTGCAGGGCGGAGTTCCGGATCGACCACGAGTCGCGAACCGAGCGGCGGTCCTCCTCCACGGTGTTGATGATGAGGCTCACCTCGCGGTTGCGGACCATGTCCACCACGTTGGGGCGCCCCTCCATGACCTTGTTCACGCGCTGCACGGCCAGGCCCGCGGACTCGAGCGCGACCGCCGTGCCCTTGGTGGCCACGAGCGAGAAGCCGAGCTGGACGAGCGTGCGGCCGATCTCCACGGCGCGCGGCTTGTCCTCGTCGCGCACCGAGAGGAAGGCCTTGCCGGACTTGGGCAGGCGCACGCCCGCGGCGAGCTGGCTCTTCACGAAGGCCTCGGCGAAGGTGTGGCCCACGCCCATCACCTCGCCCGTGGACTTCATCTCGGGGCCGAGGATGGTGTCCACGCCCGGGAACTTGATGAAGGGGAACACCGCCTCCTTCACCGAGTAGTACGGCGGCACGACCTCGCGCGTGACGCCCTGCGAGGCGAGCGAGCGGCCCGCCATGCAGCGCGCGGCCACCTTGGCGAGCGGCGTGCGGATGGCCTTCGACACGTACGGCACGGTGCGCGAGGCGCGCGGGTTCACCTCCAGCACGAAGACCTTCTCGTCCTGGATGGCGAACTGCACGTTCATGAGTCCCACCACGTTCAGGCCCCGGGCCATCTGCACCGTCTGGCGGCGCAGCTCGTCCTGCATCGCGGCCGTGAGGCTGAAGGGCGGCAGCGAGCAGGCCGAGTCGCCCGAGTGCACGCCCGCCTGCTCGATGTGCTCCATGATGCCGCCGATGATGACGGCCTCGCCGTCGCTCACCGCGTCCACGTCCACCTCGATGGCGTCGTTGAGGAAGCGGTCCAGCAGCACCGGCGAGTCGTTGGAGACCTTCACGGCCTCCTTCATGTAGCGCGTGAGGTCCGACTCGCCGTGGACGATCTCCATGGCGCGCCCGCCCAGCACGTACGAGGGGCGCACCACGACGGGGTAGCCGATCTCGCGCGCCGCCTCGAGCGCGGCCTCGGCCGTGCGCGCGGTGCGGTTGGGCGGCTGCAGGAGCTTCAGCTCGTGCAGCATCTGCTGGAAGCGCTCGCGGTCCTCGGCCTTGTCGATGGAATCGGGCGAGGTGCCGATGATGGGCACGCCCGCGGCCTCCAGGTCGCGCGCGAGCTTGAGCGGCGTCTGCCCGCCGAACTGCACGATCACGCCCCCGGGCTTCTCCCGGTCGACGATCTCGAGCACGTCCTCGAGCGTGAGCGGCTCGAAGTACAGGCGGTCGGAGGTGTCGTAGTCGGTGGACACGGTCTCCGGGTTGCAGTTGACCATGATGGTCTCGTAGCCGTCCTCCCGCAGCGCGAGGGCCGCGTGCACGCAGCAGTAGTCGAACTCGATGCCCTGGCCGATGCGGTTGGGTCCCCCGCCCAGCACCATGATCTTGCGCCGCGACGTCGGCTCGGCCTCGTCCTCCTCGTCGTACGTCGAGTAGAGGTAGGCCGTCCCGGTGGCGAACTCGGCCGCGCAGGTGTCCACGCGCTTGTACACCGGGCGGATGCCCAGGGCGTGGCGGCGCGCGCGCACCTGCTGCTCGCTCGTCTTCCACAGGTGGGCCAGGCGCCGGTCCGAGAAGCCCTTGCGCTTGAGCTCGCGCAGCTCCCCGGCCGGGAAGTCGGCCAGCGCGCGCTTCTCGATGGCGAGCTCGGTGTCCACCAGGTCCTTGATCTGGGCGAGGAACCAGGGGTCGATGCGCGTGAAGCGGTGCACGTCCTCCAGGCTCATGCCCACGCCGAAGGCGTCGGCAACGTACCAGAGGCGCTCGGCGCGCGGGTAGGCGAGCTCGTCCTCGATGCGCTCCATGTCCACGGACTTGAGGTTGAAGCCGTCGACGCCGACCTCCAGGCCGCGCAGCGCCTTCTGCAGCGACTCCTGGAAGTTGCGGCCGATGGCCATCACCTCGCCCACGCTCTTCATCTGCGTGGTGAGCCGGTCGTCGGCCTGCGGGAACTTCTCGAAGGCGAAGCGCGGGACCTTCGTCACCACGTAGTCGATGGTGGGCTCGAAGGAGGCGGGCGTGGCCCCGCCGGTGATCTCGTTGGCCAGCTCGTCCAGGGTGTAGCCCACGGAGAGCTTGGCGGCGATCTTGGCGATGGGAAAGCCCGTGGCCTTGGAGGCGAGCGCCGAGGAGCGCGAGACGCGCGGGTTCATCTCGATGATGACCATGCGCCCGTCTGCCGGGTTGATCGCGAACTGGACGTTGGAGCCGCCCGTCTCCACCCCGATCTCGCGCAGGCACGCGATGGAGGCGTCGCGCATGATCTGGTATTCCTTGTCCGTGAGCGTCTGCGCCGGCGCGACCGTGATCGAGTCGCCCGTGTGCACGCCCATGGGATCGAGGTTCTCGATGGAGCAGATGATGATGCAGTTGTCCGCCTTGTCGCGGACCACCTCCATCTCGAACTCCTTCCAGCCCAGCACGCTCTCCTCGACCAGCAGCTCCTTGGTGGGCGAGGCCTCCAGGCCGCGCTCGCAGATGGCGACGAACTCCTCCATGTTGTAGGCGATGCCGCCGCCCGTGCCGCCCAGCGTGAAGGACGGCCGCACGATGGTGGGGAAGCCCACCATCGCCTGCACCTGGACGGCCTCCTCCAGGGAGTGGGCCAGGGCCGAGCGCGCGCTCTCCAGGCCGATCCGCGCCATGGCCTGCTTGAACTTCTCGCGGTCCTCGGCCTTGTCGATGGCCTCCTTCTTGGCGCCGATCATCTCGACGCCGTACTTGTCGAGCACGCCGTTCTTCGCGAGGTCCAGCGCGCAGTTCAGGGCCGTCTGCCCGCCCATGGTGGGCAGCAGGGCGTCGGGGCGCTCCTTGGCGATGATGCGCTCGACCATGCGCCAGGTGATGGGCTCGATGTACGTGACGTCGGCCATCTCCGGGTCGGTCATGATCGTGGCCGGGTTCGAGTTCACCAGGATCACCCGGTAGCCCTCGTCGCGCAGCGCCTTGCAGGCCTGGGCGCCCGAGTAGTCGAACTCGCATGCCTGGCCGATGACGATCGGGCCGGCGCCGATGATCAGGATGCTCTGGATGTCGCTGCGCTTGGGCATGAACCGTTCCTACGCCTTTCGCCCCGCCATCGCGGCGACGAACCTGTCGAACAGGTAGGCCATCTCGCGCGGGCCGGGCGAGGCCTCGGGGTGGCCCTGGAAGCTGAAGGCCGGCCGGTCGGTGCGCTCGATGCCCTGCAGGGAGCCGTCGAAGAGCGACTTGTGGGTGACGCGCACGTTGGCCGGCAGGCTCGCCTCGTCCACGGCGAATCCGTGGTTCTGGCTGGTGATGAACACGCGCTTCGTGTCGAGGTCCTGCACCGGGTGGTTGGCGCCGTGGTGGCCGAACTTCATCTTCACGGTGCGCCCGCCGCTCGCCAGGCCCAGCAGCTGGTGCCCCAGGCAGATGCCGAAGACGGGCGTGCCCGAGTCGACCAGGGTCGCGATGGCCTCGATGGCGTAGGTGCACGGCTCCGGGTCGCCCGGGCCGTTGGAGAGGAACACGCCGTCCGGCTTCATGGCGAGGATCTCGGCCGCGCCCGTCCGGGCCGGCACGACCGTCACGCGGCAGCCGCGCTCGGCGAGATGGCGAAGGATGTTGTGCTTCACGCCGTAGTCGCAGGCCACCACGTGGAAGCGCGCCCCGGCACCCGGGCCGTAGCCGGTGCCCAGCGCCCACAGCGAGCCGTTCCACTCGTACGGGGCCTTGCAGGTGACTTCCTTGGCGAGGTCCAGCCCGGCCATGGAGGGGGCCGCCCGCGCGGCCTCGAGCGCGGCGCGCTCGTCGGTCTCGCCGGTCACGATGCAGCCGTTCTGGGCGCCGTGCGTGCGCAGCAGCCGCGTGAGGCGCCGGGTGTCGATGCCGGCGATGGCCACCAGGCCGTGGCGCGCCAGGTACCCGGGCAGGGTCTCGGCCAGGCGCCAGTTCGAGGCGAGCAGCGGCAGGTCGCGGATCACCAGGCCGGCGGCGAACACGCCGCGGGACTCGACGTCCTCGGGGTTGGCCCCCGTGTTGCCGATGTGCGGGTAGGTCAGCGTGACGATCTGCCCGGCGTACGACGGGTCGGTGAGGATCTCCTGGTAGCCCGTCATCGCGGTGTTGAACACGACCTCGCCCACGGTGCGGCCGGGGGCGCCGATCGCGGTGCCGCGAAAGACGGACCCGTCGGCGAGAACCAGGAGGGCGGGGGTCTTCTGCGACAAGGACGGCTCCGGAATGCAGGGGGAAACGACGGGCGCAAAAAAACGGGAGGAGCTTTTCAGTCCAGCCGGCTCATCCCGCTTTCATTGGACCGAAATTGTAGCAAATCCGGCCCTCCCCTTCAACGAACGGGCCGCGGACGGGATAATTCCCGCACGCCATGCAAGCCCTTCACGCCACCGCCGGCACCGCCCTGCTCCTCGCGCTCGCCTGGGCCGTCTCGGAGGACCGCCGGGGCGTGCGCTGGCGCGTGGTGGCCTCGGGACTCGCCCTCACCGTGGCACTGGCCGGGCTGATGCTGGCCGTGCCCTGGCTCAAGCAGGCCGTGTTCTCCCTCAACGCCGGGCTCACGGCCCTGGAGCGCGCCACGCAGGCCGGCACGGCCTTCGTCTTCGGCTACCTCGCCGGCGGCCCCACGCCGTGGGCCGAAGCGAACCCGGCCGCCGGGTTCGTCCTCGCCTTCCGGGCGCTGCCGCTCATCCTCGTGGTGAGCGCGCTCTCGGCCCTGCTCTTCCACTGGCGGGTGCTGCCCGCCGTGGTGAAGGCGTTCGCCTGGCTGCTGAACAAGTCCATGGGCCTGGGCGGCGCGGTCGGGGTGTCCTCCGCCGTGAACGTCTTCGTGGGCATGGTCGAGGCACCCCTCGTGGTGAAGCCCTACCTCGCGCGCCTGTCGCGCTCGGAGCTCTTCATGGTGATGGTGTGCGGCATGGCCACCATCGCCGGGACGGTCATGGCGCTCTACGGGGCCATCCTCGCGCCCGTGGTGCCGGACGCCATCGGCCACATCATCGTCGCGTCCTTCGTGGCCACGCCGGCGGCCATCGTCGTGGCCGCGCTCATGGTGCCGGGGGCCATGTCCGACGAGGCGGCCGTGGAGATCCCGCGCCAGGACGCGAGCGCCATGGACGCGGTCACGCGCGGCACCGTGGAGGGCGCGCAGCTCCTGGTGCAGATCGTCGCGCTGCTGGTGGTGCTCATCGCGCTCGTGCACCTGGCCAACGCCGCCCTCGCGCTGCTGCCGGCCCTCGGCGGGGAGCCCGTGACCCTGCAGCGCCTGCTGGGCTGGCTCTTCGCGCCGCTCGCCTGGGCCGCGGGCGTGCCATGGGAGGAGGCGCGGGCGGGCGGCGCCCTGCTGGGCACCAAGACGATCCTGAACGAGTTCGTCGCCTACCTGGACCTCGCGAAGCTGCCCCCGGAGGCCATGGGGGCGCGCTCGCGGCTGCTGATGACCTACGCGCTGTGCGGCTTCGCCAACTTCGGGAGCCTGGGCATCCTCATCGGCGGCATGGGGGCGATGGTGCCCGAGCGGCGGGCGGAGATCGTCTCGCTCGGGATGAAGTCGATCGTGGCGGGGACGATCGCGACGTGCCTGACGGCGGCGATCGTGGGGTTCTTCGTGTAGGGGTGCGGTGGGGCGCTGCGCGGTCGCCAACCGTCAGCCACGCAGCCCGAGCACGTCGTCCATGTCGTAGAGCCCCGGTGGCCGGCCGGCGACCCAGCGGGCGGCGCGGATGGCGCCCTGGGCGTAGGTGGCGCGGCTCGCCGAGCGGTGGGTGATCTCCAGGCGCTCGCCCGTGCCCAGGAAGTAGACGGTGTGGTCGCCGATCACGTCGCCGCCGCGGGCCACCGAGAAGCCCAGCGTGCCCGCCTGGCGCTCGCCGGTCACGCCGTGGCGGGCGAAGACGCCGTCCTTCGCGACCGTGGTGCCCCGCGCGGCCGCCGCCACCTCGCCGAGCTTCAGGGCCGTGCCCGAGGGCGCGTCCACCTTCAGCTTGTGGTGCAGCTCGAAGACCTCCACGTCGTAGGCCGGGCCCAGCGCGCGCGAGGCGAGATCCACGAGCTTGAGCATGACCAGCACGCCGACGGCGAAGTTGGGCGCGAGGACGATGGGCACCGCGCCCGCCGCCTCGCGGATCGCCGCGAGCTGCTCCGGGTCGAATCCCGTGGTGCCGATCACCAGGGCCTTGCCGGCGGCGCGGCAGGCGGCCACGTGGCCCATCGTGCCCGCGGGCCGCGTGAAGTCGATGAGCACGTCGGCCGGCGCGAGTGCCGCGGCGGGCTCCGTGCCGATGGCCACGCCCTTCGCGCCCGCGGCGAGCTCTCCCGCGTCGCGGCCCGCGAGGGGCGAGCCGGGCACCTCCAGCGCCGCGACGACCTTCGTGCCCGGATCCAGGCAGCCGGCCTCGAGCAGCGCGCGGCCCATGCGGCCGCCGGCACCCGCGATGGCGAGCCGGATCTGCGTCATTTCGCCGGCGGCGCGCCCGCGGCCGACGGCGTGGGGCCGCCCTCGACGCGCGCGAGCCGCTCCTTGTCGAAGTAGACGGTGAAGCGGTTCTGCTCCTCCAGGCGGCCGCGCTTCTCGCTGCGGTAGTAGTAGTCCCAGCGGTCGGCGTGGAAGACGTCGGTGAGCAGCGGCGTGCCCAGGAGGTTGCGCACCTCCGTCTTCGACATCCCCGTCTTGAGCTTGGCGAAGGTCTCCGGCGGGACGATGTTGCCCTGCTGGATGTCGATGCGGTGGACGATGGTCCCGCAGCCCGCGAGGGCGAGCGAGACGGCGAGCGTGGCGAGAAGGCGCATGGGGGGCCGCAGGGAAGGGATCGCGCGCATTATATCGCGCGCCGTGCGCCCGGCCGCCCGCGCCGGCCCCGGTCGCCGTGGATCGCGGTTATGATTCCTCCCGACCGACCGATCCGCCGAGCCCGCCATGAGCGATCCCAAGGAACTGCGCAGCACCGGCCTGAAGGTGACGGCACCGCGGCTTCGCGTGCTCGACCTCTTCCAGACCAGCCCGGAGCGCCACCTCACCGCCGAGGACGTCTACCGTCGCCTGCTCGAGGAGCACGCCGACATCGGGCTCGCCACCGTCTACCGCGTGCTCACGCAGTTCGAGCAGGCCGGGATCCTGGTGCGCCACCACTTCGAGGGCGGCAAGGCCGTCTACGAGCTGAACGAGGGCAAGCACCACGACCACCTCGTGTGCATGCAGTGCGGCAAGGTGCTCGAGTTCTACGACGCGGAGATCGAGAAGCGCCAGTCGAAGATCGCGCGCGAGCGCGGCTTCGCCATCCACGACCACTCGCTGTACCTGTACGCCGACTGCCTGAAGGCCGACTGCCCCGACCGGCCGCGCGGCGAATGAAGCCCTCGCTGCGGCCGGGCCTCGAGGGCACCTACCGCTACCGCGTGCCCGCCTCGCGCACGGTGCCGCGCATCTACCCGGACGCGCCCGACTTCCAGCTCATGCCCGAGGTGCTCGCCACCGGCTACCTGGTGGCCCTGTGCGAGTGGGCGGCGGTGGAGCTGGTGAAGCCCCACCTGGACTGGCCCGCCGAGCTCACGCTGGGAACCCGCGTGGACCTCTCGCACCTGGCCGCCACGCCCCCGGGCGACACGGTGGCGGTGAGCGTGCGGCTCGACGCGGTGGAGGGCCGCAGGCTCGTCTTCGCCGTGCGCGCCGTCGACGGCGAGGACCTCGTGACCGAGGGCACGCACGAGCGCCACGTGATCGATGCGGCCCGCTTCGGCGCGAAGCTCGCGGCGAAGGTCTCGCGCACCCGCGAGCGGGTGGGCGCGTGAGGGCGCGGCTCCTGCTGGCGGCGCTCGCGGCGGCGGCCGCGCTTTTCGCTCCCGCGGCCCCGGCGCAGTTCGCCCCCTCGCACCGGCACGAAGAGGTCGCGGCGGCCGACCTGCCCCGGGAAGCGCGCCACACCCTCGCCGCCATCCGGAAGGGCGGCCCCTACGCCTACGCCAAGGACGGCACCGTCTTCGGCAACCGCGAGGGGCAGCTGCCGAAGCGCCCGCGCGGCTACTACCGCGAGTACACGGTGCGCACCCCGGGCGCGAAGACGCGCGGCGCGCGGCGCATCGTGGCCGGCCGCGAAGGCGATCTCTGGTACACCGACGACCACTACCGCAGCTTCCGGAGGATCCGGGAATGAGGCTCCGCCATGCCGCTTGAGGCCCTGGACGACCTGCTCGCCGACGAGACGGGCGGCGTCTTCTTCCTGCCGCGCCACGCCTCGCCCGCCGAGGTGAAGGCGGCGGCGCGCCGCGCGAAGTTCGCCTTCTTCCACGTGGAGGGGAAGAACATCGCCCGCAAGGAGCAGCTGCTCAACCACGTGGCCACGGCGCTGCGCTTCCCCGACCACTTCGGCGGCAACTGGGACGCGCTCGAGGAGTGCCTGACGGACATGGAATGGGTGGACGCCCCGGGGTACGTCGTCTACTACGACCACATCGACGCCCTGGTCGCCGCGCACCCGGACCAGTTCGAGACCTTCGTGGAGATCTGCCGCGACGCGGTGGCGTCCTGGAAGGAGGACGGGACCGCGATGGTGGTGCTGCTTTCGGGCGCCAGGCCCCCCAAGGGCGTGGCGAAGCTGCGCGAGGAGCCGGCGGACTAGCGCCTCAGGGCAGCACGACGGGGATGCGCGCGGCGAGCGCCACGCCGGCCGTCGAGACCTTCGCGCGGTAGGCGAGCAGCTCCACGCCCGCCGCCGCGGCCTCCCGCAGCGCCTTGCCGTAGGCCGGGTCGATCGCGTCGGCCGGGCGCACCTCGCGCACGTCGCCCCGCTGCACGCAGTAGAACTGCACTGCGCGAATGCCCTTCGCCGCCAGCCGCGAGAGCTCGCGCAGGTGCCTGGCGCCGCGCTCGCTCACCGCGTCGGGAAAGAGCGCGACGCCGTCCTCGACGGCCGCCGTCACGTTCTTCACCTCCACGTAGCAGGCGGGGCGGCCGGGCGATTCGAGCACGAGGTCCACGCGGCTGCGCTCCTCGCCGAAAAGCACCTCGTGGCGGATCGTGCTGTAGCCGCCCAGCTCGGCCGCCACGCCCGCCGACGCCGCCTCGGCCACCAGCCGGTTGGGCAGGCCCGTGTTGATGCCCACCACCACGGCCCGCGCGCGGCCCGGGACGCGCACCTCCACCAGCTCCCAGGTGTGGCGGTACTTGCGCGTGGGCGAGTCGCTCTCGGAGAGCCACACGCGGCTGCCGGGCTCGCAGCAGCCGAGCATGGAGCCGGTGTTGGGGCAGGCGGCGGTGATCGCGCCGCCGCCCTCGAGCTCCACGTCCGCGAGGAAGCGCTTGTAGCGGCGGACCAGGCGGCCCGCCACCAGGGGCGCGGCGAACCTCACCGCCGGCCCCGGGGCGCGGCGCTCACGAGCCGATCTGCTCCTTGAGGAAGGCGAGGATCTTCGTCCAGGTGTCGACGCGGTTTTCGAGCTTGCCGAAGCCGTGGCCTTCCTGTTCCTTGATCACGAAGTCCTTGGGCGGGTTGCCCGCACTCTCCAGGTTGCTGGCCATGTCGCGGATCTGCGCGATGGGCACGCGGATGTCGTCCTGGCCGGCATACAGGAACACCGGGCGCTTGATCTTGTCCGCATGGAACACGGGCGAGATCTCGCGGACGACGGGATTGGAAAGTTCATCGACGCCGAGCACGGACATCCAGTAGGTGACGCCCGATTCGTTGTACATCGTGTCGCCCTCGGGCGCCGTGAGCTGGTACTTGAGGTCCGTCACGGCGAGGCCCGCCACGGCGCACTTCCACATGGCGCTGTTCCGGACAAGCGCCTGGAGGGCCGCATAGCCGCCGTAACTCGCCCCCGAAATGCAGGCTTTCGAGGGATCGACGAAGCCCTGCTCGATGCCCCACTTGAGCGCGTCCTCGTGATCGTCGGACATCTGCCGGCCGTAGCTTCCGAAGCCGGCGTAGTAGATCTTCGACCCCATGCCGGGCGTGACGCGGAAATTCGGCACGATGACGGCGTAGCCGCGCGAGGCGAAAAGCTGGCCCTCGAGGACGCCGAAGCCGCCGCCCCAGTAGTCCGCGCGTGCGAACGGCCCCCCGTGGATGTGCACGATGGTGGGCAGCTTCGTGCCGGGCTTGTAGCCCTTCGGCAGGAAGTAATATCCGGGGATTTCCAGGCCGTCGCGCGTCTTGTAGACGAAGGGGTGCTGCTCGACGAGCTTGCCGTCGAGCCAGGGCCGGGCGGCCCCGATCTCCTCGATGGTCTTCTTCTCGTCGTCGAACAGGTACCACCGTGTCGGGAACTGGTCGGAGTACGAAGTCACGACGAAGCGCTTGCCGTCCGGCGTCCGGGAGAAGCGGTTGATCCGGTTCGGGAAGTGCCGGTCCAGCGCGGCCTGGATGGCCGCGTTCTTCGGGTCGAGCCACACGACCTCCGGCTTCGCGCCGTTGACCGCATAGCCGAGGATCTTGTCGGTGCGCGGCTGGGTGATGACGCCCGAGACCCGGTCGCCGTTGGCGGCGGCGCCCATGTCGTAGCGGGGGTGCTGCGCGATGAGCTCGCCGAGCTTCTTTGCTTCCGGGTCGTAGCGGTAGACCGCCATCGTGTCCCGCCCTGCATTGGTGGCCACTTGCAGGGTCTTTCCGTCGGACTCGAAGGCGAGCGGAACGAAGACCGGACCCTTGTTCTCCTCGTATCGCGCGATCTCGTACCAGTCGCTCTTGTCGTCCTTGCGATAGAAGACGACCTGCGTGAGCTTGTCCTTGACTCCCGCGGTGAGCACGCGGGGTACCAGGTTGCCGTCGAGGATCCACCGCTCCGCGTACTCCGACGGACGCCCCTGCGTGATGAGCGTGTACCGGCCGGTGACGATGTTCAGGCGATAGAGGTCGCTCGAGCGCGCGTCGGTCAGGTTCCCGCTGGCGATGATCTCCTCGTCGTTGCCCGGCACGGACCGGAAGTACTCCAGGCCGCGGTAGACGTTCTGGCCGCTGGAGCGCATTTCCCGGACGGTCATGGAGATCCGCCGCGACTCCTTGCCATCCCGGCTCACCATGAAGAGGCCGCCCCCGTCGAAGCGGCCGGGGCCGGTCGGGGTATTGCGTTGGCCGAGCGAGTACAGCAGGCGCTCGTTGCCGACCCAGTGCACGCCCACCACGTCGAAATCCTCGTAGGCCGTCAGCGCCAGGGCATTGCGGTTCTCGAGGTTGATCACCACGAGGTTCATGCGGCCCTTGAAGGGCATCGTGGCCGCCATGAACTTGCCGTCGCGGGAGATGATCGGGCTGTCGAGCTGCGGATCGCGCCAGATGTCCTCGACGGTAAGTGGCCCGGGCGCGGGCTTGTCGGCGGCGGAAACGGCGGCCGGGAGGACGGCAAGGGCGGCCGCGCCGGCGAACGCCAGCGCGCGCAGGGATTTCGGGATCATTCGGGACCTCGGTCGGAAGCGAAGCCCCGCAGTTTGAAGGGGGCCGGGCGGAAACTCAACCGCCCCGCCACCCCTCGGGACCAAGGTCCTACGCGGACCCGGCGGACTCCTGCTCGGCGATCTGCTTGCGCACCTCGTCCATGTCCAGGGCCTTGGCCTTGTCCACCACCTGCTCGAAGGCGCCCTGCGGCAGCGCGCCCGGCTGGGCGAAGACGATCACCTGGTCGCGGAAGACCATGAGCGTGGGGATGGAGCGGATCTGGAAGTGCGCGGCGATCTCCTGCTCCTCGTCCGTGTTCACCTTGGCGAACACCACGTCCGGGTGCTTCTCCGAGACCTTCTCGAAGACGGGCGCGAAGCCGCGGCACGGGCCGCACCACGGCGCCCAGTAGTCCACGATGACCGTGGAATTGCCGGTCACCACCTGCTCGAAGTTCTCCTTCGTGAGTTCGACGACGGCCATCTATTTCTCCAGTAGCGCCCGGAGCATCCAGGCGGTCTTCTCGTGGACCTGCATGCGTTGCGTGAGGAGGTCGGCGCTCGGCTCGTCGGCCACCTTGTCGACCAGCGGGAACACCTGGCGCGCGGTGCGCACCACCGCCTCCTGGCCCTCGACCAGCAGGCGGATCATGTCGCGGGCCTCGGGCACGCCGTCCGTCTCGGGGATGGACGAGAGCTTGGCGTAGGCCTTGTAGGTGCCCGGCGCCGGGAAGCCCAGGGCGCGGATGCGCTCGGCGATGAGGTCCACCGCGAGGGCCAGCTCGTTGTACTGCGTCTCGAACATGAGGTGCAGCGTCTGGAACATCGGGCCCTTCACGTTCCAGTGGAAGTTGTGCGTCTTGAGGTACAGCGTGTAGGTGTCCGCGAGCAGCCGCGAGAGCCCCTCGGCGATCCTCGCGCGGTCCTTCTCGGGGATGCCGATGTCGATGGCCGATGCCCCGTTCCTGTTCTTCGCCACTTGAGTCTCCTTTCGGGTTCCGATGCGCCAGTGTCGCGCCAACGCGCGGCCGGGCGCCAATCGGATTTTCCTATCCCCCCCATAGTATCCGGCAATCCGCCCCGCGGGGGCAAATTCCCCATTGACCTTGATCAGATGCAGGCACCGCCGCGGGATTCAACCGCGGGGCGCGAGCCGGCCGGCCGCTTCCACGAGCGCGCGCGCAAGCTCGCGCACGGCCCGGGCGGCACGCTCGTCCGTGATGCCGCCTTCGGCGGGCAGGGCGTGGTCCGCCCGCGGCACCGGCACCTGTGTGCCCAGCACGGTCACGCCCAGCGCGGAGAGCACCTGGCGCAGGTGCGGCAGCGCGCGAACGCCCCCGAACGCCCCGGGCGAGGCGGCCATGAGGCCCGCCACCTTGCCGCGCCACGGCGCGAGGCCCGAGTTCTCGCCGCGGCCGTCCGCCAAGTCGCGCGAGAGCCAGTCGATGGTGTTCTTGAGCAGCGCCGTGATCGACGAGTTGTTCTCGGGCGCGGCGATGAGCAGGGCGTCGTGCTCGAGAAAGAGCCGCCGCAGCCGCGTCGCGTGCTCCGGCATCCCGGAGGCCGCCTCCAGGTCGCCGTGGTAGAGCGCGATGGGGTAGTCGTCGAGGTCCACGAAGGTCGCCTCGCCGCCCGCCTCGCGCACGAATGCCGCGGCCGCGCGCGCCAGGCGCTTGTTGAGGGATTCGCGCCGGGCGCTGCCGGCGAACACGAGGATGCGTGGCATGTCGTCTTCCTCCGATACGTTTCAGGGGTTCGCCGCGCCGGCCTCGGCCAGCGTGCCCATGCGCCCGCTGCGGTAGGCGATCTCCGCCGCGCGGGCCTGCTCGACGCTGTTCATGACGAAGGGGCCGTGGAAGACGAGCGGGCCTTCCGCGGGCACGCCGCCGAGGAGCAGCACCTCGAGGGGCGCCTCGCCTCCCGCGGCGATGGCGAGCGGCCCGCCCTGGTCCTCGAAGAGCGCCAGCTCGCCGGCAGAGGCGCGGGCGGCGCCGGAACCGAACTCGCCTTCGCCCGCGATCACGTAGGCACCCGCCTCGTGGCCGCCGCAGACGTCGAGCTCCACGCTTTCCCCGGGGGCCAGGGTGAGGTGCCCGAGGAACAACGGCATCACGGGCTCGGCCGGCCCCTTTGCGCCGGCGAGCTCGCCCGCCACGACGCGCAGGCTCGCTCCCGGCAGGCGCACCACGGGAATGCGGTCCGCCGGCAGCGCCCGGTATCGCGGCGGCATCATCTTCATGGCACGCGGCAGCGAGACCCACAGCTGGATGCCGTGCTGCACCGCCGCGCCGTCGCCGCCGGCGAGCGGGCGCTCGGCGTGCACCACGCCCTTGCCCGCCGTCATCCACTGCGCGCCGCCGGCCTCCACGATGCCCTCGTGCCCGGCCGAGTCGCGGTGCTCGTTGCGGCCCTCGAGGAGGTAGGTGACGGTCTCGATGCCCGCGTGCGGGTGCGGGCCGACGCCGTCCACGCCCGGCTCGGCGCGAAACGGCCCGAAGTGGTCGAGGAACACCCACGGGCCTACCGCGCGCCGGTCGCGCTCCGGCAACGCCCGCCGCACGGGCAGCGTGCCGGCCGATTCGGGGTGCGAGGCGATGACGCGCGTCACCGCCCGCGAAGCCGCGGCGCTCATCGCCGCCCGCCGCGCCCGTCGACGCTCCAGGCGCCCGGGCCGAAGGCGGCCAGCAGCAGCATGCCGCCCATGATCGAGACGTTCTTGAGGAAGTGGATCGTCTGCGCCTGCGCCTCGGCGGCCGGCAGCCCCGCCGGGTTGTGGAAGACGAGGGTGGTCGGGATGATGAAGAGGAAGAGCGCGAGCGCGGCCCAGCGCGCCTTCCAGCCCGCGACGATCGCGAGGCCTCCGCCCAGCTCGGCGGCGATGGCGCCCACCAGCAGCACGTCGGCCATGGGCAGGCCCTTCGAGGCCATGTACGCCGCGGTGCCGGCGAAGCCCGTGATCTTGCCGTAGCCGGAGATCACGAAGATGAGGGCGAGGAGGCTGCGGCCGGCGAGGGCCGCGAAATCCTGGAGGGAACGGTTCATGTCGGTTTCCTTTCCGTGAGGGATGTCAGGCGAGGTCGAAGAGCAGGATCTCGGCGTCGCGGCCGGCCTCGAGGCGCACCTCGGCTTCGCCCGTGACCTTCAGCGCGTCGCCCGCCGCGAGGCGCTCGCCGTTGGCGGTGACTTCGCCGCGCGCGACGTGCACATAGGCCCGGCGGCCCGGGGCGAGCGCGTGGGTGGCGCGCTCGTCGCCGTCGAGCAGCGAGGCGTAGACGAGGGCGTCCTGGTGCACCGTGACGGAGCCCTCGCGGCCATCCGGCGAGGCCACCAGCCGCAGGCGCCCGCGCTTGGACGCGGCGTCGAAGGTGGCCTCCTCGTAGCCCGGCGCGATGCCGCGCACGGCCGGCTCGATCCAGATCTGCAGGAAGTGCACGCCCTCGCGGTCCGAGGGGTTGTACTCGCTGTGGCGCACGCCCGTGCCGGCGCTCATGCGCTGCACGCTGCCGGGCCGGATCACGGAGCCGTTGCCCATGCTGTCCTTGTGCTCCAGGGCCCCCTCCAGCACGTAGCTGATGATCTCCATGTCGCGGTGGCCGTGGGTGCCGAATCCCGTGCCGGGCCGGACGCGGTCCTCGTTGATGACGCGCAGGGCCCCGAAGCCCATGTGGGCGGGGTCGTGGTAGTCGGCGAAGGAGAAGGAGTGGTAGGACCGAAGCCAGCCGTGGTCGGCCTTTCCGCGCTCGTCGCTGCGTCGTAGGGTGTTCATAGCGGTCCTCTCTTCCATAGGCGTTGAACGATGAAGTGCATGATGGGGTTGAGAAAACTATAATGAAAGCGAATAATTCTCACAAAGTCATTCCAATTTTTTGAACATGAGGCTGACCTTCGACACTCTCGAGGTCCTGGATGCCATCGACCGGCGGGGCTCGTTCGCCGCCGCCGCCGAAGCGCTGCACCGTGTCCCGTCAGCGATCACTTACTCTGTCCAGCAGGCCGAGGAGGCGCTGGACGTCCAGCTGTTCGACCGGAGGGGGCACCGCGCCAAGCTCACCGAGGCCGGCCGCGAGCTCCTGGAAGAGGGCCGGCACCTGCTGCGCGCGGCCGCCGACCTGGAGTGCCGCGTGCGCCAGGTGGCCAAGGGCTGGGAGGCCGAGCTTCGCCTGGCGGTGGACACCCTCATCGGCACGGACAAGCTCTACGGCATCGCCACCGAGTTCTACGAGGCCAACTCCGGCACCCGCCTGCGCTTCCTCCACGAGGTGCTGGGCGGCACCTGGGACGCGCTGGCCTCCGGCCGGGCCGACCTCGCCATCGGCGCCTCCGGCGACGCGCCGGCCGGCGGCGCGTACTCCGCCAAGCCCCTCGGGCAGGTGCAGTGGTCCCTGGTGGCCGCCCCCTTCCACCCCCTGGCGCGGGCCGACGCCCCGGTCACCGCCGGCGACCTGCTGCAGCACCGCGCGGTGAGCGTCGCGGACAGCTCCCGGCTGCTGCCGCCGCGCACCGCCGGGCTGCTGTCGGGCCAGGACGTGCTCACGGTCGCCACGCTCGAGGACAAGGTGGCCGCGCTCGTGGCCGGCCTCGGCGTGGGCTGGATCCCGAAGTGGATCGCCGAGCGCGAGGCGTGGGCCGGGCGGCTCGCCCTCCTGGAGGCCGCCTCTCCCCGCCCGCCCGGGGAGATGGTGGTGGCCTGGCGCCCCGAGACCGCGGGCAAGGCCACCAAGTGGTTCGTGAAGCGCCTCGAGGATCCGCTCGTGGCCGCGACGCTCCTGTCCTGAGCCTGCCGTGGGATACGTCGGCCGCTTCGCCCCCTCCCCCACCGGGCCGCTGCACTTCGGCTCGCTCGTCGCCGCGGTGGCGAGCTGGCTCGACGCGCGCGCGGCCGGCGGCGCCTGGCACCTGAGGATCGAGGACGTGGACGCGCCCCGCACCGTGGCCGGCGCCGAGGACGCGATCCTGCGCACGCTCGAGGCGCTGGGCCTCGAGTGGGACGGCCCCGTGGTCCGCCAGCGGGACCGCGGCGCGCGCTACGCCGAGGCGCTGGGACGGCTCCGGGCGGCCGGGCTCGCCTACCGCTGCCGCTGCTCGCGCCGCGAGATCGCCGACTCGGGCCTGCACGGCATCGACGGCATCGTCTACCCCGGCACCTGCCGCGACCTCGCCCTGCCGGAGGACGTGCCCGGCGCCATTCGCTTCCGGGTGCCGGCGGCGGAAGTTGCCCTCGTCGACCGCGTCCAGGACCGCGTCTCCCAGCACCTTGCCTCGGACGTGGGCGACTTCGTGGTCCTGCGCCGCGACGGGCTCTTCGCCTACCAGCTCGCGGTGGTGGTGGACGACGCGGACCTGGGCGTCACCGACGTGGTGCGCGGTGCCGACCTCCTGGACTCCACGCCGCGCCAGGTGGCGCTGCAGCGCGCCCTGGGACTGCCGACCCCGCGGTACCTTCACGTCCCCGTGGCCACGCACGGCGGCGAAAAGCTCTCCAAGCAGACGCTCGCTCCCGCGCTCGATGCCCGCGCGGCCTCGGCGGCCCTGGCCGGCGCCCTCGCCTTCCTGGGGCAGGAAGCGCCCGAGCCCGGCCCGCCCGCCGCGATGCTTGCCGCGGCCCGTGACCGGTGGGATGCTGGACGAATACCCCGGGCCCGGTCGCGGGAGATCACGAATCGTCACGGGACCGCATACCCCCGCGATCTATAATCGCGGCCTCGCTTCCCGGTTGAATCCAAACCGGCCGGCCCCGGCATCCAACGGGGCACGAGCGCGAAGCCGACCCGGCCCACCGCGCCGCCAGCCAGGACGCCCGCCATGCTCTTCCGGAAATCCCGCCCCACCGTTTCGGACCCGACCGCGCGCCCCCGGCGCCGCTACGCCATGCCCGTCGCCGTCGTGGTGGCCGTGGCCCTGGCCGGGACCCTCATCGCCGCCCGCGTCACGCCCGCCAAGAAGGAGGAGAAGGCCAAGGCGGCGCCGACGCTGGAGTTCACGCCGGCCGACGTGACGGTGGTGGAGCTGCGCAGCCTCGCGCGCACCATCCCCATCTCCGGCTCGCTCGCGCCGCTCTTCCAGTCCACGGTGCGCTCCAAGGTGCCCGGCGAGGTGCGGCGCGTGGCCGTGCGCGAGGGCGAGCGCGTGGCCCGGGGCCAGCTCCTCGTGGAGATCGACACCTCGGACCTGCAGGCGAGGCTGGATGCGCAGGTGGCCGCCCTCGAGGAGGCGCGCGCCCGGCTCTCCATCGCCGCCAAGAACCGCGACAACGGCGCGAAGCTGCGCCAGCAGGGCTTCATCTCGCAGAACGCCTTCGACACCACGCAGAGCGCCTTCGACGCCGCCGACGCCGCGGTGCGCTCCGCCGAGGCGCAGGCGCGCCTCGCCCGCAACGCCAAGGCCGACGCCGAGGTGCGCGCTCCCATCGACGGTTTCGTCGCGGCGCGCATGGTGAACCCCGGCGAGAAGGTGGGCGTGGACAGCGCGCTGGTGACGGTGGTGGACCTCTCGCGCATGGAGATCGAGGCGCCGGTGCCCGCCGCCGAGGTGCCGGGCCTTCGCGTCGGGCAGGAGGCCAGCTTCCAGGTGGACGGCTTCGGCGAGCGCGCCTTCGTCGGGCGCCTGGAGCGCATCAACCCCACGGCCGAGCCCGCCTCGCGCTCCATCCGCGTGTACCTGTCGGTGTCCAACCGCGACGGGGCGCTGCGCGGCGGCATGTTCGCCAAGGGCACGCTCGTCGTGGCGCAGACCGCGCCCTCGCCCGTCATCCCCGCCACGGCGCTGCGCGAGGAGGCCGGGCAGGCCTTCGTCCTCACGCTGGAGGGCGGCAAGCTGGTGCGCCACCCGGTGGAGCTGGGCCTGCGCGAGGAGGAGGCGGGCCTGGTCCAGGTGAAGAGCGGCCTCGAGAAGGGCGCCACGGTGGTGAGCTCGCGCGCGCTGGGGCTCAAGCCCGGCGCCGCCGCCGTGCTCAAGGAGGCCGCCGCGGCCCCCGGCAAGGAAGGCTAGGGGCCCGCCGCCATGTGGATCACCAAGACCAGCATCAACCAGCCCGTGTTCGCCACCATGGTGATGGTGGCGCTGTGCGTGCTGGGCCTGTTCTCGTACAACCGCCTGCGCGTCGAGCGCATGCCGGACATCGAGATCCCCTTCGTCTTCATCCAGATCCAGTACCCGGGCGCCGCGCCGGAGGCGGTGGAGAACGACATCACCAAGCCCGTCGAGGAGGTGGTCAACACCGTCAACGGCGTGAAGGTGATCCGCTCCAACTCCTTCGAGGGGCGCAGCGAGACCTACATCGAGTTCCGGCTGGACACCGACATGGCGCGCGCGGTGCAGGACATCCGCGACAAGGTCGCGATGATCCGCCCGTCCTTCCCGCGCGAGGCGCGCGACCCGCTCATCCTGCGCGGCGACTTCGACAACGCGCAGCCCGTGGTCACGCTCGCCGTCACCTCGCCCTCGCGCACGCTGCGCGAGCTCTCCACGCTCACCGACCAGGTGATCGTCAAGCGCTTCCAGAACGTGCCGGGCGTGGGCCAGGTGCGCGTCTTCGGCGAGGTCACCCGCCAGGTGCTGGTGAACCTGCTGCCGGACCGCATGCAGGCCCAGTCCGTCGGCGTGGACGAGATCGTCAATGCCATCCGCGCGACCAACATGGACGTGCCGGCCGGCCGCATCTCGCACGGCGCCACCGAGCACCTGGTGCGCATCGAGGGCCGCATCAAGGACCCGGCGAGCTTCGGCCGCATCATCGTCGCGCGCCGCGCCAACGGCCCCGTCTACCTGGACCAGGTGGCCGAGGTGGTCGACGGCGAGCGCGAGGCCGACTCCTACTCGCGCATCAACGGCAAGCCCGGCCTCACCGTCCAGGTGCTCAAGGTGCAGGACGCCAACATCGTCGAGGTGGGCAAGGGCGCCAAGGCCGCGGCCAAGGCCCTGGAGCAGGTGCTGCCACCCGACGTGAAGCTGCAGGTGGTTTACGCGGACGTGGACTTCATCGAGCGGGCCCTGAACGGCGTGAAGGTCACCATCGTCGAGGGCGCCCTGCTCACCGTGTTCATCGTGTTCCTGTTCCTGCACTCCTGGCGCAGCACGATCATCACCGGGCTCACGCTGCCGATCTCGGTCATCTCCACCTTCGTGGCGGTGTACCTCTTCGGGTTCACGCTCAACTTCCTCACCCTCATGGCGCTGTCGCTGTGCATCGGCCTGCTCATCGACGACGCGATCGTGGTGCGCGAGAACATCGTGCGCCACCTGGGCATGGGCAAGGACCACTTCCGCGCCGCGCGCGAGGGCACCGAGGAGATCGGCCTGGCGGTCATGGCCACCACCTTCGCCATCGTGGCGGTGTTCGTGCCCGTGGCGTTCATGTCCGGCATCATCGGCCGCTTCTTCTTCCAGTTCGGCATCACGGTGGCCGTGGCCGTGCTGGTCTCGCTCTTCGTGAGCTTCACGCTGGACCCGATGCTCTCGGCCATCTGGCGCGACCCGGTGGAGGGCCGCTTCCGCCGCCTGCCCTGGCTCGGGCGCCTGATGAACCGCATCGAGGCGGGCGTGGAGTGGGCGCACCACCGCTACGGCGTGATCCTCGAGTGGGCCCTGGGCAACCGCAAGAAGGTGCTCGCGCTCGCCACCGTGGTCTTCGTCGCGAGCTTCTTCGTCCTGCCGCTGGTGGGCACGGAGTTCGCGCCGGAATCCGACGAGGGCCGCACCTCGTTCAAGATCACCACGCCCGTGGGCTCCAGCCTGGAGTACACCGACGCCAAGACGCGCCAGGTCGAGGCGATCCTGCGCGGCTTCCCCGAGGTGTACATCATGTCGGCCAACGCCGGCACCGACGAGGGCCGCAACACCGCGCGCATCGAGGTGAAGCTCGTGGACCGCAAGGAGCGCCCGCACCTCTCGCAGAAGGACTTCGAGGCCAAGGTGCGCGAGAAGATCCGCGCCATCCCGGGCGTGGAGCTCTCCGTGGGCTACAACCGGCCCATCTGGATCAACCTGCTGGGCCCCTCGAACGAGGGCCTGGAGAAGGTGTCGGCCGAGGTGATGGCGCGCCTGTCGAAGATCAAGGGCATCGCGGACCTGGAGAGCAGCCTCAAGGCCAACAACCCGGCCATCACCATCAAGGTGAACAACGAGCTCGCGAGCGACCTGGGCCTGACCGTCTCGCAGATCGGCGCCGCCGTGCGCCCGCTCGTGGCCGGCGACGTGATCGGCCACTGGCTCGCGCCCGACGGGCAGAACTACGAGGTGAACGTGCAGCTGCCGAAGTCCGAGCGGCGCATCACCTCGGACCTGGGGGACCTTCGCGTGGTGAGCGCCAGGCCCGGGCCCAACGGCGCGCCCGTGCTGATCCCGCTTCGCCAGGTGGTGGAGTTCAAGGAGTCCACCAGCCCGCAGATCATCAAGCGCCAGGAGCTGCAGCGGCGCGTGGGCATCTACGCCAACGTCGAGGGCCGGCCCTCGGGCGACGTGGGCAAGGAGGTGCAGGAGCTGCTCAAGACCATCACGCTGCCGCCGGGCTACCGCTTCGACGTGGCCGGGCAGACGCAGGACATGCAGGAATCCTTCACCGCCGCCGTGGCCGCCCTGGGCATGGCCGTGATCTTCATCTACATCATCCTCGCCTCGCAGTTCGGCAGCTTCCTGCAGCCGCTGGCGATCATGGCTTCGCTCCCGTTCACGCTCATCGGCGTCTTCCTCGCGCTGCTGGTGACGGGCAGCACCCTCAACATCTTCTCCATCATCGGCATCATCATGCTGATGGGGCTGGTCACGAAGAACGCCATCCTGCTCGTGGACTTCACCAACCACGGCATGCGCCAGGGCATGAGCCGCCACGACGCGATCCTGGCCGCGGGCCAGGTGAGGCTGCGGCCGATCCTCATGACCACCATGGCCATGATCTTCGGCATGCTGCCCATGGCCATCGGCTCGGCCGACGGCGGCGAGCAGAACGCGCCGATGGGCCGCGCGGTGATCGGCGGCATCATCACCTCGACGATGCTCACGCTCGTCGTGGTGCCGGTGCTCTTCACCTACATGGACACGTGGGGACGCAAGGCCAAGGCCTGGCTCACCGGCCGCCCGGCCGAGCCTGCCGGTGGCGCGCTCCCCGAAGGCGCTCCGGCGCAGCGCACCGAAGGCGACTGACGTGTTGGCAGGCAGCTGACCCTTCGGCAGCGCGTCGAGCGCCGCCGAGGCGATGCCCCGCGACCCGGGCCCCGAGGCGCAGCTTCACGGTGTCGCGGCGGAAGGCCGCCGATGTCCGGGGGCGCTCCGGCGCAGCGCACGGAAGGCGACTGAGGCGTTGGCAGGCAGCTGACCCTTCGGCAGCGCGTCGAGCGCCGCCGAGGCGATGCCCCGCGACCCGGGCCCCGAGGCGCGGCTTCACGGTGTCGCGGCGGCCTCGTCCGATCGGCTCGCGTCTCGTGCGGCGTCACGGCACTCCACGGCGGTGACGGCCCTCTCGCG
>JAKOWJ010000240.1 GCA_029781595.1 Pseudomonadota bacterium | reverse complement strand
ACCCGCCGCCTGCCGCACTTCGTGGACACGGCGTCGAGAACGGATGCGCCGCTCGGGGACCGTCGACCAACGCCGCCGAAGGGTCCGCCGCCCGAAGTGCCGCGCTGTGTCCTGGTGGGGCCGGGGGGCAGGAAGTCACCGTGGATTCCTTGGCACGCGACCGTCGCGGGCGAGGCAGCGAAGCGCTCTCGCTTGTAGATGGGTAAGAAATCGGGGCCTGGCGTGTGTTGCCTGGCCCCGATTTCTTGGGCACCCATCCGACGGTCACGCTTGCGTGCCCAGGAATCCACGGTGACTTCCTGCCTCCCGGCCACCAATGTCGACCACACATCCGACGGCGGGCTCTCCGGAACCGGCACCCCCGGGCGGCGAACACCGCACTTCGCCGGAGATGACCCCGAAAATCCCCCTTGATTGCGCCTTCGCAGGGCGGGGACCTGCCCTATCGTCCCATTCGTGCCGGCTCGTGTGCCGGAGTTGACCTAAAGATATGAGCGCAAAGGCCGAAATCTGCTCAGGCGCCTATTCCGCCATCCCGCCCGGTGGATGGGGAGTCGTGCGCCCCCTTACGAAAAGAGCCCAGCGCATGCTCGTCATCGTCGGTTACATCATCGTGGTCGGTTCCGTCTTCGGGGGCTTCGCCCTCGCGGGCGGGCACCTGGGCGCCGTCTGGCAGCCCCTCGAACTGCTGATCATCGGGGGCGCCGCTTCCGGCGCGTTCGTCACCGGCAACTCGGCCAAGACCGTGAAGGCCACGCTCAAGGCCCTGCCGCTCACCCTCAAGGGCGCCAAGCACACCAAGGCGCGCTACCTGTCCCTCATGGGGCTGCTCTTCGACATCCTCACCAAGGTGAGGAAGGAGGGCCTCATGTCCATCGAGCGCGACGTGGAGAACCCCGGCGAGAGCGCGCTGTTCGGCAAGTACCCGGAGATCGCCGCCGACCACCACCTGGTCGAGTTCCTCACCGACTACCTGCGGCTCATGGTGAGCGGGAACCTGAACCCGATGGAGATCGAGAACCTGATGGACAACGAGATCGAGACCCACCACCACGAGGCGCTGATCCCGGCCCACGCCATCCAGAAGATGGGCGATGGCCTCCCGGCCTTCGGCATCGTGGCGGCGGTGCTCGGCGTGGTGCACACGATGGCCTCGGTGGGCCTGCCGCCCTCGGAGCTGGGCATGCTCATCGCGCACGCGCTGGTGGGCACCTTCCTGGGGATCCTGCTCGCGTACGGATTCGTGGGCCCGCTCTCCGGCCGCCTGGAGCAGCGCGGCGACGAGTCCACCAAGGAACTGAACTGCGTGAAGGTGACGCTGCTCGCCTCGCTCAACGGCTACGCCCCTTCGCTCGCCGTGGAGTTCGGCCGCAAGATCCTCTACTCGACCGAGCGCCCGACGTTCCAGGAGCTCGAGAGCGCGGTCAAGCCCGCGCGGGCCCGCTAGGAGCCTTCCGTGAGCAAGGAAGACACCCGGCCCATCGTCATCAAGCGGATCAAGAAGGTCGAGGGCGGCCACCACGGCGGCGTGTGGAAGATCGCCTACGCCGACTTCGTGACCGCGATGATGGCCTTCTTCCTGCTGATGTGGCTGCTGGGCTCGACCACCAAGGGCGACCTGCAGGGCATCGCCGAGTACTTCCAGACGCCCCTGGCCGTGGCCATGAACGGCGGCTCGGGCAGCGGGGACGCCTCCAGCGTCATCAAGGGCGGCGGCCAGGACCTGTCGCGGCAGAACGGCCAGGTCAAGCGCGGCGAGAACGAGCTGCAGAAGAAGACGCTCAACCTCCAGGCCGCGCGCGCCGAGCTCGAGAAGCGCGAGCGGGCCAAGCTCGAGGAGCTCAAGAGCAAGGTCGAGGCCGCGCTCGCGAGGAACCCGCGCATCGCGGCCTTCCGCAACCAGATCAAGCTCGACATCACCTCCGAGGGCCTGCGCATCCAGATCATCGACGAGCAGAACCGGCCGATGTTCGACACGGGCAAGGCGAGGCTCAAGGACTACACGCGCGAGATCCTGCGCGAGATCGGCACGGTGCTCAACACCGTGGACCACAAGATCACGCTCTCGGGCCACACCGACGCCTCGCCCTACGCGGGCGGCGACAAGGGCTACTCCAACTGGGAGCTCTCGTCGGACCGCGCCAACGCCTCGCGCCGCGAGCTGCTCAACGCGGGCCTGGACGAGACCAAGGTGATGCGCGTGCTGGGCCTTGCCTCCTCGCTCCCGTTCGACGCGGGCAACCCCTTCGACCCGGCCAACCGGCGCATCTCCATCGTCGTGCTCAACCGCGCGACCGAGGAGGCGATGCGCAAGGGCGGCCCGACCCTCAACACCTCGACGGGCGCCGATCTCGGCGGCACCGAGGCCCCGGCGCCCGCCCCCGAGGCGGCCGCGGCCCCGGCCGCGCCGGCCGCCGCCCCTTCCGCAGCGCCCCCGGCCGCGCCGGCCGCCACAACCCCTTCACAAACCTCGCACTGAAATCCTGACAGGAGCCAGCCATGGGAGCCCCCGACACCCCCCTCATGAACATGGTCAACGACCGCACGCGCCTCGCGGGCTCGAACCGGATGGAGCTCCTGCTCTTCTCGCTCGGCGGATCGGAGACCTTCGGCATCAACGTCTTCAAGGTCCGGGAGGTGTGCGAGGCCATGGCCATCACGCGCACGCCCAACATGCCGCGCGGCGTGGAGGGCATCGTGTCGCTGCGCGGCGCGATCCTGCCGGTGATCCACCTGGCCAAGTGCCTGGGCATCGGCGACGAGAACGCCGGCGCCAAGCTCATCATCACCGAGTTCTCCGGGCGCACCCAGGCCTTCCTGGTCGCGGACGTGGACCGCATCGTGCGCGTGGACTGGGAGAACGTGCGCTCGCCGCAGTCGATGCTGGCCGGCGGCGCGAGCCGCGTGACGGCCATCACCGAGCTCGACGGCGGCAAGCTCGTCTCCATCCTCGACGTCGAGCAGATCCTGGCGGACGTGATGGGCGAGGACCTCGTCACGCGCGTCGAGGAGGTGCCGCAGGTGCGTACCAACCAGGTGTTCTTCGCCGACGACTCGGCCCTGGCGCGCAAGAAGATCGCCGAGGTGCTCGACCAGATGCACCTGCCGTACCAGTACGCCACCAACGGCCGCGAGGCCTGGGAGAAGCTGCAGGTCATCGCCTCGCGCTGCGCCCAGTCCGGCGAGCCCCTCGCGCAGCACCTGGGCCTCATCCTGGTCGACGCCGAGATGCCCGAGATGGACGGCTACGTGCTCACGCGCCACATCAAGAGCGACGCGCGGTTCAACGGGCTGAACGTGGTCATGCACTCCTCGCTCTCCAGCGTGGCCAACCGCAAGCTCGGCCAGCAGGTGGGCGTGGACGCCTACGTGGCCAAGTTCCACCCCGACGAGCTGTCGCACGAGATCGCGGCGCGGCTCGTCAGCCACTGAGGAGGGCCGCGATGGCCGACAACATGAAATTCCTCATCGTCGACGACTTCTCGACGATGCGAAGGATCGTGCGGAACCTCCTCAAGGAGCTGGGCTACCAGAACGCCGAGGAGGCAGAGGACGGCGTGGACGCCCTGTCCAAGCTGCGCGGCGCCAAGTACGACTTCGTGGTGAGCGACCTGAACATGCCCAACATGAACGGCTTCGAGCTGCTGCGCACCATCCGCGCCGACGCCGCGCTCAAGGCGCTGCCGGTGCTGCTGGTGACGGCCGAGGCGAAGAAGGAGGACATCGTGACCGCGGCCCAGATCGGCGCCAGCGGCTACATCGTCAAGCCCTTCACCAAGGCCACGCTCGAGGAGAAGCTCACCAAGATCCTCGGCAAGATCGCCGCCTGAGGGCGCGCGAGCCGAGACGGCGACAACAAGGAGACCAGAATGCCGACCCCATCCGCGCCGCGCGCGCGCCGCCCGCGCGAGCCCAAGCTGCCGCCCCCGCCCCCGCAGGCCGAGGCGAAGCCCAAGGCGAAGCCCAAGGCCATCGAGCCGCCCGTGACCGTTTCCGCGGCGGATGACGACCTCGAGGCGCTCTTCGACCAGGTCGCGGCGCAGCGCGCCGAGGCCGAGAAGTCTGCGCCGGCGCCGGCGGCCCCCGCACCGGCCGCCCCCGCGCCGGCGGCGCCGGAAGCGGAAGACGCGTTCGACGTCTTCCACCGCATCGGCATGCTCACCCGCAACCTGCACGACGCGCTGCGCGAGCTGGGCTACGACAAGACCGTGGAGGACGCCGTGGGCTCGCTCCCGGACGCCCGGGCGCGCCTGTCCTACATCGCCAGCCTCACCGGCCAGGCCGCCGAGAAGGTGCTGGGCGCCGTGGAGCAGGGCCAGGGCCTGCAGGAGGCGCTCGAGATCGACGCGCGCGAGCTCTCCGGGGGCTGGGAGAAGCTGATGCGCCGCGAGATGGACGTGGACGGGTTCCGCGACCTCGCCCTGCACACGCGCGAGTTCCTCGCGACGATGCCCGAGCGCACCGCGCGCACCAGCGCCGTGTTCACCGACATCATGGTCGCGCAGGACTTCCACGACCTCACGGGCCAGGTGATCCAGCGCGTGGTGACCGTGGCCCAGAACCTCGAGAACCAGCTCCTCAAGCTGCTCATCGAGACCACGCCCGAGGAGCGCCGCCCCACGGCCGCCGACGGCTGGCTCACCGGGCCGGTGGTCGATTCCGCGGGCCGCGACGACGTGGTCACCAGCCAGGCGCAGGTCGACGACCTGCTCGAGAGCCTGGGCTTCTGATTCCACCGGAGACCGAAGTGTCCTCCCTTTCCGACGACCAGGACCTGCTGCGCGACTTCCTGCTGGAGGCCGGCGAGCTCCTCGACGACGTGGACGTGCGCCTCGTCGAGCTCGAGCACCGCCCGGACGACGCCGAGCTCCTCAACCGCATCTTCCGCGGGTTCCACACCGTGAAGGGCGGCGCGGGATTCCTCGAGGCGACCGCGCTCGTGGACCTGTGCCACAAGACCGAGAACCTCTTCGACCAGCTGCGCAGCGGCCAGCTCGCGCTCTCGACGGCCATGATGGACCACATCCTGGCCGCCACCGCCGAGGTGCGCCGCATGTTCGGCGAGATGGAGGGCGGGCACCCGCCCGAGCCGGCCCCGGCCGCGCTCATCGACGCGCTGCGGGCCTGCGCCGCGGGCGACACGCCCCCGGCCGCCGCCGCCGAGCCG
>JAKOWJ010000231.1 GCA_029781595.1 Pseudomonadota bacterium | reverse complement strand
CTCGGCGGCCGCGGCCGCCTGCTCGACCAGCGCCGCGTTCTGCTGCGTCACCTGGTCCATCTGCGTGATCGCCTGGTTCACCTGCTCGATCCCCGAGCTCTGCTCCAGGCTCGCCGCCGTGATCTCGGCCATGATGTCCGTCACGCGCTTGACGCTCGCCACCACGTCGTCCATCGTCCGGCCCGCCGTCTCCACGAGCTTCGTGCCGGCGCCCACCTTCTCCACCGAGTCGCCGATGAGCGACTTGATCTCCTTGGCCGCCTGCGCCGAGCGCTGCGCGAGGTTTCGCACCTCGCTCGCCACCACCGCGAAGCCCCGGCCCTGCTCGCCCGCCCGCGCGGCCTCCACCGCCGCGTTGAGCGCCAGGATGTTCGTCTGGAAGGCGATGCCGTCGATCACCCCGATGATGTCCACGATCTTGCGGGAGCTCTCCTCGATCGAGCCCATCGTCGAGACCACCTCGCCCACCACCTCGCCGCCCTTGACCGCGATCTGCGAGGCCGTGGCCGCCAGCTGGTTGGCCTGCTTGGCGTTGTCCGTGTTCTGCCGCACCGTCGCCGTGAGCTGCTCCATCGAGGAGGCCGTCTGCTGCAGGCTCGAGGCCTGCTCCTCGGTGCGCGAAGAGAGGTCCTGGTTGCCCGCCGCGATCTCGCGCGAGGCCGTGCCGATCGACTCGGCCGAGCCCTTGATGCGCCCCACCACGCTCTCGAGCTGCGCGACGGTCGCGTTCATGTCGTCCTTCATCTTCCCGAACACGCCCGCGAAGTCGCGCTCGATCGACTGCGTGAGGTCGCCCTTGGCGAGCGCGGAGAGCACGCGCACCACCTCGCCCAGGCCCTCGACCGTGGTGTCGAGCAGCCGGTTGAGCGATTCGGCGAGCAGGAGGAAGAAGCCTTCCTTGCCCTCGGTCGCCACGCGCTGGGCGAAGTCGCCCTGGGAAGCGGCCACGACGATGCCGGCCACCTCCCGCTCCACGGCCAGTTCCTCCGTGCGGTCCTGCCACACGCTCACCCGCCCGAGGTAGGCGCCGTCCTCGCCGTGCACCGGCGCCACGCTCACGCGCACGTCGCGGCCGCCGAGCACGATGTCGAGCGTGCGCGGCTCGCGCAGCTCCGCCGTGTAGGCCGCGCGGACGGCCGGGTCGACCAGGTACTCCGCCAGGCTGTGCCCGGTCATGTTCGCGGGGTCGAACCCCGGCACCTCGCGGCGCAGGCCCGGGGCCATCGCCGTCCAGAAGTCCCGCGCCGCCCCGTTCAGGTACACGAGCTGGTTGTGGTCGTCGGAGATGGTGGCGGCCATCGGCACGCCGTCCAGCGCCTGCTTCACCCGCGTCATCTCCGCCAGGCTCCTGCGGTCGGCTTCCGCGCGGGCCAGCAGGTTCGACTGCATGGTCTCCAGCGCCGCGAGCACGCGGCTCGTCTCGTCG
>JAKOWJ010000229.1 GCA_029781595.1 Pseudomonadota bacterium | reverse complement strand
GCCCGCCGTCACGTTCACGCGCACCTGGCAGGAGGCGACGCCGGCGTTGAGCGAGGCGCCCGAGACGCTCACCGCGCCCGCCCCAGACGGGGCGCTCACGGCAAAGGCCGGCGCGCCGAAGCCGCCGCCCGCCGGGCAGTTGGTCTGCACGCCCGGGGTGGCCGCGACCACCAGGCCCGCCGGGAAGGTGTCGGTGAAGGCGAGGCCGGACTGCACGGGGCTGCCGGCGCCGTTCGCGATCGTGAAGGTGAGCACGCTCGTCGCGCCCGGGGCGATGGTGGCCGGGGCGAAGGCCTTGGCGAGCGCGGGCGGCGCGTTCACGGTGAGCGTCGCCGTGAGGCCCGCCGTGGACATCCCCGGCGAAAGGCCCGAGAGGTTGCCCGCGTTGTTGGTGTACGAGCCGGCCGAGGCGGCCGTCACGTCCACGCCCACGGTGCAGGTCGTGTCGCCCGCCGCGAAGGAGCCGCCCGCCAGCGCGACGCTCGTGCCGCCGGCGGCCGCCGATACCGTGCCGCCCGTGCACGTCGTCGCGGCGTTGGCGGGCGAGGCGACCGCCAGGCCCGCGGGCAGGCTGGCGGTGAACGCGAGGTTCGGCTGCGCCGGCGTGCCGGCGCCGGTGGTCACGGTGAAGGTCAGGCGCGCGACCGTGCCCGCGGTGATGGTGGCCGGCGAGAACGCCTTGGAAAGGCTCGTGCCCACCACCGTGAGGTTCACCGTCGCGGAGGCCGCGCCGGCCGTGGGCGTCTCCGTCGTCGTGACGCCGGTGGCGAAGTTGGGCAGCGTGCCGGGCGTCGTGCTCGTCACCACGAGCGTCACGGTGCAGCTGCCGCCCGCCGGGATCGTGATGCCCGAGAACGCGAGGCTCGTCGCGCCGTTCGCCAGCGCCGCCGGCGTCGTCCCCGCGCAGGTGCCGCCCACCGCCTGGGCGCCGGCGACGGACATGCCCCCGAGCGTGTCCGTGAACGAGGCGTTGGTGAGCGCACGGGTGGGATGGGCGTTGGCCAGCGTGAAGGTGATCGTGGAGGTCCCGCCCGCCGCGATCGTCGCCGGCGAGAAGGCCTTGGCGATCGTGGGCCGCTGGTACACCACGAGCGTGGCGGTGTCCGAGGCGTTGTCGATCGAGGTGGGGTTGCCCGCCGGCGGGGCCGTCACCGTGTTGACCTTGTCGCCCGGCGTGGTGGCCGTCACCGCGATGTCCACGGCGCAGGTGTCGCCCTGGTCGATGTCGGTGATGAAGTTGGTGAGCGTGATCGTGGTCGCGCCTGCCGTGATCGTCGGCACCGTCCCGTTGAAGGTGCAGGTGCCCGCCACGTTCACGAAGCTCACCGCCCCGCCCACCGCCTGCAGGCCCGCGGGCAGCACGTCCGTGAGGTCGATGTTCGCCTGGTTGTTGCCGGCGTTCACGTTCTGCACCGTGAAGCACATCGTGCTGGTGCCGCCCGTCTCGATGGCCGCCGGGGTGAAGGTCTTCGTCAGGCGCAGGCGCCCGCCCACCGTGAGCGTCGCCGTGCCGCCCGTGGTGGCCGTGGGCGTCTGGTCGGAGACGATGTTCGTGACGGTGTTGGCGTAGAAGCCCGCCGTGCCGCTCGTCACGTCCATCAGCACCGTGCAGCTCGCGCCCGGCGCGAGGGTGATGGCGTTGAAGGTGATGGGGTCGACCGTGCCCGCCGCCTTGGTACTGGGGATGGTGCTGGCGCAGGTGCCGCGCCCGGCGCCCACGAAGGTCTGCGCGGCGTTGTTCACCAGGTTCGTCGGCAGGTCGTCCGTGAAGCGGATGTCGGTGAGCGTGAGCGCGTTCGGGTTGGTGACCGTGAAGGTGATGGTCGAGGTGGTGTTGGTGCCCACGGCCGTCGGCGAGAAGCTCTTCGTCACCGTCGGGGGCACGTAGACGATGAGGTTGCCCGTGGCCGCGGCGCCGCGGTTGATCGTCGTCTCCACGCTCGAGACGGTCGTCGTCGTGTTCGGGTGCCCGCCGGCCGGGCTCGCGATGGACGAGGTGACGTTGGTCACCGTGATCGTGCAGGTCTCGCCGGCGCCGAGCGTGGGCAGCGCCAGGGCGATGGACGTGCTGCCGGCCGTGACGCCGGCGGAGGAGACGTCCGAGAGCGCGCAGGTGTCGCTCGCCGCCGTGCCCGCCGCCAGGCTCATGTTGACCAGCGTGTCGCCGAAGGTCACGGCGGTGAGCGGCGTCGAGGCGTTCGGGTTGGTGACCGTGAACACGAGCGAGGCCGTGCCGCCCGCCTCGATGGAGCCGTTCACGAAGTTCTTCTGCAGCACGGGCGGCGAAAGCACCACCAGCGTGGCCGTGTTCGAGGGCGTGCCCGCCGTGGGCGTCTGCGTGCTGGTGACGCCGCTCGCGGTGTTGGCGTGCGGGCCGGAAGCCGCGCTGGTCACCGTCACGGTGATCGTGCAGCTCGCGCCGCCGGCGAGCGTGGGCACGGTGAAGTCCAGGTTCGTCGCGCCCGCCACCAGGGCCGGCGTGCTCGTCGTGCCGCCGCAGGTGCCGCCGATCGTGGCGTTGGCCGTGCTCATGCCCGGCAGCGCGTCGGTGAAGCGCAGGTTCGTGAGCGCCGTCGCGTTGGGGTTGGCCAGCGTGAAGGTGAGCAGGCTCGTGCCGCCCTGGGCGATGGGGCTGGTGCCGAAGGCCTTCGTGATCGTGGGCGGCGCCGACACCGTGAGCGTGGCGGTGTTGGACCCCGCGCCCGCCGTGCCGCCCTGCGTGCTCGCCACGCCGGAGGCCGTGTTGTTCCAGGCACCGGCGGCGACGCCGGTCACGGCGACCGTGATGGTGCAGCTCGTCCCGGCCGCGACCGAGCCGGCGGTCACGTTGAAGCTCGCCCCGCCCGCGGCGGCGGTGGTCGCCACGCCCGTGCACGTGCCGCCCGTGGCGAGCGGCGTCGCGTTGCGGATGCCGGCGGGATAGGCGTCCGTGAACGAAAGGCCCGTGAGCGCGATGGTGTTGGGGTTGGTGATCGTGAAGGTGAGCGTCGAGTTGCCGTTCAGCGCCACGCCCGCCGGCGAGAAGGCCTTGGCGATCGCGGGCTTGCCCACCACCGTGAGGTAGTCGGTGTTCGAGCCGGGCCCCTGCGGCAGCAGCGCCGTGGTGACGCCGTTGGCCGCGTTGGGGTGCGTGCCCACCACGCTCGAGGTGAGGGTGACCGTGATCGTGCAGCCGGCCGCCGGGATGTTGATGCCCGAGAAGGCGAGCGCCGTCTGCCCGTTGGTGAGCGCGGCCGGCGTGGTGCCCGTGCAGGTGCCGCCCACCGCCTGGTTGCCGCTCACCTGCATGTTGATGAGCGCGTCCTGGAAGGTGCCCCCCGTCTGCGGCACGCCCGTCGGGTTGGTGAGCGTGTAGATGAGCGTGGTGGTGCCGCCGGCCGGGATCTGCGCGGGCGAGAAGTTCTTGGCGATGTTGATGAGCCCCACGCCCAGGCTCGCCGTGTTGGACGGCGGGCCGGTGGTGCCGGCCGTGGTGGTCACGCCCGAGGTCGTGTTGTTGTAGGTGCCGGCCACGGTGCTGTTCACGTCGAAGGTGACGGTGCACGAGCCGCCCGCCGGCACCGTGCCGGCCGTGAGCACGAGGCTCGTCGCGTTGGCCGCCAGGCTCGTGGGCGCGAAGCCGGTGCAGCCCGCGCCCGAGAAGGTCACCGCCCCGCCCGTGGCGCGCAGGTTGGCCGGGAGGTTGTCCGTGAGGCCCGGGTTGGCGAGCGTGACCGCCACCGAATTCGGGTTCGCGATCACCAGCGTCACCGTCGAGCTCGCGCCCGGCGCCACGGCCGTCGGCGAGAACGACTTGGCCACCGTCACCGTCGAGTAGAGCGTGCCGGAGGCGGCCAGCGTGTTGGTGATGCCCTGCGCGTCGGTGAGCGCGCCCACCGCGAGGGTGTTGGTGTAGCTGCCCGTGCCGGTGGTGGTCACGTTCGCCGTGACCGTGCAGCTGCCGTTGGCCGGGATGCTCGCGCCCGAGAGCGCGAGCGAGGCACCGCCCGCGGCCGCCGCCACCGTGCCGCCGCAGGTGGAGGCGCCGGCCGGCGCCGCGGTGTTCACCAGGCCCGGGGGATAGTTGTCGGTGAACCCCGCGTTGGTGAGCACGACCGGGTTGGGGTTCGTGATCGTCACCGTCATCACCGAGGGCGAGCCCGGCGCCACGGCCGCGGGCGCGAAGGACTTCGCGAACGACGGCGGGGGATTGATGACCGTGATGTCCTCGTTGGTCGACGAGGCCGGGTTGTAGTTCGAGCCGGGCACGGTGCCGCCCGCGGTGTAGGCGCCGCCGGGGCTCACGCGCTGCGCGGCGGTGCGCGTGGGGTCGAGGTAGCTCGCCGTCGCCGAGTTCTGGTAGACGCCCGAGGCGACGGCCGCCGCCACGTTGGCCGTGAAGGTGATGGCCACCGACCCGCCGCCGGGAATGCGGAAGTCGCCCCACTGCGGCGTCGCGGTGGGCGGCGTGGGGTCGGCCGTCGGCAGGCGCGACGCGCCGCCGGCGAACGCCACCGAGCTCGTCGCGGCATAGGTGATGTTCGGGTTGGCGGGCAGCGCGTCGTCGATGCGCACGGTGTCCGCGGCGCCGCGCCCCGCGAGGTTCGCCACCGTGATCGTCCAGGTGGCCGGCGCGCCCGCCGAGACGTACGGCGTGCTGGTCGCCTTCGTGACCGTGAGGGAGGGGAAGCACGCCGAGGACACGCCCGCGCCCGGGATCTGCGAGGACGTGAGGCTCACGATGTCCAGGCCGCCGACGGAGGTCGTCGAGCCGTAGTCGATCGTGGACGTGGCGCTCGCCGCGGTGGTGCCGTTGGCGCCGCCCGCCAGGCTCACCGCCGAGGCGCCGGACAGGGCCGCGTAGCCGCCGCTGCCGCCGCCGCCGGGCCCGTGCGGCGAGCCGCCGCCGGTGTTGCTGCCGCCGTTGCCGCCGCTCACGTCGATCGAGGCGCCCGTGGACCCGCCGCCGTTGTCGACGAACACGAGCACGCTGCCGCCGGCGCCGCCGCCGCCCGAGGCGTCGTTGGTGATGGAGGTGTTGGCGCTCGTGCCGCGCGCCGTGATCGTGCCGCCGTTGATCGTGCTGCCCGCGCGGATGAGGACCATGCCGCCGCCGGCCGCGCCCGAGGAGGCCGCGCCTGCGCCCGGCGTGCCCGTGCAGTTGTTGGTGGTGCCCGCGCCGCCGCCGCCGCCGAAGAAGAGGCGCGCCGGCGCCACCGGCATCGACATGCCGCCGAAGCCGCCCGTGTCGAACCCCGGGGGCGTGCCGGGCGTCCACCCGAAGCCGCCCTTGCCGCCGATGCCGTAGTTGCCGCCACCGCCGCCACCCGTGTTCTGGTCGTTGGCCGTGGGGTTGCCGTCGGTGCCGCCGCCGCCCGCGTTGCCCGGTGCGCCGCGGCCGAAGCTCCCCGAGGGATAGCCGCCGGTGGTGCCGTCGGTGCCGCCGGTGTTGGTCACGGTGCCGGCGCCGTTGTTGCCCGGCGTGGCGGGCGTGAACACGAGGATCGGCGTGCCCGCGACGCCCTCGCCCTTGGCGCCGTTGGGCACGCTTCCCGTGCCGCCCAGGTTGAGCGTGCCGCCGCCCACGCGCGTGCGGTAGTCCGTGTTGGCGACGGTGTCGCCCGTGCCGTTGGAGGTGGAGCACTGCGCGCCGCCGCCGCGGAAGCCGCGGCCCGCGACGTTCACCGTCTGGCCGTTCCAGTTGAGCTGGCCGGCGACGTCGAAGGCGACGATGCCGCCCGTGCTGCCGTCCCACGGCGGCGCGTCTATCCCCGCCGTGAGCGTGGCGCTGGAGTACTGCGGCACGCGCACCACCTGGAAGCGGCGCTGGCCCTGCAGCGAATTGGCCGCGCCCGTGGCGTAGCTGTTGGCGAGCGGCGCCGTGAGGGGCACCACGCCCAGGCTCACGGGCCCGGCCGCCACGGCGTACTCGTACAGGCCCGCGCTGTTGAGCGAGGTGTAGCCCGTGCCGCCGCCGCTGCCGCCGTAGGAGGCGGTGTTGGCGCTGCTGATCGAGGCGTCCTGGATCTGGATGACCAGCAGCAGGTCGCCGGCGGCGATGGGCGTCGAGCTGCCGCGCGGGTCCGGGCTGCCGACGGGGATGGACGTCGAGCCGGCCGGGGCGAAGCCCGCGCCGGGGTAATAGGTGTTGACCGGGCCCGAGAGGGACCCCACGCCCGAGGAGCCGGGCACGGCGCACACCTGCGCGGCGACGGGCGCCGCGGCAAGGGCGGCGGCGAGCGCGAGGAGGCCCGCGGCGACAAGGCGCCTCATCGCGCGCCCTCCCCGGCCTTCTTATCCCCGAGGACCGGGGCCACGAGGTCTTCGTCGAACTTGTAGCGCAGCCGCACGTACGGTCCCTTGGCGGTGTAGTCGGCGCCGGCCAGGTCCGCGTCCCGGTAGCCGAGGAAGTTGTAGCCCGCGGACACCCACAGGTTGGTCGTCACCAGGTAACCGAGCTCCACGCCGACGCCATACTGCCGCGACTGCGTGCCGTCGCCAACCAGCAGGCTCGTGACCAGGCCCAGGTCCCAGCGCGGCGCGAACTCCCAGGTGGCGCGCCCGCCCACAACCTGTGCGCGGTAGCGCGTGGCGAGGCCGTTGGACTTGTCCGTCGTCCACTTGGCGGCGTAGCGGCCCGAGACGAGGAACGGCCGCACCGGGTGCCAGTCCGCGTGCAGCGAGACGAGCGTGGTGGTGGTCTTGAGCTGGATGCCGGCCTGCGTGTCGTCCTGCTCGAGGCGGTGCTCCACGCGGCCCAGCGCGTTCCAGCGGTTGGTCTCGGTGTCGCGCCAGGCGAGGCCCGCCTGCAGGCGCTCGACCACGCGCTCCGAGCCGCCGTCCTTGGCGCGCTGCAGCGAGTAGGCGTTGCGCGCGAGCGCCGTCCAGTCGCGGTCGATCTTCGCCGCGAGGCCCACCGTGAAGAGCAGCGACTCGGTGGTGGCGGCGTCGCGCAGCTCCAGGCGCGTGGAGCCCTTCCAGCGCGGGTCGGCCGTGTACTCGAGGGAGACGGCGCCCGCGGTGTTCTCGTTCTGGCCCGTGCCCGACAGGGCGTGCACGCGCTCGAGCGAGGTGCCCACCTTCAGGCCCGGGGCGAGGGACCACAGGTTGCGAAGGCCCAGGGCCGCCTCGGCGTCGCCGCCGGCCATCGCGTCGCGGATGCGGTACTCGCTGAACATCCGCCCGTCCTTCATGTAGTCGAAGTCCACGCCCACCGCGCTGGTGTTCTGCCGCTCGGTGGCGTTGAGGCCGTAGGGCCCGGTGATGGAGGAGACGAACTCGTGGCGCGCGTAGAGGCGCCCGCGGTTGGGCAGCTGGTACTCGGCGCCGGCCGCGAGGATGCGCCGGTCCGTGTCCTTCACGTCCACCTCGGCCTCGCCGTACACGCTGGCGCCATCGAGGAACGGAAGCTGTCCCGTGAGACGCCCGCGCACGGTCGTCACCGATTCGGGCAGCGGCTGCGGCGCCGGCTGGCCCTGCACCGGCGGCACCGCGGCCGTGGTGCCGCGCTCGGCGGCGTAGCGCACGCCGACTTCCGCCGTGAGGTCCTTGGCCACCTGCTGCGAGACGGCCGCCAGGGCCCCGTCGCGCACCGAGCCCGTGGCCACGTCTTCCGTGCGAAGCGCCTC
>JAKOWJ010000218.1 GCA_029781595.1 Pseudomonadota bacterium | reverse complement strand
ACCCGCGACACGTGCCCGAGCAGCGCCTCCGGGATGCGTCCCGCGGCCCGCGCGGGCGCGAGGCCGGGGTCGCCGT
Source organism: Pseudomonadota bacterium (assembly GCA_029781595.1). Taxonomy (GTDB): domain Bacteria; phylum Pseudomonadota; class Gammaproteobacteria; order Burkholderiales; family Usitatibacteraceae; genus FEB-7. Next base: position 10,196 of record JAKOWJ010000218.1, on the reverse strand, counting down.
AGCGGCCCTCGAGCGCGAGGCGCTCGCCCAGGAAGTCGAGGAACCCGGCCGCGAGCTCCGCGTCCGACGGCGCGCGGAAGCCCACCGACCACGTGAGGCAGTCGGTGAGCGCCACGCCGTAGTGCGCCACGTCCGGCGGCAGGTACAGCATGTCGCCGGGCTCCAGGACCCACTCGCGCCCGGACCGGAAGCGGCGCAGCACCTTCAGGTCCAGCCCCGGCACGAATTCGAGGTCCGACTGGCCGGAGACCTGCCAGCGGCGCCGGCCCATCCCCTGGATGAGGAAGACGTCGTAGGAGTCGACGTGGGGGCCCACCGTGCCGCCCGGCACCGCGTAGCTCACCATGAGGTCGTCGAGCCGCGCGCGCGGCACGAAGGAGAAGCGCTCGAGCAGCGCCTGCGCGCGGTCGCTGAAGTGGTTGGTGTCCTGCACCAGCACCGTCCAGTCCCGCGCCGGCTGCCGCGCGAGGCCCGCGCGGGTGAACGGGCCGTGCCGCACGGACCACCAGCGGCCGTCGCGCTCGACGAGCCGCGACTCCGCGTCCGGCGAGCACGCGAGCGCGAGCACCTCCCGCGCGTCCAGGGGATCGACGAACCCCGGGAAGGCGCCGCGCACCAGGAGCGGGCGCTTCTGCCAGTGCTCGCGCAGGAACCGCGCCGTGTCCATCGGCCCCGGGAACGCGGGGACCTTGCCGCCTGCTCGCCCCCCGCGGGGGCCACCCTTGCGCGCCATGAAAATCCGCTAGAATCGATCGGCGAAATTCGAGGAGACCATGTTACAGGTTGGACACCCCGCCCCGACATTCTCCCTCCCGGACGCGAGCATGGAGATCATGAATCTCTCCAGCTACCGCGGGAAGAAGAACGTCGTCCTCTATTTCTACCCGCGCGACGGCACGCCGGGCTGCACCATCCAGGCGGTCGACTTCAGCGACCGCGAGCAGGAGTTCTCGCGCCTGGACACGGTGGTCTTCGGCATCTCCCGCGACGACGTCCTCTCGCACGCCGCGTTCCGCGACGAGGAGGGCCTGTCGGTGCAGCTGCTCTCCGACGCGGACGCCGAGGTGTGCCGCAAGTACGACGTGCTCGAGCGCCGCGTGGTCGACGGGCGCGAGAAGGAGTGCCTCACGCGCTCGACCTTCATCATCGACAAGAAGGGCATCCTGCGGCACGTGCTGCGCGACGTGAGCCCCAAGGACCACGCCGACGAGGTGCTCAAGAAGGTGAAGTCCCTCAATGGCCGCGCGGGCTGAGGCCGCGACGGTCGTCACGGTCGCCTACGAGATCCGCGACGCCGACGGCCGGCTCCTGGACGACGAGGGCGCGACCGTGGCCTACCTGCACGGCGGGCACGGCGGCATCTTCCCGAAGGTGGAGGCGGCGCTCGAGGGCCACGGCCCCGGGCACGAGGTGGCGCTCTCGCTCGAGCCCGAGGACGCCTTCGGCGACTACGACCCGATGCTGCTGCGCGTGGAGCCGCGCGAGTCCTTCCCGGACGTGCTGCAGGAGGGCATGCGCTTCGAGGGCGTGCCGGGCGAGGGCGATCCCGGCGACACGCGCATCTACACGGTGACCGGCATCACGGACGACAAGGTCGTGGTCGACGGCAACCATCCCCTCGCGGGCGAGCGCGTCTGGTTCAAGTGCCGCATCGTGGAGGTGCGCGAGGCCAGCCCGGACGAGCTGCGGCACGGCCACGCCCACGGCGAGCACGCGCCGGAGGACGGCGAGGGCTAGCCGCCCGCGGCGGCCGGCGGGCCGTGCGGCTCGGCGCGGAAGAGCGCGGGGTCTTCCGGGTCGACGGTGACGCGCACCCAGCCCACCTGCGGGCTGCCGAAGGACTCCACGCGCAGCGCGTTCTCCACGGGCTTGCCGAAGCCGTCGACGAAGGGATGGTCCGCGCGGTACTCGTGCGTGTCGCCGTGCACGAAGAGCACGGGCTTGGCCAGGCGGCGCGCGCCCGCCGCCACCTGCGCGAGCAGGCCGTCGTAGGCGCCGTCGCGGCTCTTCACCCACGGGTCGGCCTGGGTGAAGAGCGCGAGCCCGCGCATGCCGGGCGACTCCGCGAGGCGCAGGGCGCGCTCGATCCAGGCGCGGCCGGCGGCCTCGCGGCAGCGCTGCTCCGCGTCGCCGGCGGCGTCGAAGCCGCGGCCGTCGTTGCTGCCCACGCGGTGGACCGTGGCGAAGACGACCCCGCGCTTGGTCCACAGCCGGTTCTCGGGCAGCCCCGGACAGCGGCAGGCGGCGCCGTCGCGCGCCGCGCAGCCGTCCTGCACGGCCACCGGCATGCGCACGCGCCCGAGCGAGAAGGCGTCGGCGAAGAAGATCTCGCGCAGGCGGCGCAGGCGCTCGAGCGGGTCGGCGCGTCCGCTGGCCTCGCGGCGGCAGTCCGTCCAGTCGTTGTCGCCCGGCGTGTACACGAGGGGGTGGGGCGAAGCGTCCAGGCGCGCGCGGCGGTCCGCGTAGAGCGCGTCGGTGCACGGCGGCCCGCTGCCGCGCTTGAAGTCGCCCACGTGCACCACGAACGCGAGCGGCTCGGGGGCGAGCCCGGCCAGCATCGCGTCGAAGAGCGGCAGCTCGCGGTCCTCGTACGGCGCGTCGCCGATCACGGCGAACGCGAACGCGTCGGGGCCGGGCGGCCGCGCGGCGCAGCCGGCCAGGACGGCGGCCAGGGCGGCCACCGCGGCGCGAAGGGCCCGTCCGGTCCTCATTCCAGGAGCTTTCGCAGCCGGTAGAGCGCCTCGAGCGCCTCGCGCGGTGTGAGGGCGTCCGGGTCGAGGTCGGCCAGCGCGTCGAGCGCGGGGTGCGGCTCGGGCTCCGGCGCGGCGGCCGGGGCCGCGAAGAGGTCCGGCTGCGGGCCGGAAGGGCGCAGGTGCGTCTCGAGCTCCGCCAGGTGCTTCCTCGCCGCGCGCACCACCTCCTTGGGAATGCCCGCGAGGTGCGCCACGTGGATGCCGTAGGACTTGTCCGCGGGACCCGGCTCCAGGCGGTGCAGGAAGACGATGCGGTCTCGGTGCTCGACGGCGTCCAGGTGCACGTTGGCGACGTTGGGCAGCTGCGCGGCGAGCTCGGTGAGCTCGAAGTAGTGGGTCGCGAAGAGCGTGTAGCAGCGCACGCGCTCGGCCAGGTGCCTCGCGATCGCGTAGGCGAGGGCCAGGCCGTCGAAGGTGGAGGTGCCGCGGCCGATCTCGTCCACCAGAACGAGGCTGCGCGGCGTGGCGCCGTTGAGGATGGCCGCGGCCTCCGTCATCTCCACCATGAAGGTGGAGCGCCCGCCCGCCAGGTCGTCCGAGGCGCCGATGCGCGTGAAGATCCGGTCGAGGGGGCCCAGCGTGGCCGAGGCGGCGGGGACGAACGCGCCGCAGTGCGCGAGCAGGGCGATCTGCGCGACCTGGCGCATGTAGGTGGACTTGCCGCCCATGTTGGGGCCCGTGACGAGCAGCAGCTGGCGCGAGCGCGTGAGGCTCGTGTCGTTGGGGATGAAGTCCTCGACCTGGCTCTCCACCACGAGGTGGCGCCCGCCGACGATCTCGATCGCGTCCTCGCCGGTGAAGACGGGCCGCGCCAGGCGCAGCGCCTCGGCCGAGGCGGCCAGCGCGGCCAGCGCGTCCAGGTCGGCGGCCGCGTCGGCGATGGCCTGCAGCCGCGCCAGGTGGCCCAGCAGCCGGCCGAGCAGGGCCTCGTAGAGCTCGCGCTCGCGGGCCAGCGCGCGCTCGCCGGCGGCCAGGGCCTTGTCCTCGAAGGCCTTGAGCTCCGGCGTGATGAAGCGCTCGGCGTTCTTCATCGTCTGCCGGCGCTTGTACTCGACCGGCACCTTGTCGAGGTTGCCCTGCGTCACCTCGATGAAGAAGCCGTGCACCTTGTTGAACTCGACGCGCAGGTTGGCGATGCCCGTGCGCTCGCGCTCGCGCCGCTCCATGTCGAGCAGGAAGGCGCCGCAGTCGCCCTGCAGGGCGCGCAGCTCGTCGAGCTCGCCGTCGTGGCCGTCGGCGATCACGCCGCCGTCGCGCACCGCGGCGGCCGGCTCCTCGCGCAGCGAGGCCGAGAGGTCCGCGTGCACGTCGTCCGCCGGCGCGAGCGGCCCGGCCAGCCCGGCGAGCGGGCCGCCGGCGGCGAGCAGGGCGTGCAGGCGCGGCAGCGAGGCCAGGGTGTCGCGCAGTCCCGCGAGGTCGCGCGGGCGCGCGGTGCCCAGCGCGACGCGCGAGGCGATGCGCTCGACGTCCGACCAGCCCGCGAGCTCGCGCAGCACCGCCGCGTGGCGCACGGCCGCTCCGGGATCGAGGAGCGCGCCCACGGCGTCGTGGCGCCGGCCGAGCGCCGCCGTGTCGCGCAGCGGGTGGTGCAGCCAGTGGCGCAGGCGCCGGCTGCCCATGGCCGTGGCGCAGCGGTCCAGGAGCGAGGCGAGCGTGGGCGAGTCGGCGCCGGAGAGCGTCTCGGTGATCTCGAGGTTGCGGCGCGTGGGCGCGTCCATCTGCACGAACTCGCTCTCGCGCTCGACCGCGAGGCCCGTCACGTGCGGCAGCGCGGACTGCTGCGTGTGGCGCGCGTAGGCGAGCAGGGCGCCGGCGGCGCCCAGCGCGGGCCCCAGGCCCTCGACGCCGTAGCCGGCGAGGTCGGCCGTTCCGAACTGGCGCGCGAGCTCGCGCGCCGCCGAGGCCGGGTCGAACTGCCACGATTCCACGCGCTTCACGGGCACGCCCGGCGGCGCTTCGGGGGGCGCGCCGTCGTCCGGCACCAGGAGCTCGGCCGGCCGCAGGCGCTCGGGCTCGGCCGCCAGGCGCCGCGCCGGCACCTCCGTCACGCGCAGGCGCCCGCTCGCGAGCGAGAGCCAGGCGAGGCCGGCAGTGGCGCCCGCGACGACGGCCGCCACCAGCAGGCTCTCGCGCGTGGCCGCGAGCAGCGCGGAGTCGGTGAGCGTGCCCGGGGTGACCACGCGCACCACCTTGCGCTCCACCGGGCCCTTGGCGAGCGCGGGGTCGCCCACCTGCTCGCAGATGGCGACGGACTCGCCCTGGCGGACGAGCTTCGCGAGGTACTGCTCCACGGCGTGGAAGGGCACGCCCGCCATGCGGATGGGCTGGCCGGCGGAGGCGCCGCGGGTCGTGAGGGTGATGTCCAGGAGCTTCGCGGCCTTCTCGGCATCGGCGTGGAAGAGCTCGTAGAAGTCGCCCATGCGGTAGAAGAGCAGCATGTCCGGGTACCCGGCCTTGAGGGCCAGGTACTGCTGCATCATCGGCGTGTGGGCCGGGCCCGGCGGGGCGGCGGCGGGGGCGGAAGGACTCATCGCCTCCTATTGTAGTGGGAGGGCGGCGGCCGGCCCCCGGGCTTCAGTTCGGCGCCCGGCGGCCGATAGGCAGGAACGGCCCTCCCCGCGGGGGCCACCGACCGCGATCGCACCGAACACGACCATGAATATCCCTTCTCCTTTCCGTCTCGCGAGGGCCTCCCTCGTGCACCAGTTCGTGGCCGTCTCGGCGGTCTCCACCCTGCTCGTGATCGCCGCGCTGGTGGCCACCGTGGCCGCCTGGACGCAGTCGAGCGCGCTGGAGAGCGCCGAGGGGCACCTTCGCACCGAACTGCACGGCGCCCGCCAGCTGCTGGACCTTGCCTACGACGTGTCCATCGCCGAGACCGACAAGGTGGCCGCCATCCTCGTCTCGCGCTTCCCCGACGACATGGTGCTGCGCGAGGACCGCCGCGTGATGGTGGGCGCGTTCGACGCGCCGGTGCTGGAATACGCCGGGCTGCCGCTCAACCTGGACTTCGCGCCGGTGGACGACTTCACGGCCGCCACGGGCGGCGTGGCCACCGTGTTCGCCCGCACGGGCGAGGACTTCGTGCGCGTGACCACCTCCCTCAAGAACGAGAAGGGCGAGCGCGCCATCGGCACGCTGCTCGCGCGCGACCACCCGGCCTACCGCAAGCTGCTCGCGGGCGAGACCTACCTGGGCCCGGCGCGCCTCTTCGGCCGCCAGTACATGACGAAATACGTGCCCCGGCGCGGCGCCGACGGCAAGGTGAACGCGATCCTGTTCGTGGGCTTCGACCTCACCGACATCCTGGCGAGCCTGGGCAAGTCGGTGGGCGCGCTGCGCTTCGGCGAGACGGGATACGCCTTCGTCTTCCGCGCCGACGGCAAGGAAAAGGGCGTGGCGCTCTTCCATCCCGCCCTCGCGGGCGCGAACCTCGCCGAGACGCCCGACGCGGCCGGCGGCCACCCGTTCCGCGACATGCTCTCGGGCGAGTCCGGCCACGCCGTCTTCCCGTGGAAGGACGCGCAGGGCAAGGCCCGGCCCTGGCTCGCGGCCTACGAGCGCACGCCCGCCTGGGGCGGGCTGGTGGTGGCCGGCGGCACGTTCCGCGACGAGCTGCTGCACGACGCCGTCGCCCTGCGCAACGCGATCGTGGCGGCGGGCGTGGTCGCCGCGCTCCTGCTCGGGGCGATGCTGTTCTTCTTCATCCGCTCGCGCCTGGTCCCCGTGGCGCGCCTGGTCGAGGCGCTCGAGCGCCTCGGCAGCGGCGATCTCACGGTGCGCGTGGGCCGGGCGGGCGAGGGCCGTACGCGCAACGAGCTCGACCTCATCGCCGCCAAGATCGACGAGACGGGCGAGCGCATCGCGGGCCTCATCGCGCACGTGCGCGCCGACGCCGCCACGCTCGCGGAAGCCGCGCGCAGCCTCACCGGGACGGCGGCCGCCCTCGAGGCGAGCGCCGGCACCCAGAACGAGGCCACCACGTCCGTCGCCGCCGGGGTCGAGCAGATGTCGGTGAGCGTGGGCAGCGTGAGCGACAACGCGCAGGACGCGAGCCGCTTCACCGAGCGCACGCGCACCCTGTGCGATTCCGGCTCCGGGGCCATCGCGCGGGCCTCCGACCAGATCCGCCAGATCGCCAGCGCCGTGGGCGAGGCCGGCACCGCCATCGGCCGGCTGGGGAGCGAGTCGCAGCGCATCTCCGCCGCCGTGGTGATGATCCGCGACATCGCCGAGCAGACGAACCTGCTCGCGCTCAACGCGGCCATCGAGGCGGCGCGCGCCGGCGAGCAGGGCCGCGGCTTCTCCGTCGTGGCCGACCAGGTTCGCACGCTGGCCGAGCGCACGACCGCCGCCACGCAGGAGATCACCGACATGGTCTCCGCCATCCAGGAGGGGGCCGGCCGCGCCGTCGACGGCATGCAGGGCTCCCTGGGGCTGGTGGAGGAGGGCGTCACGCTCGTGACCGATTCCGGCCAGATCATGCAGACGATCGACCAGGGCGCGACCGACGCCGTGGCCGTGGTCTCGGACATCGCCGCGGCGCTGCGCGAGCAGGCGGCCACCAGCCGCACCATCGGCGCGGAGGTCGAGCGCATCTCGCGGCTCACCGAGGAGACGCGAGTCTCCGCGCGACAGGCCTCGGAAGTCGCGGGCCGCGTGGAGGCGCTGTCGGCCGAGATGCTGGGGGCGGTGTCCCGCTTCCGCCTCGCGGCCTGAGGCGCGCGCCATGACCTCTCCCGCCTTCCGCACCACCGTGCTCCTCGTCGACGACCAGGAGGGCGAGCGCCTGCTGGGCGCGGCGGCCCTGCGCGAGGTCGGCTTCGAGGTCCACGTGGCCGGCGACGGCCCGTCGGCCATCGAGGCCGCCGCGCGCCTTCGGCCGGACCTCGTCCTGATGGACGTCCGGATGCCCGGCATGGACGGCATCGAGGCCTGCGAGCGCCTGCTGGCGCAGCCCGAGTGCCGGCGCACGCGCGTCGTCGTGCTCTCCGGCGACGACCGGCCCGAGACGGTCGGCCGCGCGCGCGAGGCCGGCGCCGTCGCCACGCTGCCGAAGATGTTCAACTGGCGCGACTACGCGCAGACCGTCAAGGCGCTGATGCCGCCTCAGGCGTCGGGGACGTAGAAGCGGAACGTGGCCCCGCGGCCCGGCGCGCCCTCGGCGGCGACGCGGCCGCCGTGGCGCTCGACGATCCGCGCCACCACGGCGAGGCCCACGCCGGAGCCGGCGAACTCGCGCTCGGTGTGCAGGCGCTGGAACATCCCGAAGAGCTTGTCCGCGAAGCGCATGTCGAAGCCCGCCCCGTTGTCCGACACGAAGTAGGTCGTGCCGCCGTCGGCCGGCTCGGCGCCGGCGCGCACGCGGGGCGAGGGGACGCCGGCGGAGAACTTGCAGGCGTTGGCGAGCAGGTTCGTCCACACCTGCCGCAGCAGCTCCGGGTCGCCGCGCGCCGGCGGCATCGGCCCGATCTCCACGGCCGTGCCGGGGAACTGGTCGGCGAGCGTGAGGCGCGCCTCGGCGGCGAGCCGCGCCATGTCCACGGGCATGCGCTGCACCTCCTGGCGGCCCAGGCGGGCGTAGTGCAGCAGGCCGTCGATGAGGCGCTCCATGCCGGTCACGTTGCGGCGCACCTTCGCGAGCAGGCCCGGGACCTCGGCGGCGTCGCCGGCCGCGGCCGCCTCGCCCAGCAGGTGGCTGTAGCCGTCGATGGCCCGCAGCGGCGCGCGCAGGTCGTGCGCCACCGTGTAGGAGAAGGCCTCCAGCTCCTCGTTGGAGGCGCGCAGCTCGCGCGTGCGCTCCTCGACGCGCCGCTCGAGCCCGGCGTTCACGCTCGCGAGCTCGCGCTCGGCCTGCAGGCGCTGCGTGAGGTCCACGGCCTGCACGACGAGCAGCGGACGGCCGCCGCGCGACAGGACCTCGCCGAAGAGCAGGGTCTCGGCGATCGCGCCGTCGCGGGCCCGCACGCGCACCTCGAGCCGCTGGAACCGCCCCTTGCTGCGCAGGGCCTGGTACATCCGCGACCGGTCGTCCTCGTCCGGCCACAGCCCGAGCTCCGCCCCGGTGCGGCCGACCACGGCCCCGCGCTCGCGGCCCAGGAAGGTCGTGAACACCGCGTTGGCGTCGACGATGGTGCGATCCTCGATGTCGATCACCACGCTCGCGAGCGGCGAGCGCTCGAAGAGGGCCCGCATCCACTCCTCGCTCTCCACCAGGCGGCGCTCGGCGGCGCGCTGCGTGGTGACGTCGACCTTCTGGGAGAGGATGACGCGCCGCCCCCCCAGGTGGATGACCTCCGCGAAGAGCTGCAGCTCGCGCACGGTGCCGTCGCGGGAGCGCTGGCGGCAGACGAACCCGGCCAGGCGCCCGTCGCGGCGCAGGCTCTCCCACGCCCGCTCGCGCTCCTCCTCGTTCACCCAGTACCCCATCTGCGCCGAGGTGCGGCCGATGCACTCGGCGGCCCCGTATCCGGTGAGCGCCTCGTTGGCGGCGTTGACGTCGAGGAATCGGCCCGTCTCCTGCTCGACGAGGGCGAGCGCGATGGCGCTGCGCTCGAACACGGCGAGGAAGCGCTGGTTGGACTCGGCGAGCTGGCGCTCGATGGACTTTCGCTCCGAGATGTCGGTGAGCGTGCCCACCATGCGCCGGGCGCGGCCGGACGGGCTGCGCTCGATGACGCGCCCGCTCGCGAGCACCCACGCCCAGGTCCCGTCGCGGCGGCGCAGGCGGAACTCGGCGTCCAGGCGCTCCGTCTCGCCGCGGAAGTGGCGCCGGCGCGCCTCCAGGGCGCCCGCCACGTCGTCGGGGTGCAGGTAGCGGTCGAGCTCATCGAGGCCGGGGTGCAGGTCGCCGTAGCCCAGGTGCCGCGGCAGGTCTCCCCAGAAGTGCGACTTGCCGGTGCGCAGGTCGATGTCCCAGGTGCTGTGGCCGCCCCCCTCGACGGCCGCGCGCAGGCGCTCCTCGGAATCCTGCAGCGCGCGCTCGAGGCGCACGCGGTCGGTGACGTCCTTGCCGGCGCCCCGGTAGCCCGCGAAGCGCCCGCCGGCGTCGAACACCGGCTCGCCGCTCACCGACAGGAAGCGCGTGCCGCCCGCCGGCAGCGCCATCTCGAGCAGCATGTCGCGGAAGGGGCGGCGGGCCGCGAGCAGGCGGTCGTGCGCCTCCCAGTCGAACTCGCGCAGCCGGTCGCCCAGCGCCTCGCGCCGCGTGCGGCCGAGATACTGCGACTCCGGCAGCCCCGTGCGGGACGTGAGGTCGCCCTCGATGCGCGTGAAGCGCAGGTTCTCGTCCTGCTCCCAGTACCAGTCCGCGGTGAGCCGCGCCAGGTTGCGGAAGCGCGCCTCGCTCGCCGCGAGCGCGCGCCGCGGCGCGTCGATGGCGATGGCGGAGGCCGCCCGCCACAGCATCATGAACGCCGCGGCCTTCACGAGGTGGCCGGCGAG
>JAKOWJ010000204.1 GCA_029781595.1 Pseudomonadota bacterium | reverse complement strand
AATCCCGTGGGCCGGGAACGCGGCGCCCCGCGGAAAGAACTCGTGCAGGAAACGCCCGAGGTGGTAGTCGTGGCTGTCCGGGAGCAGGCCGCATCGCTCGAAGAGCCGCGCGGGCGCGAGGCCGGTCGCCTTGCAGGCCTGCTCGAAGGCCTTGGTCTCCGGCCGGTTGCGGTCGGGCTCGTAGAGGAGCTCGTCGCGGCGGGCGGCGATTTCGGTCGGGCATTCGAACCGCGCGAGCGCCTGCGCCCAGAGCTCGATCGCCTCCTGCTGCCGGCGCTTCTTCTCGGCGCTGGCGAGCGCGGCCTTGAGCGTTTCCTCGGGCGCGGCCTGGAACCGGCCGCGGCCGCGGCGATAGAAATGCATCGGCGCGGAGTGGAGCTTCAGGAGCACGCCGGCCGCCTCCACCGTGGAGGGCGCGTGGCCTGCGTAGTCCTTGGCCAGGTCCGCGAACGTGAATTCGCCCGACGGGCAGCATTGCCACAGGAAGTCGGTCTCGATGCCGGCCGCGTACGCCTGCGCTTCCTCGAGCAGCCTGGCGGGCGCCGGCTGCGCGAATTCGAGCAGCACGTTGGCCGCCTTGACCTTGCTGCGGCGCCCGTGCGGGCTCTCGATCTGGAACGACGCGGGCGCCTGCTCGAGCACGCTGCCGACCTTCAGCTCGCCGGTTTCCTCGTAGAGGATGTTCACGGGCGGCTCGCCTCCTCGCCCAATCCCGCGAACCGCAGGATGCGCGGCAGGTGCTCCGGGAAGCTCTGCAGGGTATGGTCGCCGCCCTGGCGCAGCACGGTCCGCGCGCCTTCGAAACGCGCCAGCGCCTTGCGGTAGTCGAGGACCTCGTCGCCCGACTCGAGGATCAGCAGGTAGCGCTCCGGGTCGATCGACGGCGGGTCGATCTCGCGCCAGGCTTCGACGTCCTCCCGGCGAAGCTCGTATCGCTCGCCGGTATACAGGTTCTGCTGCGGTCCCAGCGCGCGTTCGAGCGCTTCCAGCGGTGCGACCGCCGGATTGAGCAGCACCGCGCGCAGGCGGAATTTCTCGGCGAGGTGGGTCGCGTAGAAACCGCCCAGCGAGCTTCCGACGAGGCAGGTCGAGGGACCCGTCTCGCGCGCGAGCCGCTCGACGAGCGCGATGGCCTCGCGCGGACGGTACGGCAATGCCGGGCAGACGAAGCGCGAACCCAGGCCGCGCGCCTCCATCCAGGCGCGCATCAGGGTCGCCTTGTGCGAGCTCGGCG
>JAKOWJ010000154.1 GCA_029781595.1 Pseudomonadota bacterium | reverse complement strand
TGGCACATGAAGACATCGATGATCAGGCTCACGGGGCAGCTCCTCACGCACTCTGCGGGCGGACGGGTGACAGCCCGCTCCGCTTGCGGCACCTTAGCCTGAGTTGGAGGCGATGCCATGACCCCCGACGTCGCCCGGGTCATCCAGTTCTACAAGTCCCCCCTCGGCAAGGTCGCCCGCGCCCTCGTGCGCGAGGAGGTGCTGCGCCTCGCCGGTGATGTGCGGGGCCTGCGCGTCATGGGCCTCGGCTTTGCCACGCCCTACCTCCGCTTCGCCCTCGAGCCGGCGGAACGGGTGATCGCCTTCATGCCGCAGCGCCAGGGCTCGTCGGCATGGCCGCGCGAGGGTCCGTCGCGCACCGTGCTCTGCGACCCGCTCGAACTGCCGCTGACCGACGCTGGCGTTGACCTCACCCTCGCCGTCCACGCCTTCGAGCACATCGCCGACGGCGAGGAACTGATGCGCGAGCTCTGGCGCGTCACCGCCCCCACCGGCCGCCTGATCGCCGTCGTGCCCCGCCGCAGTGGCTTCTGGGCAGCCAGCGAAGGCACCCCGTTCGGCGCCGGCAACCCGTTCTCGCGCGGCCAGATCGAAAAGCTGCTGCGCGATCACTCCTTCACCCCCCAGAACATCCGCGAGGCGCTGTTCCTGCTGCCCAGCCAGCGCCGGCTGATGCTGAAATCGGCCCGCTTCTTCGAGCGCGCCGGGCGCCTGTTCGGGCCGACCTTCGCCGGGGTACTGGTCGTCTCCGCGCGCAAGGAGCTGTTCCCCGCGGTGCCGCGCCGCAAGCGCCTCGAGCATTACGTGCGCGTGCCCGGCCTCGCCCCGCAGGCCGCGATGGAACTGCCCCCGCCAGCGCGCTGAGCCGCCGCGCTTCCCATCGCCCGGCGCTTTCACTATGGTCCGGCCGCCTTCAGCCAGCCCCGCGACCCGCCATGCCCGACCGCCCCGTTCCCCAGCCCGGCATCCTCGACATTGCCCCCTACGTCCCGGGCAAGTCGCACGCCGCGCCCGGCGTCGTGCCGGTCAAGCTCAGCTCCAACGAGTCCCCCCTCGGCACCAGCCCGCGCGCCGTCGCCGCCTACCGCGCCATCGCGGAGAAGGCCCACCTCGCTCCCGAGGGCACGTCGCGTAATGTGCGCGAGGCGCTGGGCGAGGTGCACGGCATCGATCCCGA
>JAKOWJ010000152.1 GCA_029781595.1 Pseudomonadota bacterium | reverse complement strand
CAGGTGCAGGCCACGAGCGGGCTCGTCTACGAGGTCTTCGCGCGCTGGGACGCGGGCAACCCGCTGCTGGCGCAGGCCGAGCGCGAGGTGCTGGAGCGCGAGCTCGAGTACTCGCGGCTCTCGGCGGCCCTCGCGCGCCTTTCGGCCGCGCCGGTGGTGCTGCGCCAGACCCCGCGCCCGACGCCCTTCGCCTTCCCGCTGATGGTGGCGCGGCTGCGCGAGTCGCTCTCGAGCGAGAAGCTCGCGGACCGCGTGCGGCGCATGCAGCTCGAGTTCGACCGCGCCTCCGCCGAGGACGCGGACGACGGGCGCCAGCCGGCGCTCTTCGCGTGAGCGCGGGCGCGGCCACCTGCGAGGTGGCGGGCGAGCGCCTCGCGCTCCTGCCGCAGCGCGCCGCGTGGTGGGCGCGCGAGGCCACGCTGTTCGTCGCCGACTTCCACCTGGGCAAGGCCGCGAGCTTCCGCCGCGCCGGCATCCCGCTGCCGCCCGGGACCACGGCCGACAACCTCGCGCGCCTGGACGCGGCGATGGCCGGGCGGCGCGTGGCGCGGCTCGCGTTCCTGGGCGACTTCCTGCACAGCGCCGAGGGCCGCGCGCCGGCCACGCTCGAGGCGTTCGCGCGGTGGCGCGCGGGCCGGCCGGATCTCGCGATCACGCTCGTGCGCGGCAACCACGACGACCGCGCCGGCGACCCGCCCGGCGAGTGGGACATCGCCTGCGTCGATCCGGGCGAGGCGCTGGGCCCGTTCGCGCTGGTGCACGAGCCGGCGCCGGTGCGCGGCCGCTACGCGCTCGCGGGCCACGTGCACCCGGCGGTGCGCCTCACGGAGGCCGGCGGGCAGTCGCTGCGGCTGCCGTGCTTCTGGTTCGGGCGCGCGGTGGGCGTGCTGCCCTCGTTCGGCGCGTTCACGGGCTCGGCGCTGGTGCGGCCGCGCGCGGGCGACCGCGTGTTCGTGGTGGCGGGCGAGGAGGTGCTGGACGTCGGCGCCTAGGCCGCGCTCAGCGCTCCGGCGGGCGGATCTCGCCGAAGCGCGGCAGGAAGACGCCCGAGCGGCGGTCCTCGAAGAAGTGGTCCAGCGTGCGGCGCACGCTCGCGAACGCGAGCTCCTCCCACGGCACCTCGTCCTCGCGCACGAGCCTGACCTCCAGGCTCTCCTCGCCGGGGGAGAAGTCCAGGTCCAGCAGGCGCGCGCGGAAGAGCACGTAGACCTGGCTGATGTGGGGCACGGAGAAGAGGGTGTAGAGCTGCTCGATCGCGATGCGCGCGTTGGCCTCCTCCAGCGCCTCGCGCGCCGCGCCCTCCGGCGCCGTCTCGTTGAGCTCCATGAAGCCCGCGGGCAGCGTCCACTTGCCCAGCCGCGGCTCGATGGCGCGCCGGCACAGGAGGATGCGGTCCTCCCACACGGGCACCGAGCCGACCACCACCTTCGGGTTCTGGTACTGGATGTGGCCGCAGGAAGGGCACACGGCCCGCGCGTGCGTGTCGCCCGGCGGCACCTTGTAGTCCACGCGCGCGCCGCAGGCATTGCAGTGGTTGATCGGCACCGGCGTGCGCGTCACGGGCGCCTTTCGCGGCTCAGTGGGGACATGCGCGGCATGGTATCATAAGCCTATGAAAATCCTCGGAAAAACCATCCTGCTCGGCCTCCTCCTGGCCGCCGCGGGGGCGCGCGCGAACTTCGCGCCCGGCGAGAAGGTCATCGTGCTCAATTCGGGCGAGGGCAGCGTGTCCATCGTGGACCCGGTCGCCCGCGTGGAGGAGAAGCGCATCCCCGTGGGCAAGGAGCCGCACCACCTCATGGTCACGCCGGACGGCAAGGAGCTCATCGTCGCCAACGCGGCCAGCAACGACCTCGTGTTCCTGGACCCGAAGACGGGCGAGATCCTGCGCCGCGTGCCGGGCATCAGCGACCCGTACCAGATCGGCTACTCGCCGGACAGGAAGTGGTTCGTGTCCGCCTCCAACCGCCTGGACCGCGTGGACATCTACCACGCCGACGGCTTCCGTCTCGCGGCGCGCCTGGCCACCGGCAGGGTGCCCAGCCACATCGCCTTCTCCGCCGACAGCCGCCTCGCGTTCGTCACGCTGCAGGAGTCCAACGAGTTCATCGCCATCGACCTCGCCACGCAGAAGGTGCTGTGGTCGATGCCCACGGGCCGGCAGCCGGCCGGCATCTGGATGACGCCGGACGACCGCCACCTCCTGGTGGGCATCACGGGCGAGAGCCACCTGGAGATCTACGACTGGCGCGCGCGCAAGCTCGTCAAGCGCATCCTCACGGGCACGGGCGCGCACAACTTCGTGGCGCGCGGCGACGGCCGCCACGTGTTCCTGTCCAACCGCATGGCCAACACCATCTCGCTCGTGGACCAGCAGACGCTGGAGGTGAAGGAGACCTTCAGCGTGCCCGGCGGCCCCGACTGCATGTTCATCACGGCGGACGGCCGGCAGCTCTGGACCACCACGCGCTGGATCCGCAAGCTCACGGTGGTGGACCTGGAGACGAAGAAGGTCCTCTACCAGATCCCCGTGGGCCGCTCGCCGCACGGCCTGTACTTCCAGTCGCACGCGCCGCTGCAATGAGGGCCGCCTTCCTCGCCGCGGCGCTCGCCGCCGTCGTGCCGGCCCTCGCCGCGGCCCCGGCCGCGCCCGCGCCCGCCGGGGGCTGCACGGGCACCGTCTTCCTCACCATCGACACCGGGCACATGGAGCCGGCCGAGAAGATGGCCGACATCCTCGACCGCCACGGCGTGAAGGCCACCTTCTTCGTCGCCAACCAGAAGACCCGGCGCGGCGACGGCTCGCTCGAGCCCTCGTGGGCGCCGTTCTGGAAGCGCCTCGCGGACGCGGGGCACGCCTTCGGCTCGCACACCTGGCGCCACTGGAGCTTCCAGGGCGACACCGCGGACGGGCGCGTGCGCTACGTCGAGCGCGGCACCGGCAAGGTGGAGCTCCTCGACGAGAAGGGCCTGTGCGCGGAGCTGCGCAAGCCCGAGGAGGCCTTCCGCGCCATGACCGGCCGCGGCTTCGACCCCTACTGGCGCGCGCCGGGCGGCAAGCTCACCGAGCGCACGCTGCGCTTCGCCTCGCAGTGCGGCTTCACGCACGTGCCGTGGACGCCGGCGGGCTTCAGCGGCGACGAGCTGCCCTCGGACCGCTTCCCCAGCGACAAGCTCATCGCGGCGCAGCTTCGCGACATCAAGGACCGCGACATCCTCGTCTGGCACCTCGGCATCTGGTCGCGCCAGGACCCGCTCTGGCCCCGCCTGGACGGCCTCATCGGCGGGCTGCAGAAGCGGGGCCTGTGCTTCGCGCGCATCCCGGACGACAAGCGGTGGATGCGCTGACGCTGCTCGCCGCGAAGGCCACGGCCCTGTGGGCCGGCACCCAGGACTTCCTCTTCGAATCCGTGGTGCAGCCCCTGGTCTTCCGGCTGGGGCTCACGGCCTGGCTCGAGCCGGCGTTCGACGCGACGGAGGTGTTCATGGTGGGCGCGCTGGAGGTGGCCGTGCTCGCCGTGGTGCTGGGCCTGCTGGAGCGCTGGCGCCCCGTGGAGGTGTGGGCCGACCGGCGCGCGGTGCGCGTGGACGTGCTCTACACGCTGCTGGTGCGCCTGGGCGTGCTGCCGCTCGCCATCTTCTTCCTGCTGCTGCCGCTGGTCGACGGCTTCAACGGGTGGCTGCGCCTGCACGGCCTCATCCCGCCCACGCTGGAGGACGCGTTCCCCGCCCTCTTCGCGCACCCGCTCGCCTCCTTCCTCGCCTACCTCGTGCTGGTGGACTTCGTGCAGTACTGGCTGCACCGCGCGCAGCACCGCTTCGAGTTCTGGTGGGCCCTGCACGCGCTGCACCACAGCCAGCGCGAGATGACCTTCTGGACCGACGACCGCAACCACCTGCTGGACATGGTGCTGGTCGACCTCGCGCTCGCCCTCACCGCGGTGCTGGTGGGCGTGGCGCCGGGGCAGTTCGTGGCCATCGTGGCGCTCACGCGCGCGGTGGAGAGCCTGGCGCACGTCAACGCGCGCGTCTCGTTCGGCCGCCTGGGCGAGTGGCTGGTGGTGAGCCCGCGCTTCCACCGCGTGCACCACGCCATCGGCCTGGGCCACGAGGGCCGCACGCGCGGGCACAACTTCGCGGTGCTCTTCCCCGTGTGGGACCACCTGTTCGGCACCGCCAACACCGTGCGCGACTTCCCTGCCACGGGCATCCGCGACCAGCTGCACGGCCGCGACTACGGCGAGGGCTTCTGGAGGCAGCAATGGCTGGGTTTGAAGCGGCTCGCCGGGCGGGCCTGAGCCGCGCCGCCGCGATCGCGGCGCTGGCCTTCGCGCCGCTGGTGGCGGCGGCGGCGGGCATGCCGGGCCGCGCGGGCGTCGCCCTGGAGCAACCGCCGGTCGCCCTGCGCGTGGAGGCGCCCGCGGAGCGCTACCGGTGGGACTCGCCGCTGCCCAAGGCGGCGCAGGCCGCGGGCGAGTGGCGCGTGCAGGTGGGCCGCGTGCGCGCGGCGCCCAAGGACTTCTCCCCGCCCGCCTGGCAGCCCGTGGCCGGCGGCTTCGTCGCGCGCTTCGACGTGGCCTCGGCCGGCGCGCTGGGCCTTCGCGCGCGGCTGGACCTCGCCGGCGCCCCGGCGCTGGAGATGCGCGTGCGGGGCGAGGACGGGCGGGTGGAACGGATGGCCATCGCGGCCGGCGAAGGCGCCGCGTGGGGCCCGTGGACGCCCGGCGCGGCCCAGGCGGTGGAGGTGTTCGCCGCCGCCATGCCCCCGGCCGGCGCGGTGCGCGTGGGCGGCGTGGTGCACTTCGACCAGCCGCTGGGCGCCAAGCTCGCGGGCGCCTGCACGATGGACACGCCGTGCACCACGGGGGACACGGTCCTGGACGCGGCCATCGCCGAGCGCAAGATGAGCCTGGCGCGCATCAGCTTCGTCGAGGGCGGCAAGTCCTACGTGTGCTCCGGCACGCTGGTGGATTCGGAGAAGTTTCCCACGCCGTACTTCCTCACCGCCAATCACTGCATCGGCAGCGCCGCCGCGGCCGGCACCATCACCAGCCTCTGGTTCTTCGAGGCCACGGGCTGCAGCACGGGCGCGGTGGCCTCCACCAGCCGGCAGGTGGCCGGGGGCATGACGCTGGACTTCACCGACCCCAACACCGACCAGACGCTGCTGGTGATGAAGAACCCGCCCCCGGCGGGCGCCGCGTACTCGGGGTGGGACGCGGCCCGGCTCGTGGCCGGCACCTCCGGGGTGAGCCTGTCGCACCCCTCGGGCGACGTCTCGAAGTGGGCGCTGGGCGACATCCGGGGCAGCGCGCGCTTCCAGGGCTGGGAGCAGTCGGCCTGGGTGGTCGCGTACTCCAAGGGAATCATCGAGGGCGGCTCCAGCGGCTCGGGGTTCTTCACCCTCTCCGGCGGCAAGCTCACGCTTCGCGCGGTGCTCTCGGCCACCACGGTGGGGCCCAACGGGGGCCTGTCGTGCACCAACCTCGACCAGTACGGCGTCTACAACCGCCTGGACGTGTTCTACCCCGAGGTGGCGCGCCGGCTCCTGGCGAGCCCGCCCCCGGTCACCGACGACCACGGCGACCGCATCACCGAGGCCACGCCCGTCGCGCTGGGCGCCGGCGAGACCGTCGTGACCGGCCGCATCGACTACGCGGGGGACACGGACGTCTTCCGCATCCCGGTCACGAGCGAGGGCACGCTCATCGTGCGCGCCTCGGGCGGACTGGACACCGTGGGCGTGCTCATGGACTCGGAGGGCCTTCGCCTCGAGTCCAACGACGACGCCCAGACGAACAGCACCGATTTCGGTCTCACCTGGCGCGTGTCGCCCGGCACGTACTACCTCGCGGTGACGCGCTGGGAGTCCGCGGGCACGGGGCCCTACTCGCTCGCCTTCTCGATGTCGACCGTCACGGACAACTACACCGACCTCTGGTGGAACCCGGCCGAGTCCGGCTGGGGCGTGAACTTCAACCACCAGGGCCAGACGATCTTCGCCACGCTCTTCACCTACGGCGCCGACGGCGCGCCGGACTGGTTCGTGATGTCCGACGGCGCGCGCCAGGCCGACGGCAGCTTCCGCGGCAAGCTCTACCGCGCGACGGGGCCGGCGTTCGACGCGAGCCCCTGGGGCGGCGTCGCGCTC
The DNA here is from genome assembly GCA_029781595.1 of Pseudomonadota bacterium. Taxonomy (GTDB): domain Bacteria; phylum Pseudomonadota; class Gammaproteobacteria; order Burkholderiales; family Usitatibacteraceae; genus FEB-7. The sequence continues at coordinate 7,221 of JAKOWJ010000152.1, read as the reverse complement.
GCCGAGGTGGGCACGATGCAGGTGGCCTTCCCGACGACGGGCACCGGCACGCTCACCTACAGCGTGGACGGCGTGACGGTCACCAAGAGCATCGAGCGCCAGCGCTTCTCCACTCCGCCGGACTGCTCCTGGTCCGCCTTCGACCGCAGCTACGCCTGGAACTACCAGGACCTGTGGTGGAACCCGTCCGAGCCCGGCTGGGGCATCAACTTCGCGCACCAGGGCGACATCCTCTTCGCCACGCTCTTCACCTACGCGCCCGGCGGGCGCAGCCAGTGGTTCGTGATGTCGAAGGGAGACCTCGTGGCCGGCACCAGCACCTACGAGGGCCCGCTCTACCGCGCGACGGGGCCCGCCTTCAACGCGAGCCCGTGGGGCGCGATCGCCCTCGCGAGCGTCGGCACGATGAGCGTCACCTTCACCACCGGGAACGCCGCCACGCTCGTCTACACGGTCGACGGCGTGAGCGTCACCAAGACCCTGAGTCGGCAGGTGTTCGGCACCCCGGCGACCGAGTGCCGGGCGGCCGATGGCTGAGACGCCGCGCCCGCCGTCCACCGGCGTCGCCACGATCGAGTCGATCGACCACGAGGGCGTGGGCGTCGCCCACGTGGACGGCAAGGTCACCTTCATCGAGGGCGCGATCACGGGCGAGCGCGTGGCCTTCGCGCGCCGGCGCTCGCGCGGGCACTTCGACCTCGCGGTGGCCACCACGATCCTCTCGCCGTCCAGCCAGCGCGTGAGTCCGCGCTGCGCGTACTTCGGCACCTGCGGCGGCTGCGCCATGCAGCACGTGGCGCCGGCGACCCAGGTGGCGGCCAAGCAGCGCGTGCTGGAGGACAACCTCGAGCGCATCGGCAAGGTCCGGCCCGAGACGGTGCTCGCGCCCATCCAGGGCCCCGACTGGGGCTACCGCCACCGGGCGCGCCTGTCGGTGCACCACGTGGCCAAGAAGGGCGGGGTGCTCGTCGGGTTCCACGAGCGCCGCTCGAGCTTCGTGGCGGACGTGCGCTCCTGCGAGGTGCTGCCGCCGGCCGTCTCGGCGCTCATCGTGCCGCTGCGCGAGCTGTTCACGGGCATGGCGCTGCGCGAGCGGCTGCCGCAGGTCGAGCTCGCGGTGGGCGAGTCGGTCACGGTGCTCGTGCTGCGCCACCTCGAGCCGCTGGGCGAGGACGACCTCGCGAAGCTGCGCGGATTCGCGGACCGGCACGGCATCCAGTGGTGGCTGCAGCCCAAGGGCCCGGACACCGCGCACCCCTTCCACCCGGAGGACGCGCCGGCGCTCGACTACCGGCTGCCCGAGTTCGGGCTCGCGATGGCCTTCCGGCCCACGGAGTTCACGCAGGTGAACATGGCCGTCAATCGCGCGCTCGTCCGCCGGGCCGTGGACCTCCTGGACCCGCGGCCGGGCGAGCGGATCGGCGACCTCTTCTGCGGCCTGGGCAACTTCACCTTGGCCATCGCCTCGCGGGGCGCCGAGGTGGTGGGGATGGAAGGCCTCGCCTCGCTCACGGCCCGCGGCGAGGAGAACGCGCGCGCCAACGGCCTCGCGGGCCTCGCGGGCTTCCTCGCCTACGACCTGTACGCGGACGCGCCCGGCGCCCTGGCGCGGCTGGGGCCGGTGGACAAGCTGCTCGTCGATCCGCCGCGCGACGGCGCCGTGGAGATCTGCAAGGCGCTGCCGGAGGAGGGCGGGCCGCGGCGCATCGTCTACGTCTCCTGCAGCCCCTCCACGCTCGCGCGCGACGCGGGCGTGCTGGTCAACGTGAAGGGCTACCGGCTCGCGGCCGCGGGGGTGGTGAACATGTTCCCGCACACGGGGCACGTGGAGAGCGTGGCGCTCTTCCGCCGCTGACGCGGGCCGGGCCGCGCAAAAAAGAAGGGGCGGCCGAAGCCGCCCCGACAGCGAAGCCCCTTGGGCCTAGTCGCGGCTGCCGCCGAAGATGCCCAGCAGCGCGAGCAGGTTCACGAAGATGTTGTAGAGATCCAGGTACACCGCCAGCGTCGCCGTGATGTAGTTGGTCTCGCCGCCCGTCATGACCCGGTTCAGGTCGAAGAGCAGGAAGGCGGAGAAGATCCCCAGGGCGATCACCGAGATGGCGATCATCAGCGCCGGCAGCTGCAGGAAGATGTTCGCGAAGGACGCGACCAGCAGCATGATCATGCCGATGAACAGCGCCTTGCCCATGCCGGAGAGGTCGCGCTTCACGGTGGCCGCGAGCATGGCCATCGCCGCGAACACCATCGCCGTGCCGCCGCCGGCCAGCGCGATGAGCGTGACGCCGTTGCGCAGGCCCAGCACCACGCCGAGCATGCGCGAGAGCATGAGGCCCATGAAGAACGTGAAGGCGAGCAGCACCGCCACGCCCCAGCCGCTGTTCTTCGTCTTCTCGATCGCGAACATGAAGCCGAAGGCGATCGCGAGGAAGGCGATGAAGCCGATGCCCGGGTTGGCCCGGAAGAAGCTGAAGTTCATCTGCACGCCGATCCACGCGCCGAGCACGGTGGGGATGAGCGAGAGGGCGAGCAGGGCGTAGGTGTTGCGCAGGACCCGGTTCTGCGCCGGCGAGAGCGTCCGGGACGTCGAAACGGGCGTCATCATCGGGTTCGGTTGCATAGGGCGTTGCTCCATGGTCTTTCGGTTGGCGGCCGCGATTGGCCGACCGTTAGAGTAGGGATTGCCCGCCCAAGTTTCAAGGAAGCGCCCATTGTGAACGGCAATCCGCCGCGCGGGCCGTGCACCGGGCGCAGTGGCGGAACCCCTTTGCGAACAGGCACTTGCGCCGTCGCGCCCGTCCCGCCGCCAGCGCCTTGCCCGCCTCTGCCAGAATGAAGCCCGGATCGGCCACCGCGGCGACAGGATCGCGCGCGAGGCTATCCCCGCATACCGCCGAAAGGACCTCCATGCCCGCCCGTCCCGCCCGGGGCCTCGCCGCCGCCGCTTTCGCGACCCTTGCCACCCTCGCCCAAGGCGCGCCCGGCGTCGAGTCGTTCTCGCCCCAGGGCGAGGCCGTCCCGGTGCGCCAGGTGGCGGCGCGGTTCTCGGAGCCCATGGTGGCCTTCGGCGACCCGCGCGTGCCCGACCCGTTCGAGGTGCGCTGCGAGGGCGACGCCGCGCGCCTGAAGGGGCAGGGCCGCTGGGTCGACTCGCGCCACTGGGTGTACGACTTCGCGGCGGACCTGCCCTCGGGCCAGCGCTGCCGCTTCGCGCTGAAGGCGGGCACGAAGTCCGTGGCCGGCGAGGCGGTGGCGGGGCCGCGCGAGTTCGCGTTCCACACCGGCGGGCCCGTCGTCACCGATTCCATCCCGTTCGACGGCGACGACACCGTGGACGAGGAGCAGGCCTTCCTCCTCGCGTTCGATTCCCCCGTGGACCGCGCCAGCCTCGCGGGCGCCTGGTGCGAGGCCGAGGGCATCGGCGAGCGCATCCCCGTGTCGGTGCTGGCCCCGCGGGAGGCCCGCGCCCTGCTCGAGGGCAACGAGGATCTCGCGTGGCGCTACGCGCGCGCCGTGAAGGGCGACAAGGCCGGCAAGCGCAGCCGCTTCAAGGCCGATGGCGCGCACCTGGACGGCCTGGAGGTGACGGCGGTCCGCTGCGCCCGGCGCCTTCCGGCCGGCGCGAAGCTCTCGCTGGTGCTGGGCGAGACGGTCCGCACGAAGACCGGGATCGCGCGCGCCAAGCCGCAGCGCCTCGCTTTCCAGGTGCGGCGCGCCTTCCGCCTCGCGTTCAGCTGCCCGCGCGTGAACAAGGAGGCCGACTGCCTGCCCGCCTCGACCATGACGCTCGACTTCAGCGCGCCGGTGCCGCGCGCGCTGGCCGCGGCCGTGCGCCTCGTGGCCGACGGTGCCGCGCCGCGCGCGCCGAAGCTCGATCCGGGCGAGGGCAGCGTGGGCGAGGTGAAGTTCGAGGGCCCGTTCCCGGAGCAGGCGAGCCTGAAGCTGGAGCTGCCCGCGGGCTTCCGCGACGACGCGGGCCGGCGGCCCTCCAACGCCTCGGCCTTCCCGATGACGGTGAAGACCGACCGCTTCCCGCCGCTGGTGAAGTTCCCGGGCCGCTTCGGGATCCTCGAGACGGCGTACCCGACGCTGCCCGTCACGGTGCGCGGCGTGGAGCGCACGCTCGCGGGCCGCAAGCTCGCCGTGGCCGGCGGCGCGGCGCCCATCCCGGGGCGCGCGGCGCGCGTCGAGGGCGACGAGGCGACGGTGCTCGCGCGCTACCTCGCCTTCATGGACCGCACCGAGCTTCGCCCCGGCCGCGGCCGCAAGGACGCGCAGACCGGCGACGAGTCCGCGATCGAGAGGACGGAGCACGCGCAGCCCATCGCGCTGCCGCGGCCGGCGGACGGCCGCGAGCTGGAGGTGATCGGCCTGCCGCTGCGCCGGCCGGGCTTCTACATCGTGGAGTTCGAGAGCCCCACGCTGGGCGCCGCGCTGCATGGCGTGCCCGGCAAGCCCTACTTCGTCTCCACGAGCGTCCTGGTGACCAACCTCGCGGTGCACCTCAAGCTGGGCCGCGAGGGCTCGCTCGTGTGGGTGACGGGGCTTTCCGACGGCAAGCCCGTCGCGGGCGCCGAGGTGAGCGTGCGCGACTGCCGCGGCGAGGAGCGCTTCCGGGGCCGCACGGACGCCTTCGGCGTGGCCGACGCCGGCGCGAGCCTGCCGCAGCCCAAGGGCTGGCCGCCGTGCCCGGTGGCCGCGTTCGCGCGCGTGGGCGACGACCTCTCGTTCACGCTCTCGAGCTGGCGCGAGGGCATCGAGCCGTGGAACTTCGGCATGAACACCGCCTACTGGCAGCGCGAGGCCCTCGCCATCCACGCCGTGTTCGACCGCACGCTGCTGCGCGCGGGCGAGACGGTGAGCCTGAAGGCCGTGGCGCGCGTGCCGGCCGCCGAGGGCCTGCGGCTCGCCGATCCCGGCAAGCTCCCGCGCAAGGTGAGCGTGGTGCACGAGGGCAGCGACACGCGCGTGGCGCTCCCGGTGCGCTTCGACGCGCAGGGCGTGGCCACTCTCCAGTGGAAGATCCCGAAGGAAGCCAAGCTCGGCCGCTACCGGCTCGAGTGGGACTACAAGGGCTCGCTGCGCGGCGAGGCCTCCTTCCGCGTCGAGGCCTTCCGCGTGCCGCTGCTCAAGGCGAGCCTCGCGGCGCCGGCCACGCCCCTGGTGCGCCCCGCGAGCGCGCGCATCGACGCGGCGGTCGCCTACCTCTCGGGCGGGCCGGCCTCGTCGCTCGCCGTGAAGGTGCGCCACCGCCTCGAGCCGCGGGTGGCCAGCTTCGCGGACTACCCCGAGTTCCAGTTCGGGGGCGAATCCGTGCGCGAGGGCACGCGCACCGGGCCGGCGCCGGACTGGTTCGACGAGGAGACGGAGGAATCCGCCGCCGAAGGCGAGGCCGCGGCCACGCCCGTGGCCACGAAGGGCTACACGCTGGACAAGGCCGGCACCGCGGCGCTCGTCTTCGATCGCCTGCCGCGCGTGGACCGGCCGGCGCGCCTGGTGGTGGAGATGGAGTACCCGGACCCGAACGGCGAGCGCCTCTCGGCCGCCACCAGCGTCGCGCTGCACCCGGCCGCGCTGTACGTGGGCATCCGCCCCGAGAGCTGGGCGGCGACGACGAACGGCGCCAGGGCCGAGCTCGTCGTGGTGGACCTCGCGGGGCGCCCCGCGGCCGGCCGCGCCGTGAAGCTCGACGTGTTCGAGCGGCGCACCTACTCGAGCCGCCGGCGCGTGCTGGGCGGCTTCTACGCCTATGACTCGATCACCGAGACGAAGCGCATCGGCACGGGTTGCGAGGGGAAGACGGACGCGCGCGGCCGGCTGCCCTGCGAGGTGAAGCCCGGGCGCGGCGGCGAGCTGCTGCTCTCGGCGCGCGTCGCGGACGACGCAGGACGCGAGGCCTTCGCGACGGCGAGCGTGTGGGTGGCCGGCGACGAGGACTGGTGGTTCGACCCCTCGCCGAGCGACCGCATGGACCTCGTGCCCGAGAAGCGCCGCTACGAGCCCGGCGAGACCGCGCGCTTCCAGGCGCGCGTGCCGTTCCGCGAGGCCACGGCGCTGGTCACCGTGGAGCGCGAGGGCGTGCTCTCGCACCGGCTGGTGTCGCTGGAGGGCCGCTCGCCCACCATCGAGGTGCCCATCGAGGGCCGCTACGGGCCCAACGTGTACGTCTCCGCGCTCGTCGTGCGCGGGCGCCTGCCCGCGAAGGGGGCGCCGCGGCCCACGGGACTCGTCGACCTCGCGCGCCCGGCCTACAAGCTGGGCACGGCCTCCATCGAGGTGGGGCGGCGGGCGTACGAGCTGAAGGTGAAGGTCACGCCCGAGCGCGAGGTCTACCAGGTGCGCGACAAGGCGCGCGTGGCCATCGAGGTGACGGACCCCGACGGCCGGCCGGCCGCGGGCGGCGAGGTGGCGGTGGCGGCCGTGGACCAGGGGCTCCTCGAGCTGCAGGACAACGCCTCGTGGCGCATCCTCGACGGGCTGCTGGGGCACCGGCCGCTGGAAGTGCTCACCGCGACGGCGCAGGGTCACGTGGTGGGCCGGCGCCACTTCGGGCGCAAGGCCGTGCCGGCGGGCGGCGGGGGCGGGCGCGCCGGCGCGCGCGAGCTCTTCGACACGCTCCTCCTGTGGAAGGCGCGCGTGCCGCTGGATGCGAAGGGGCGTGCCGTCGTGGAGATCCCGCTCAACGACTCGCTCACCGCCTTCCGCATCGCGGCCGTGGCGCAGTGGGGCGTGGCGCGCTTCGGCGACGGGCAGGCGAGCCTTCGCACGACGCAGGACCTCATGCTGCTCGCGGGGCTGCCGCCCGTGCTGCGCGAGGGCGACGACTTCACCGCGATGTTCACGCTGCGCAACACGACGGCGGCGACCCTCGCCACGCGCTTCGCGTGGACGGTGCGCGGCGGGGCGGGCGCGAAGGACCGCGCGGCGCTCGGCCACGGCGGCCAGGACCTCACGCTCGCCGCGGGCGAGTCGCGGCTCGTGCCCGTGGACTTCAAGGTGCCGGCGGGCGTGGGCTCGCTGGAGTGGGAAGTGAGCGCGACCGGTCCCGGACGCGCGCGCGACGCGATGCGCGTGAAGCAGGCGGTGACGGAAGTGCACCCCGTGCGCGCCTTCCAGGCGAGCCTCGTGCGACTTTCCGCCCCGGCGAGCTTCCCGGTGTCGGCGCCCGCGGGCGCGCTTCCCGGCCGCGGCGGCGTGCGCGTGCAGGTGCTGCCCACGCTCGCG
>JAKOWJ010000140.1 GCA_029781595.1 Pseudomonadota bacterium | reverse complement strand
ACGGGATGGCGGTGGTGGCGCCGCCCGCGCCCACCTCGAGGGTGCGGCCGTCGAACTCGAGCTGGACGCGCTCGACCTCGGCGTCCACCAGCTCCGCGGCGAGGCTCACGCCGCCGCGGCAGTTGTTCTGCAGGCGCACCACGGTGGCGCTCTCGGGCGTGACGCTCGCGGCGCCCTCGGCCGCCGGCACGCGCAGCAGCTTCGGCGCCTCGAGGATCGCCACGCGCAGGATCGCGGGGATGACGATGCGGAAGTCCAGGGACCGGCTCGCCTGCGTGCGGGCGTGCGCCGGCGCGGCCGGGAAGGCGGCGAGGACGGCCAGCAGGGCGAGGGCGGCGAGGAAGGGGCGGCGGACGGGCATGGCTCGGGGCGAAAGGGGACCGGTTCGAACGCATATCGGCCCCCCCGGGCGGGAGTGAACGCGGCCCCCGCCTCGATCCCGTGTAGGAATTCTTCCTACGGGCCCCCTGCCCCGCTCAAGTCCGGGCGCGAAACGGCCGATGAAGCCGTGGGGACCGTCGTCCGCCCCATACAAGGAGAGTCCACTCGATGGACATGACCGAGCCGTTCCTGCCTGCCGCCGGCCGTGCGCCCGCGAGGGCCCACGCGCCCGCCGCGCGCCGCAAGGCCGAGATCGCGCGCGGCGTGCCCGCGGCCATGCCCATGGACGAGGCCGGGCGCCTGGCGGCGCTCGACCGCATGCGCGTGGTGCAGACGCCGCGCGAGGGGCTCTTCGACCGCATCGTGCGCCTGGCCGCCGCGCACTTCGACGTGCCCGTGTGCTTCGTCTCGCTGGTGGACGAGGACCGCGCCTGGGTGAAGGCCGTCGAGGGCCTGGCCGTGGAGCAGTTCGGGCGGTCGGTGAGCTTCTGCTCGCACGCCATCCTGGACGGCGAGGCCCTGGTGGTGCCCGACGCGCGCCAGGACGAGCGCTTCGCCGGCAACCCGCTGGTGACGGCCGAGCCGCACGTGGTCTTCTACGCCGGGCACCCGCTCACCGCTTCCGGCGGCGAGCGCGTGGGCGTGCTGGCGCTGGCCGGCTTCGAGCCGCGCGCCTTCAGCCCGCGCGAGCGCACGGCCCTGGCCACCTTCGCCGAGATGGTGTCGGAGGCGCTGCGCATGCGCGTGGAGCGCGAGTCGCACCGCGCGCTCATCGAGGAATACGCCGTGACGCGGCGCGAGCAGCAGACCGACTCGCTCACGCGCCTGTGGAACGAGCGGGCCCTGTCGGACCTGCTCATCCGCGAGCGCACGCGCGCGGTGCGGCTGCGCTCGCCGCTCACGCTCATCGAGCTGGACCTGGACGGCTTCCGCCGCTTCAACGAGCTCAAGGGCCACGCCGCCGGCGACGACCTGCTGCGCGAGGTGGGCCGGCGCCTGAAGCGCACGCTGCGCGCCTACGACTACCTGGGCCGCGTGGGGCCGGACGGATTCCGCGCCATCGTCTGCCACACCAACCGCGAGGAAGGGATCTCCACCGCGCAGCGCATGCTGCGCGTGGTGGCGGGCACCGCCGGCGGCGCCGACGACGCGGAGCTGCTCACCGCCAGCATCGGCCTCGCCTCGTGCCACTTCGGGGCGCAGCGGCACGGCCCGGCGGCCCTGCTGCACGCCGCGTCCGAGGCGCTGGAGCGCGCGCGCGCGGGCGGCGGCAACCGCGTCGTGGGCGTCGAGGTCGCCGAGTAGGCGCCGGGCTCAGGGCTCGAGCAGACCGAAGACGCGCTCGGGCTGCACGCGCTTCACCGACCCGCCCGCGGCCACGGGGCCCTTGATGGCGAACTGCGCCTCCGAGGTGTCGCGAAGGCGCGTGTCGGGCACCGCCTTGCCGTGCCGGTCCGTGAGCGTCGCCACGCTCGGGCCCCGCGAGGCGCCGCCGGCGCGGCGGGCCACCACCCCCACCTCCCCGCTCGCGAGCTGCACGAGGCTGCCGGGCGGGTGCACGCCGAGCGCCTTGATGAGCGCGGCCGCCACGGGCGAGCCCTTCTCCTGCTGGTAGAGCTCGCGCGCGGCGGTGACCGGCGCGATGGCGGGCCGGCGCGCGCGCGGGCTCACCTTGGCCATGAAGACGTCGGCGGCGCGCAGCAGCCGCGCGTCGTCGGTCACCTCCGGGGTCCCCGTCGGGTAGCCGCCGCCGCCCGCCTGCTCGTGGTGGGCGCGCACGAGGGCGAGCCAGGCCGCGTCCGCCACGCCGCAGGCCTCCAGCAGCTTCGCCGAGCGCTCCGGGTGCGAACGGATCTTCTCGAACTGGCCCGGCGTGGGCGGGTCGCCCTGCTCGGCCATCTCCGCCTGCAGCTCGCGGATGGAAGCGTTCATCGTGAGGGCGGCGCGCACCAGCGCCAGGGCGCGCTCGGCCGGCCAGCCCAGGGCGCGCGCGGCGAGCAGGCACAGGGTGGCCGAGTGGATGGCGTGGGTCTCGGGATAGAGGGCGAAGCGCCCGTCGTCCTGGCGCATGGCCGCGAAGAGGGCCACGTCGACCTCGCGGTCCACGAGCGCGACGTGGCGGTCGGCGGCCTCGCGCAGGGCCGCTTCGCTCGCCTGGCCCTTCTCCACCGCGCGCAGCAGCCGGTCCAGCTCCCAGGTGCCGTGCTCCCAGCGGTCGAAGAGCGTCTCGCGGTGCTGGACCTTCTCGCGCTCGGGCGGCGCCTCGCCGCGGGCCTGGCGCACGGCCCGCACGGCGTCGCGCTCGGCCCACGCGCCGCGGTCGATGAGCGACTCGAGCTGGTGCTCGCCGTTCACCACGTGGCCGATGCTCAGGAGCAGCCGGCCCTGCAGATCGAGCACGTTGAACGGCAGCGGCCGGCCGATGGCCACCAGGTCGGCGACCTGCTGCAGCGGCACACGGACGTCCTGCTCCTGCATGCGCCTTCCCCCCGCGCGGCCCGCCTCGGCGGCGGACTTCTGGACGGAGGATACGGCGGGGCGGGGAGCGCGGGCAATCCGCGCGTGGCTCAGAAGCTGCCGGAGACTTCTCCCGTGGAGCCGGGGGCCACCTTGGCCCACGAGAAGCCGCCGACGTTCACGCCCACGCCGGCCGGCGCCCCGGGACCGCAAAGGCGCAGCGAGCACTGCCAGGGCCCCTTCACCAGGCCGAGCTTGGCTTCCGGGACCGTCACGGTGACCGTGTGCATCCCGGTGTAGGCGCCGTTCTGGATCGGGACCTTGGCGCCGGAGGTGCCCCCGGCGAGCGTGTTGTTGTCGCTCATCGTGAGATAGCAGTTCACGTAGAAGGACTGGACCTGGGGGTCCATCTTCTCGAGCTTCACCGGGATCTGGAACTGCACGGTCTTGTCGGCCCACGCGGGCAGCGCGAGCACGGCGGCGGCCAGCGCCGCCAGGCGAAGGGATCGGGCAATCATCGAAGCTCTCCTGGGAGGAATGGATGGGGGAATCATCTCGGGCCCTTCACGGCGATCTGCGGGGCGAAGACGGACGGCGGCAGGGCCACCGTGAGGCCCTGCACCGCGAGTTGGCCGGCGGAGACGCTGGCCGGGAGGTCCAGCAGCACGCCGGTGACGGCCATCTGGCCCGCCTGGATGGTGGCGGGCAGGACCTTGAAATCGCCGCTGACCGCGATCTGGTCCGTGGCCACGGTCGCCGGCATCGGCCGGCCGCTCGGCAGCCGGAAGAGCCCCGTGCCGGGACCCGTCACCTCGATCTGCGGCGCGGACACGCTGGCCGGCAGCACCACGACCACGCCGGTGACGGCGATCTGACCCGCGCTCACCGTGGCCGGCAGGTCCATGGCCGCGCCGGTCACGCCGATCGGGGCCGTCGACACCGTGGCCGGCAGCGGCACACCCGCGCCGGTGACGGCCATGGGCGCGGTCGACACCACCGCGGGGAGCGGTCGCAGGGCGAGGTTGAGGTTGGGCCTGGGCGGCACCGGCTGCGCGAGGGCGGCGGTGGCGAGGCAGGCCAGGCTGGCGAGGACGGGGCGCTTTCCCATGTTCCCGTGAGTCGCGGGGCGGGCGGGAACGGTTCAGGCGGCGCGCGCAAATGAAAACCCCACCCGCGATTGCCGCGGGTGGGGTCGGTTGGCGTCCCCACGGGGATTCGAACCCCGGTTATCGCCGTGAAAGGGCGGTGTCCTAGGCCTCTAGACGATGGGGACAAAGAAACCGGAAGCGCGAAGGCTTCCGGCGTCTTGCTTCAATCGTTTGGTGGAGGTAAGCGGGATCGAACCGCTGACCTCTTGCATGCCATGCAAGCGCTCTCCCAGCTGAGCTATACCCCCAACCGAGCCCGAGATTATACAAGGGCTTGCGGCGAGTTGCAAAGAACGGCGCTTCAGCCCGCCGCCGCGTGCCGCAGGCGCTCGAGGACGACTTCCTTGCGCAGGGCCGCCACGATGGCGTCGATGGCCTTGGTCTTCTCCTGGCGCGTGACGGCCACGCGAAGGGGCATCATCACCTCCGGCATCTTCAGGCCCCGGCCCTTCACGTACGCCTGCAGCGCGGCCTTCACGGCCTCCGCCGTCCAGGTCACGCCCTCGAGCTCGCCGGCGAGCTCGCCCACGACGGCGCGGCCCTTCTCGTCCAGGTGCCGCGCGATCACGGCCGCGTCCGTGGTCACGGGCGAGGCGAGCGCGTGCAGGAACGCCTCGTGCTCGCCCAGCACCGCCCAGCTCCCCTGCCCCACGGCGGTCATGGCCACCGGGTCCATGGCCGCGACGATCTCGGCGTGCACGGCGGGGTTGCGCTCGCGGATGCCCTCGAGCAGTTGCTCCGCGGGGATGCGCTTCAGGTACTCGCCGTTCAGCCACCGGAGCTTCTCCGGGTCCCAGCGCGCGGGCGAGCGGCTCACGTGCTCCAGGTCGAACCACTCGACGAGCTGGGCGCGGGAGAACACCTCCTCGTCGCCGTGCGACCAGCCCAGGCGCGCGAGGTAGTTCACCAGCGCCTCCGGCAGGAACCCCTCGTCGCGGTACTGCAGCACGCTCACCGCGCCATGGCGCTTCGACAGGCGCTGGCCGTCCGCGCCCAGGATCATGGGCACGTGCGCGAAGTGCGGCACGTCTCCCCCGAGGGCGCGGTAGAGGTTGACCTGGCGCGGCGTGTTGTTCACGTGGTCGTCGCCGCGGATCACGTGCGTCATCGCCATGTCGAGGTCGTCCACGACGACGCCGAAGTTGTACGTGGGCACGCCGTCGGCGCGCAGGAGCACCAGGTCGTCGAGCTCGTCGTTGGCGACCGTGACCGGCCCCTTCACGAGGTCGTCCCAGGTGACGGCGCCGTCCAGCGGGTTCTTGAAGCGGATCACCGCCGGCCGGCCCGGCGGCGGGGTCTCGGTCGAGTCCCGCCAGCGCCGGTCGTAGCGCGGCTTCTCGCCGCGGGCGACCTGCGCCTCGCGCATCGCGTCCAGCTCCTCCCGCGTGCAGTAGCAGCGGTAGGCCTTGCCCTCGGCGAGCAGGCGCTCGGCGGCCTCGCGATAGCGCGCCAGGCGCTGCATCTGGTAGTACGGGCCCTCGTCCCAGTCGATCCCGAGCCACGACAGGCCGTCGAGGATGGCCTGCACGCTCGCCTGCGTGGAGCGCTCCTGGTCCGTGTCCTCGATTCGCAGGACGAACCTGCCGCCGTGGCGGCGGGCGTAGGCCCAGCAGAAGAGCGCCGTGCGGGCGCCGCCGATGTGCAGGTAGCCGGTGGGACTGGGGGCGAAGCGGGTGCGGACCATGGCGGGGCGGGACGTTGGCGATGCGGCATTCTAAGGCCTGCGGCGCGCCGGGCCTCGCGCGAGCGCGCCGAATTCGGTAAAATGCGCGCCTTTCGGGTGGTTAGCTCAGCGGTAGAGCACTGCCTTCACACGGCAGGGGTCACTGGTTCGATCCCAGTACCACCCACCAATTCCCTCCCCGTCCCGAAAGCCGCGCCCCGCGCGCCGCCGTTGACATCGGTCAACCCCGGGGGGGAGTGCGGCGTTAAGGTGCGTGCTGCCGCGGTAGGACCAAGGTCCCACGCCGCACCCGTCATCCGACCCAGGAGGTCCCTCATGAAGCGCTTCGTGATTCCCCTCATCCTCGCCGCGTTCGTCGCCCCCGGCATCGCCCTGGCCGACGAGGGCGAGAGCCTCGCCAAGAAGAACGGCTGCCTCAAGTGCCACGCGGTGGACAAGAAGAAGGACGGCCCGTCCTACAAGGAAGTGGCCAAGAAGTACCACGGCAAGGCCGGCGCCGAGGACAAGCTCGTCACCTTCATCACCAAGGGCGGCAAGATCAAGGTCGACGGCGTCGAGGACGACCACAAGACGGTCAAGGGCGGCGACGTCGCGGCCGCGAAGGAAATCGTGAAGTGGATCCTGTCGCGCTAGGCGACCTTCCCCTTCCCCAAGCGAAAACGCCGGCTCCCGCCGGCGTTTTTCTTTGGGCGGCGCCCGGCTACTTCGCGCCGATGGCGTAGCCGATCAGCTTCTTCAGCTCGGCGTCCTTGGCGTCGACCTCGGGGTGGTCCTTGCCCTTCACCGTGGCGGCCAGCTTGTCGATGGCGGCCTTGTCGCCCTTGTACTTGCCCTGGAGCGTCTGCAGCGACGGCCCCTTCTTCTTCTTGTCGGGGAAGTGGCACTTGGCGCAGCCGGCGGCCTTGAAGGCGGCCTCGTCGGCGGAGGCCTGCAGGCTCACGGCGAAGAACCCGGCGGCGGCCAGGGCGATCAGGGTGCGTTTCATTCGTGGTCTCCTTCTTGGTGAAGGCCCGGCCGGGGCCCATCCCCGGCCTGGCCGCGAGTCGGCCCGTCCCGAAGCTAGCTCTTCGTCGCGGGCGGCGTGGATTCCTTCTTGGGCTCGGCCGTGAGGTCGACCCCGGGGTAGCTGCGGCCGTGGCAGGCCGGGTTGGCGCAGAAGTTGCCGCCGCGCTTGCCGTGCTTGAGCGGCGTGCCGTGGCACTTCTCGCACTCGGGCCCGACGTCGTCGCTGTGCGTGTGCATGAAGTTCGGGCGCTGGTGGAACTCCGGCTGCTTCTCGCCGACCTTGTCCGGCACCAGCGAGGGCACGCTGCCCTTGCCGTTCTCCACCGTCACCTCCGGCAGCCCGTGGCACAGGGTGCACTGCAGGCGGATGGCCTCGCCCTTCTCGTTGAAGTGCTTGCCGTCGTGGCAGCGGAAGCAGCCCGGCGTGTCGGCGTGGCCCGTGTGGTTGGGGAAGCTCTTCCACGAGAAGCCCTTCTCGAGGAACGACGAGGTGTAGAGGATCGAGCGCATCGCCTCGTTGAACTGCTCCTCGGCCTTCTTGTGCTCGGGCGCGGTGCCGGCCTTGGCCGAGCCGTCGGCGACCACCTTGGCGATCTTGGCCTTGCGGTCCGCCTCCGGGCCGTTGATGTCGCCCAGCGTGTTGATGAGCGCGACGGCGCGCGCCTTGGCGTTGGGGAGCGAGCGGTCGATGCGGCCCGTGCGGATCGCCTCGTCGACCACGTTGGCCGGGTTGGGGAACGGGTGGCCGACCTGGTTGTGGCAGTCGTAGCAGGCCATGCGCCGCGGCTCGAGGGCGGCGATCTGCTGGCCCGTGAGCTTGGTGGTGGCGTCGGTGTAGGTGACGCGCGAGCCGTCGGGCTTGCGCACCTGCACCCACGGGATGTCGCGGCGCTGCGGGTCGGGCGAGACGAAGTCCACCTCGTTCTGGATGTGCCAGTGGATGCCCTTCGTGTACGCCTCGCGCACGGCCTTCATGCCGGTGTGCAGCACCAGGCGCGTGCGCGACTCGGTGCTGGGCTCGTCCGTCGCGTAGTGCACCTTGACGTCGATGCTGTCGAAGTGCTCCTGGGACGGCCAGTGGCAGCTCTCGCAGGCCTCGCGCGACGGGCGCAGGGTGCCGGAGGTGATGGGCCGCTCGTAGCCGGCGATCATGCCCCACAGCTCCTTCACGTGCGTGGGCTTGAGGGCCATCAGCCGCAGGGTCGAGTTGCGGCCCATGTGGCACTCCACGCAGTTCACGCGCGCGTGCGCGCCCACGTCGTGCGCCGCGATCTCCTCGGGGTGCACGTCGTGGCACATCGTCGCGCAGAACGCGTTGCTGTTCGAGTACTCCCACCCCGCGATGCCCGCCGCGCCCAGCACGGCCAGGCCCGCCATCACCGCGACGATCGTCGCGATGCCCCCGAGCATCAGGGACCTGCGTCCCACCTGGATCTTCATGGTTCCGCTCTCCTCCTCGTTCCGGGGACTTCGCGCACCGGTGCGCGGCCCCGGTTGCTGCCGTCCGCCGCGGCCGGTCGCCGCGGGCGGGGTCCCCGGACGGGGATTCTAGCGGTCCCGGCCCTCAATGGACCACGCTGTAGACGATCATCACCACGGTGAGCGTGCCCGCGATCACCGCCGCGCCGCCCACCACGCGCCCGTAGACCTTCGTCCAGGGCGTGGGCGCGGTCGTCTCGGTGGCGGCCAGGCGCCCCTGCTCGACCAGGCGGCGGTACTCGTTGGGCCGCTCCTCCTTGAGCTCGTGCTCCGGGATGCGGCCCGTGAAGATCACCAGGTCCATCGGGAACTTCTCCGGCCGCAGGTGCCCGTTGAAGAAGTGGATGGTGAAGATGAAGCCCACCGCCAGCAGCGCCTCCTCGCCGTGGATCACCGTGGCCACGTTGAAGATCCAGCCGGGCAGCACCACCGAGAACGCGGTCGGGAACCACAGCATGAGTCCCGAGCCGCCGATGATGAACATGCCCCAGAAGACGGCCCAGTAGTCGAACTTCTCCCAGTACGTCCAGCGGTCGAACTGCGGCCGCGGCCCCTTGCCCAGGAACCACTTGAAGTGGTTCCAGATGTCGTAGGCGTCCTGCGGCTGCGGCACCATCGAGTGCGGGCCCCACAGCATGGGCTTGAGGCCCGTGGTGGCGAAGGCGCGGGCGAACACGCGCACCACGTGCAGCAGGAAGACGGTGATCATCACCGCCGCGCAGACGCGGTGGATGAGCGCCGCGCCGGAGAAGCCCCCGAGCAGCCGCGCCATCTTCACGGCCCACTCCTGGTGGGAGAAGAGCGGCGGCAGCCCCGTGAGGGCGCAGCCGATGAACGTGATCATCAGCAGCGAGTGCATCACCCGGTCGACGCGGTCGAACCGGCGGTAGTACTTCTGCGCGGCGCCCGCGCCGGCGGTCTGGACGGTGCTGGCCATCAGTGCTTCTCCCCTTCGCCGGCCGCCCGGCCGCGCTGCGCCTTGCGCTCGGCGAGGGACCGGTACAGCCACAGGACGGTGTGCAGGCCGAAGAACGCGAACACGCCGGCGAGCAGTACCTGCATGAACAGGGCCGTGTAGTAGAGCACCAGCCCGCTCTCCTTGCGGTGCTTGTTGGCGTGCGGCTGGAACTTCACGAAGTTGGCGTTGGCCTTCGGGTGGCACTGCTGGCACGTCGAGAGGATGCGCTGCGAGGAGACCTTGGAGAACGGGTTGTCCTTCGGCAGGATCTCGTGCGAGCCGTGGCAGCTCGCGCAGGTGGCCACGCGCGTGTAGCCGAGGTCCGTCACCTGGCCGTGGTAGGTGTCGCGGTAGGTCTTGATGTATTCCGTGTGGCAGCCGCCGCACTCCTTGATCACGCCCACCTGCCACTCGGGCGTCTTCGGGTCGGCGATCGTGTGGGTGCCGTGGCAGTCCGTGCAGCCCGGCGCGGTGAGCACGTTGGCCGCGCGCATCTTGCCGTGCTGGCCGCCGGCCCAGATCTTCTTCACCTTGCCGTGGCAGGTGCCGCAGGTCTCGGGGATGTTGGCGCGGTTGACGGCGCTCTCCGGGTCCTTCTTCGGGCGCATGTCGTGCGTGCCGTGGCAGTCGGTGCAGACCGGCACGCGGTCCTTGGCCTTGGTGTCGCCGTGCAGGAGGCGCCCGTGGATGCTGTCGTGGTACTTGGCCACCACGTTGCCGCCCGGGACCTTGCCGTCCTTGGCGAGCTTGGTGTCGCCGTGGCAGGCGCCGCAGGTGGCCTCGATGCGGCCGCGGCTCACCATCGAGTCGTCGTCCGACGTGGGCTTGATGTCGTGCGTGCCGTGGCAGTTGGCGCAGGTCGCGGCCACGCCGTTGCCGTGGGCGCGCGCCTGGCCGTGGATGGTCTCCGCGTAGGCCTTCACCGCCTTCTCGTGGCAGCTCGCGCACTGCGGCGGCTTCACTTCCTTGTGCGGGTACTTGCGGAAGCCCTCGGCGTCGTGGCAGTCGACGCACGCCGCCTTGCCGTTGCCGTGCATCGTCTTGGCGAAGGCCTGCACGTCGACCTTCACGGGCTTGCCGGCCGCGCTCTTGTCCTCGGGCTCGGCCTCGGCGTGGCAGTCCATGCACTTCTGGCTGGCGGCGAGCGCCGCGGCGTGGGCGTCGGGCTTGGCCGGGACCGCGGCAGGCTTGGCCCCCCAGGCGCCCGGCGCGCCCAGCCCCAAGGCCAGGGCGGCGGCGCCGATCGTGATGCGGATGTTCATCTTGGTTCCTGCAGGCATGGCCGCCGGTCCCCCCGGCGCACCGTCCAGCGCACCCTTTCGGGCGCGAGGCGAACCCACCCGGTCCGCCCCGCGTGCAAGGTCTCACGGCAGGGGGTATGCGATGTTGACGTGGGTCAATGGCCGCCGGGCGCCTCGGGCGCGGAGCGCGGCGATAGAATCGCGGCATGCGCATCCGCTTCCTGGGCGCCGCGCGCGAGGTCACCGGGTCCTGCCATCTCGTCGAGGCCGGCCGCGCGCGCTTCGTCGTCGACTGCGGGCTGTTCCAGGGCGGGCGCGACGCGCCGGCCCGCAACCGCGCCTTTCCCGCCTTCGACCCCGGCACGCTCGACTTCGCGCTCGTCACGCACGCCCACCTCGATCACTGCGGCCTGCTGCCGGTGCTGTGCGACCGCGCCCCGCGCCTGCCCGTGTACTGCACGCGCCCCACGGCGGACCTGCTGCCGGTGATGCTGCACGACAGCGCGCACATCCAGGCCCGCGAGCGCGCCCATCCGCGCCACGGCCGCGGCGCGCCCGCCCCGCTCTACGACGCAGAGGCGGTCGACCGCGCGCTGCGGCAGGTGAGCGGCGTGCCCTACGGCGTGCCGTTCCGGCCGCACCCGGACGCGCTCGTGCGCTTTCTCGACGCCGGCCACATCCTGGGCTCGGCCATCGCCGAGGTGCGCGTGCGCGAGGCCGGCCGCGAGCGCGTCGTGGTCTTCTCCGGCGACCTGGGCCAGCCGGCGCGGCCCGTCGTGCGCGACCCGCAGCCGGTGGCGCGCGCCGACGTCCTGCTCGTCGAGTCGACCTACGGCGACCGCCTTCACCGCGGCATGGCCGAGACCGAGCGCGAGCTCGTGGCCGCCATCGGCGAGACCGTGGGCGCCCGGCGCGGCAACCTCGTCGTGCCGGCCTTCGCGCTCGGCCGCGCCCAGGAGCTGCTGGTGCTGCTCTTCGAGCTCTGCGAGCGCGGCGAGCTGGGCGGGCTCACGGTGTTCGTCGACTCGCCCCTCGCGCGCCGGGCCACGCAGGTCACGCTCGCGCACGAGGAGGCGCTCGACCCGTCGGGGGTGCGCTTCGCCGAGGCGCTGCGCCGGCGGCGCCTGCCCTTCCGGCTGCGCTTCACCGCCACGCCGGAGGAGTCGATGGCGATCAACGCCATCCGCGCCGGCGCGGTGGTCATCGCGGGCAGCGGCATGTGCGAGGCCGGGCGCATCCGCCACCACCTGCGGCACAACCTCGCGCGCGAGGAGTGCGGCGTGCTCATCACCGGCTTCCAGGCCGCCGGCACGCTGGGCCGGCGCCTGGTGGACGGCGCGCGGCGCGTGCGCCTGTTCGGCGAGAGCGTGCCCGTGCGGGCGCGCATCCACACGCTGGGGGGCCTCTCGGCGCACGCGGACCGCGCGGCGCTGCTCGCCTGGCTGGGGCACTTGCGCCGGCCGCCCGAAAGCGTCTTCGTGGTGCACGGCGAGCAATCGGCGGCCGAGGCCTTCGCCGGGGCGGTGCGCGGCCTCCCGGGGTGGACCGCCGCGGTGCCGGCGCCCGGCGAAGAGGCGAACTGCTGACGACGCCCCGGGCCTGCCGGGAGGGCGCTTCTGCTATCCTTCCCGGGCGCCCGTGTAACCGGCCCCGTAACGCCCCGCGCCCTGCCCTCCATGCCCCCAGACGAGTCCCCGGCCCGCCCCCCTAGCGACGACTGCTGGCGCGAGGCGGTCCTCACCGCGGGCCTCGCGGTCTTCGACTGGGACGTGCCGTCCGGCCGCATCTGGCGCTCGCCCGAGATGCTCTCGAACTGGGACTACCCGGCCGGCCCCAACGAGGCCGTCGACGCCGCGCGCGCGGTGATCCACCCCGACGACTTCCCCGCCTTCTGGACCCGCATGGGCCAGGTGGGCGCCGGCGCCGTGCCGCGCGCCACGCTCGAGATCCGCATGCGCTCGCGCGAGGGCGCCTGGCGCTGGGTGCGCTGGCGCGCCCGCGTGACGGCCACCGGCCCCGACGGCCGCCCGGCGCGCGTGGTGGGCACCGTGAACGACATCGACGAGCTGTGGAAGGGCCGCGACCTCGCGCGCGAGAGCCAGATGCGCCTGCAGGGCATCGTCGACTCCGCCATGGACGCCATCATCTCCGTGGACGGCGAGCAGCACATCACGCTCTTCAACCGGGCCGCCGAGCGCATCTTCGGCTACGAGCCGCGCGAGGTGCTCGGCCAGCGCCTGGACATGCTCATCCCCGCGCGCTTCCACGCCGAGCACCGCGACCACGTGGAATCCTTCGGCCGCACGGGCGTGTCGAGCCGCCCCATGATGTCGCGGCGCATCGTGACGGCGCTGCGCCGCGGCGGCGAGGAGTTCCCCATCGACGCCTCGATCTCGCAGAACGAGATCCGCGGCCAGCGCTTCTACACGGTGATCCTGCGCGACGTGTCCGTGCGCGAGCGCACGCGCCGCGAGCTCGCCCAGGCGCGGGAGGACCTGCGGGAGCTCTCGGTGGCCTCGCGCACCGCGCGCGAGCAGGAGAACAGCCGCATCTCCCGCGAGCTGCACGACGAGCTGGGGCAGAACCTCACCTCCCTCAAGATGGACCTCGCCTGGCTCGAGACGCACGGCCCGCCCGAGGACGAGAAGTACCTGCGCACGCTCTCCGGCATGCGCAGCGTGCTCGACAGCACGGTGGCGGCCACGCGGCGCATCTCGGCGGACCTGCGCCCCCTCATGCTCGACGACCTGGGCCTCGCGGCCGCGCTCGAGTGGCTGGCCGAGGAGACCTCCCGGCGCCACGGCTTCGTGGTGAAGCTCGCGGTCGACGAGGCCAGCACCAACCTCGCCGAGCCCCTGGCCTCCCAGGTCTACCGCATCGTCCAGGAGGGCCTCACCAACGCCGGGCGCCACGCGGCGGCGGCGAACGTGGCCGTCACGCTGCGCAGCGTGGGCCGCGAGGTGCTCCTGGACATCGAGGACGACGGCCGCGGGCTCGCGCCCGAGGACCTCCGCAAGAAGGGCTCCTTCGGCCTGGTGGGCATCCGCGAGCGCGTCTACACCCTGGCGGGCTCGGTGGAGATCCGCGGCGACCCCGGGGAAGGCACCGCGATCCACGTGCGCATGCCCATCCCCGCCGAGCGGCAGGAGGACGCGTGACGCGGGTGCTCGTCGCCGACGACCACGCCATCGTGCGCGAGGGCCTGAAGCGCATCCTCGCCGACCAGGAGGGCATCGAGCTCGCGGGCGAGGCCACCAACGGCCACGAGGTGGTGGACTGGGTGCGCCGCGGCGGCTTCGACATCCTGCTGCTGGACCTGTCGATGCCCGGCAAGAGCGGCATCGAGCTCATCCGGCAGGTGAAGGACGAGAGCCCGCGCCTGAAGGTGCTCGTGCTCACCATGCACGAGGAGGACCAGTACGCGGTGCGCTCCATCCGCGCCGGCGCCTCCGGCTACCTCACGAAGGAGAGCGCGCCGGGCCAGCTCGTCTCGGCCATCCGCCGCCTGGCGGAGGGGCGCCTGTACATCAGTCCCAACGTGGCCGAGCACCTGGCCCTGGAGGCCCAGCCCGGCGGCGGCGGCGACGAGCCCCACCGCCACCTCTCGGACCGCGAGTTCGAGGTCTTCCGCCTGCTGGTGGACGGGCGCAGCGTCTCGGAGATCGCCGCCCAGCTGCACCTGAGCGTGAAGACGGTCAGCACGCACAAGACGCGCATCCTGCAGAAGATGAACGCGGCCTCCGTGGCCGACCTCGTGCGCTACGCCATCCACCACCGTCTCGAGGGCGGCGCCCCCCCGTCCGAGTGACGGGGTAGGACGATTCCTACCCCCCGCCGCGGCGGGGTCCTACCCGGCAAATCAGCCCGCGCCGATACGGCGCGCGCGGGCGGCCGCCCACAATGCGGCCATGTCTTCCAACCCGACCCGCCGGCTGCCGTGATGGACTTCTTCATCGTCGAGGACTCGATTCCCGTCCGCGATCGCCTGCTGCGCACCCTCGAGGGCGTGGACGGCCTGGACCTGGTCGGCACCGCGGAAGACGTGCCCGCGGCGATCGCCGACCTCACCACGTCGCATCCCGACGCGCTGATCCTGGACCTGCAGCTGCCCAGCGGCAGCGGCCTGCAGGTGCTGCGCGCCGTGCGCGAGCGCCTGCCGCGCATGCGCGTGATCGTCATGACGAATTTCGCGGCCGAGCCCTACCGCAAGGCGGCGATGGCGGCCGGCGCCGAGATCTTCCTCGACAAGTCCGCGGAGTTCGACCGCGTGCGCGAGATCCTGCGCGGCTGGCGCGACGAGGCCGCCGGCACCGCCCTCCACTGAATCCCGAATCCGAATGCCACGAGCGAAAGGAAGCCCCATGAGCACCGCCCGAGCCCACAGCCAAGCCGATGCCCATCGTTCCACCCTCAGCCAGGCCTGCCGCCTGCTCGGCCTTCCCGAGGTGGCCGGCGCCCGCCAGGTGGACACCACCTTCCTGCACCGGCGCCTGAAGGCCGGCCAGCGCCTCACCTCGCAGGGCGAGCCCTTCGAGGCGCTGTACATCGTCGCCGAGGGCTACTTCAAGACCTTCGTGGCCGACGAGACCGGCAACCAGCTCGTGCTCGGCTTCCCGCTGCGCGGCGACCTCGTGGGCGCCGACGGCCTGTGCAACCACCGCCACGCCTCCTACGCCGTCGCGCTCACCGACGCCGAGGTCGTGGTGGTGCCCTTCCGCAGCATCGCCCACCTGGGCCGCTCGCTCGACGACTTCGAGCAGCTCATCTACCGGGCCATCAGCCGCGAGCTGGTGACCGACCACGCGCTGCGCTCGCTCATCGGCACCCTGGGCGCCGAGGCGCGCGTGGCCCGCTTTCTCGCCAACTTCGCCGATCGCTGCGGGCGCGGCGCCGAGCCGTACGCGCGCATCACCCTGCCCATGACGCGCCAGGAGATCGGCAGCTACCTGGGCCTCACGCTCGAGACCGTGAGCCGCGCCTTCTCGGCGCTGGCCGACGCCGGCCTCGTGCGCGTGGCGCAGCGCGAGATCGAGATGCACGACATCGACCAGCTGCGCGTGCTGCAGAAGCTGCACGCGACGGGCGGCGCCCGGCCGGCCGCGCGCCGCCCCGAGCGTCCCGCGCGCCGCAACGTCACCTGGGTGGACATGCTGGGCGCGGCCGCCTGAACGGGCTCCTCTCGCCGCGCGCAGGCGCGGCCACTCGAAGAGGCGGCCCCGGCCGCCTCCTTTTTTTTCTGCGCCCGCCGGCGTAGGGTCGAGCCATGGACGATCTCGCGATGGTGCTCGAGGCTCCCGGCCGGCCGCTTCGCGCCGCGCGCCGGCCCGTGCCCGAGCCCGGCGCCGGCGAGGTGCTGCTGGAGGTGGCCGCCTGCGGCGTGTGCCGCACGGACCTGCACCTTCGCGACGGCGACCTTCCCCTGCCACGCCTGCCGCTCGTCCCCGGGCACGAGGTCGTCGGCCGCGTGGCCGCGCTGGGCCCCGGCGCCGCGCGCTTTCGCCTCGGCGATCGCGTCGGCGTGCCCTGGCTGGGCGGCGCCTGCGGCCACTGCGGGGCGTGCCGGCACGGCCGCGAGAACCTCTGCGACGACGCGGTGTTCACGGGCTTCCACCGCGACGGCGGCTTCGCGCGGCACGCGGTGGCCGACGAGCGCTACTGCCTCGCGCTGCCTCCGGCCTACGACGACGTCCACGCCGCGCCCCTGCTGTGCGCGGGCCTCATCGGCTACCGCGCCTACGCGATGGCCCCGGACGCGGCGCGAATCGGGCTCTACGGCTTCGGGGCCGCCGCGCACCTCATCGCGCAGGTGGCCGTGGCCGAGGGCCGCGAGGTCTTCGCCTTCACGCGCCGCGGCGACGCCCGCTCGCAGGCCTTCGCGCGCGAGCTGGGCTGCGCGTGGGCTGGCGCCTCCGACGAGGCGCCGCCGGCGCCCCTGGACGCGGCGCTGCTCTTCGCCCCCGTGGGCGCGCTGGTGCCCGCCGCGCTCGCCGCGACGGCCAAGGGCGGCACCGTCGTGTGCGCGGGCATCCACATGAGCGACATCCCGGCCTTCCCGTACCGGCTGCTGTGGGGCGAGCGCGTCGGGCGGTCCGTGGCCAACCTCACCCGCGCCGCCGGGGAGGCCTTCCTCGCGATCGCGGCGCGCGCGCGCCTGGACGCGAGGCCCGTGCCGTATCCGCTGGCGCGCGCCGAGCAGGCGCTGGAAGACCTCCGGCGCGGCGCCTTCGACGGCGCGGCGGTGCTCGTGGCCGGAACGGAAGCGATCTAGCCGGTGCGGCCCGGCGCGCCGGGCCCGTCCAGCATCCCCAGCAGCACGCCGCTCGCCACGCAGGACAGGAGCGCGCGCCCCGTGCCGTCGCCCGCCGGCGCGGGCTCGGGGACCGCCTCGCGCAGCGCCGCGCTCACGGCCGCCAGGCGCGTGCGCAGGGCGGCGGGAAGCGACTGGGGATAGGTCCACTCCTCGTCCAGCTCGCGCTCGAGCGCCGCGAGCTCGGCCAGGGCGCGCTCGCGCTCGCCGGCGGCGAGCGCCGCCGGGCAGCCCGCGAGCCCCTGCGCGGCGAGCTCCACCGCGCGCAGCGCGCGGTCCACGGCGTCCTCCAGCCCGGCCCAGGCGCCGCGGTGCGTCTCGCGCACGGTCGCCGTCGGCGGCACCCCCGAGCTCTCGATGCCGCGGCCCACGGTGCGCACGACGAGACCGATGTGCGCCGCGGTGAGCGGGTGCCCGAGCAGCGCGTGCAGCGTGAGGGCGCGCACGGAGTCGCGCACGTCGCGCGCGCCGGCCGCCTCGCGCGCGTGGCGCAGCAGTTCGTCGTCCGTCCCGGATGGAATCATCCACTCCCCGCAGCGGGCGTTCTGTCGCGCCGCCCTCCGCGGCAGACTAGTGGATCGCGACCGGCGCTCGTTGAGATAGATCAACGGCGGCCGGCCGCCACGCGATGCTGCACCGCACGGTGGACCCGCGCGCGCATCGGCATAGAATGGCCCGTCGTTCGCAAGGCATCCCACCCACGGCGGTCAGAACATCCTCTGGAGGAGGCGACGATGGGCATTTCCGTTTCGATGACGGTGAACGGCCAGGCCGTCACCGCGCAGGTCGATCCCAGGACGCTGCTGGTCGCGTTCCTTCGCGAGACCCTGGGGCTCACCGGCACGCACGTCGGCTGCGACACCGCGGCCTGCGGCGCCTGCACCGTGCTGCTCGACGGCAAGGCCGTCAAGTCGTGCAACCTGCTCGCCGTGCAGGCGCGCGGGGCGAAGGTCACCACGATCGAGGGCCTGGCGCCCGCCGACGGCCTGCACCCCATGCAGGCGGCGTTCAAGCGCCACCACGGCCTGCAGTGCGGTTTCTGCACGCCTGGCATGGTGCTCTCCGCGGTGGAGCTCGCCTCGCGGGGCACCGTGCCCTCCGAGGCGCAGATCCGCGAGGCGCTGGACGGCAACCTCTGCCGCTGCACCGGCTACCAGAACATCGTGAAGGCCGTGCAGGACGGCCTCGCCGGGATGGGAGGTGCCAAATGAGCGCCTCCACCCTCGGATCCCGCGTCGAGCGCAAGGAGGACGTGCGCTTCCTCACCGGCGCCGGCCAGTACACCGACGACATCGTCCTGCCGCGCCAGGCGTTCGGGTACTTCCTGCGCTCGCCGCACGCGCACGCGCGCATCAAGTCCATCGACACCAAGGCCGCCCTCGCCTCCCCCAACGTGCTCGCCGTGTACACAGGCGCGGACCTGCCCGACAGCGTCGGCGGCCTGCCCTGCGGCTGGCTCATCACCGGCACGGACGGCCAGCCCATGAAGGAGCCCAAGCACCCGCTGCTCGCGCAGGGCAAGGCGCGCCACGTGGGCGACCCGGTGGCCCTGGTGGTGGCCGAGTCGGCGCTGGCCGCCAAGGACGCCGCCGAGCGCATCGAGGTGGACTACGACCCGCTGCCGGCCGTGGCGGACGTGCGCGACGCGCTCGCGAAGGGCGCGCCCGCCGTGCACGACGAGGCCCCGGGCAACGTCTGCTACGTGTGGGCCCTGGGCGACAAGGCCGCGGTGGACGCCGCGTTCGCCAAGGCCGCGCACGTGACCACGCTCGAGTTCGTGAACAACCGCCTCATCCCCAACGCCATCGAGCCGCGCGCCTGCAACGCCTCGTACTCGAAGGCGGACGACTCCTACACGCTGTACGTGACGAGCCAGAACCCGCACCTCGAGCGCCTGCTCGTGTCGGCCTTCGTGCTCGGCCTGCCGGAGCACAAGGTGCGCGTGATCGCCCCCGACGTGGGCGGCGGCTTCGGCTCCAAGATCTACCTCTACGCCGAGGAGACGATGTGCGTGTGGGCCTCGAAGCTCGTGGGCCGGCCCATCAAGTGGACGGCCGAGAGGAGCGAATCGTTCCTGGCCGACGCCCACGGCCGCGACCACTTCACGAAGGCGGAGCTCGCGCTGGACAAGGACGGGAAGTTCCTCGCGATGCGCGTGAAGACGGCGGCCTCCATGGGCGCCTACCTCTCCACCTTCGCCTCGTGCATCCCGACCATCCTCTACGCCACGCTCCTGGCGGGCCAGTACACGACGCCCGCCATCCACTGCGAGGTGACGGCGGTGTTCACCAATACCGCGCCCGTGGACGCCTACCGCGGCGCGGGCCGCCCCGAGGCGACCTACGTGGTCGAGCGCCTCGTGGCCACCGCCGCCACGGAGATGAAGATCGCGCAGGACGAGCTGCGCCGGCGCAACTTCATCCGCAGCTTCCCGTACGCGACGCCCGTGGCCCTCACCTACGACATCGGCGACTACGACGCGTGCCTCGAGGGCGCCATGAAGCTCGCGGACGTGGCGGGCTTCGCCAGGCGGCGCGAGGAGGCGGCGCGGCGCGGCAAGCTTCGCGGCCTGGGCTACTCCTCGTACATCGAGGCCTGCGGCCTCGCGCCCTCCAACATCGCCGGCGCCCTGGGCGCCCGCGCGGGCCTGTACGAGGCCGGCGAGGTGCGCGTGCACCCGACGGGCAAGGTCACCGTGTTCACCGGGTCGCACAGCCACGGCCAGGGCCACGAGACGACGTTCGCGCAGGTGGTCGCCGCGCGGCTCGGGATCGGCGTGGACGACGTGGAGGTGGTGCACGGCGACACGGGCCGCATCCCCTTCGGCATGGGCACCTACGGCTCGCGCTCGCTCGCGGTGGGTGGCACCGCCATCGTGAAGGCGCTGGACAAGATCGTGGCCAAGGGCCGCAAAATCGCCGCGCACCTGATGGAGGCGAGCGACGCCGACGTCGAGTTCGCCGACGGCAGGTTCACGGTGAAGGGCACCGACCGGAACGTGCCTTTCGCGCAGGTCGCCCTCACGGCCTACGTGCCGCACAACTACCCGCTCGACAAGCTCGAGCCGGGCCTGGACGAGACGGCCTTCTACGACCCCACCAACTTCACCTACCCGGCCGGCACCCACATCTGCGAGGTCGAGGTCGACCCCGACACGGGCGCCACGCGCATCGTGAACTTCTGCGCCTGCGACGACTTCGGCAACATCGTGAACCCGATGATCGTGGAAGGGCAGGTGCACGGCGGCCTGGCCCAGGGCATCGGCCAGGCGCTGCTCGAGGGCTGCGTGTACGACCGCGAGAGCGCCCAGCTGGTGACGGGCAGCTACCAGGACTACGCGATGCCGCGCGCCGACGACCTGCCGAGCTTCAAGGTGGACACGCGCGTCACGCCCTGCACCCACAACCCCCTTGGCGTGAAAGGCTGCGGCGAGGCGGGCGCCATCGGCGCGCCGGCGGCGGTGATCAACGCGCTGTGCGACGCCCTGGGCGTGAAGGACATCGAGATGCCCGCCACCGCCGAGCGCGTCTGGCGCGCCGCGCGCGCGGCGAAGGCCTGAGCGAGGAGCCGACCATGAACCCGTTCAACTACCACAGCCCCGACAGCCTCGCCGCGGCGCAGTCCGCCAAGGGCGGCGACGTGAAGTACCTGGCCGGCGGGCAGTCGCTCGTGGCCACGATGAAGCTGCGCCTGTCGGCGCCCACGGACCTCGTGGACCTCGCCGGCATCGCCGAGCTTCGCGGCATCAAGGCCGACGGCAACGCCCTCGTGATCGGCGCCATGACCACGCACGCGGAGGTGGCGGCCTCGGCCGAGGTGGGCAAGCGCCTGCCGGCCCTCGCGGCGCTCGCCGGCGGCATCGGCGACCGGCAGGTGCGCAACCGCGGCACGATCGGCGGCTCCGTCGCCAACAACGACCCGGCGGCCGACTACCCGGCCGCGGTGCTGGGCCTGGGCGCGACGGTGGTCACCTCGAAGCGCCGCATCGCCGCCGACGCGTACTTCATCGGCCTGTACGAGACGGTGCTCGAGCCGCGGGAGATCATCACCGCCGTGAGCTTTCCCGTCCCGGCCAAGGCCGCCTACGAGAAGTTCCGCAATCCCGCCTCGCGCTTCGCGCTGGTGGGCGTGTTCGTCGCGCAGACGGCTGGCGGGCCGCGCGTGGCGGTGACGGGCGCGGGCGGCGCGGGCGTCTTCCGCGTGGCCGAGATGGAGGCGGCCTTGGCGAAGAAGTGGGCGCCCGAGTCGGTGCGCGGGATCGCCGTCGACAGCTCGGACCTCAACAGCGACATCCACGCGAGCGCCGAGTACCGCGCGCACCTGGTGGCGGTGCTCGCCGCCCGCGCGGTCGCGGCAGCGGGCTAGGACGGCCGGACCGCGATGGCGCCCGCCTCGATCGAGGAGACCGCCGGCCTCCTCGCGCGCGGCGGCTACGTGGCGGACCGGCGCCTGGCCACGGCCCTCTTCCTCGCCCTCACGCTGGGGCGCCCGCTCTTCCTCGAGGGCGAGGCGGGGGTCGGCAAGACCGAGCTCGCGCGGGTGCTCGCCGCCGGGCTCGGCCGCGAGCTGATCCGCCTGCAGTGCTACGAGGGCCTGGATGCGGCGAGCGCGGTGTACGAGTGGAACGTGCAGCGCCAGCTCCTCGCCATCCGCGTGGCCGAGGCGGCGGGCGGCGCGGACCGCCAGGCGCTCGCCGCGGACCTCTTCTCCGCCGAGTTCCTGGTGAAGCGCCCCGTGCTGCGCGCGCTGGAAGGCGGCCCCGGCCACCCCGCGCCCGTGCTGCTCATCGACGAGCTGGACCGCGCCGACGAGCCCTTCGAGGCCTACCTCCTGGAGGTGCTGGCCGACTTCCAGGTGACCATCCCGGAGCTCGGCACGATCCGCGCCGCCGAGCCCCCCGTCGTGGTGATCACCTCCAACCGCACGCGCGAGATCCACGACGCCGTGAAGCGCCGCTGCCTCTACCACTGGGTGGACTACCCGGCGCCGGAGCGCGAGCTGGAGATCCTCGCGCGCAAGGCCCCGGGCGCCTCCGAGCGGCTCGCGCGCGAGGTCGTGGCGTTCGTCCAGCGCCTGCGGGGAATGGACCTCTTCAAGGCGCCCGGCGTGGCCGAGGCCATCGACTGGACGCGGGCGCTGCTCGCGCTGGACGCCATCGCCCTCGATCCCGAGACGGTGAACGACACCCTCGGCGTGCTGCTCAAGTACCAGGACGACATCGCGCGCGTGCAGGGCTCGGCGGCGGCCGAGGCCATCCGCGAGGTGCGCGCGCGCCTTTCCGCGTGAGCCGCCTGGCCGAGAACGTGATGCACTTCGCGCGGGTGCTGCGCCGCGCGGGGTTGCCCGTGGGCACGGACAAGGTCGTGGACGCCGTGCGCGCGCTCGCGCTCGCGGGCGTGGAAAGCCGGGCCGACTGGCACGCCACGCTCTGCGCCCTCTTCCTCACCCGCCACGAGCAGCAGCCGGTGTTCGACCAGGCCTTCGACGTCTTCTGGCAGGACCCGGCGCTCGAGGAGAAGATGCAGGCGCTGCTGCTGCCGAAGGTGGGCGGGCGGGCGCCGCCCCCCGACGAGGCGCTGGGCCCGCGCGTGGCCGAGGCCCTCCTACCCCGCCGCGCGCCCCTCTCCCGGCCGCGGGAGGCGCCCGACGAGATCGCGGTCGACGCGAGCCTCACCTTCTCCGCCGAGGAGCGGCTGCGCCGCGTGGACTTCGACAGGATGACGGCCGCGGAGTGGGCGCAGGCCACGCGCCTGGCCACGCGCCTCGCGCTGCCCGTGCCGCCCGTGCGCACGCGCCGCCACCGCCCCGACCCGCGCGGCAGCTCGATCGACCTCGCGGCCACCTGCCGGCGCATGGCGCGCCAGGCGGGCGAGCTCCTGGCGGTGCAGCGCCGCCGCCGCCGCGAGCGGCCGCCGCCCGTCGTGGCGCTGTGCGACATCTCGGGCTCGATGCACCGCTACTCGCGCCTCTTCCTGCACTTCCTGCACGCGCTCGCCCGCGCGCACCCGCGCACGAGCGTCTTCCTCTTCGGCACGCGCCTCACCAACGTCACGCGCCCGCTTCGCGGCCGCGACGTGGACGACGCCGTCGCGCGCGCCTCGGCCGCGGCCACGGACTGGGCGGGCGGCACGCGCATCGGCTCGTGCCTGCGGGAGTTCAACTGGCGCTGGTCGCGGCGCGTGCTGGGGCAGGGTGCCTGCGTGCTCCTGGTCACGGACGGGCTGGACCGCGACGACGGCGCGGACCTCGCCACCGAGATGGGCCGCCTCGCGCGCTCGTGCCGGCGCCTGCTCTGGCTCAACCCGCTGCTGCGCTACGAGGGCTTCCGCCCGGTCGCCTCGGGCATCCAGGCGATGCTCCCGCACGCCGACGCGTTCCTCCCCGTGCACGATCTCGAGTCGCTGGCGGACCTGGCGCGCGCGCTGGCCGCGCCGCCGGGCGCGGGCGATGCGGTACGATATCCACGACCCGCAACCGACCGCGAAAGCCCGACATGAACGCGCTCCGACCGACCGCCTTCCTGGCCGTCCTCTCCGCCCTCGCCGCCACCGCGGCCCTCGCCGCCACGCCCGAAGCCTGCGACCTGCTCTCCAAGGACGAGGTGAACTCCATCGCCGGCGGCGTCGTCACGCGCGTGGTGCCGCGCCGCAGCGGCAACCCCTCCGAGTGCGGCTGGGAGGACGCGCGCCGCTCCGCCGTCCTCGTCGTGCGCGTGCGCGAGGTGAAGTACGCCGCCGAGAACGAGCTGCAGCACGAGCGCGAGATCCTCGAGAAGATCTACCGGCACAAGGTGAAGTGGATCGAGGGCGTGGGCGAGAGCGCCTTCTGGCTGGAGGCCAACAAGACCGGCATGTTCCGCAAGGGCAAGACCCTTGTGACGGTGGTGTTCTCGCGCCCGAAGAACGCGACCGAGGTCGACACGATGCAGGTGGCGCGCCTCGTCGAGCAGCGCCTCAAGTGACCCCCGCGCCGCCGGCGGGGCGCCTGCCCACCGTCGACGGCCTCACCGGCATCCGGGCGCTCGCCGCGCTCTGGGTCCTGGCGCACCACCTCAACGCCATCGTCGGGCCGCGCATCATCACCGTCCCGATCGCCGGTTTCGACGTGGACGTGACACCCTTCCTCACCTGCGGCTGGGTGGGGGTGGACCTCTTCTTCGTGCTCTCCGGGTTCCTGCTCACGCGCCAGCTCCTGGAGGCCTTCGAGGCGGCCGGTGCGCGCGGGGCCGTGCCCCGCTTCCTCCTGCACCGCGTGCTGCGCGTGTACCCGGCCTATCTCGCGCAGATCGCGATCCTGCTCGGCGCGGCGTGGATCGCCTCGGGCTCGCCGCCCCCAGCGCTTCGCTACCTGCCGCTGCACCTGGCGATGCTGCAGTCGGCCACGCCGGCGGCCGAGTCGGCGATCAACGGCGTGTACTGGACGCTGACCGCGGAATTCTGGTTCTACCTCCTGCTGCCGTTCGCGGTGGCCGCGCTCGCCCCGGCCGCGCGGCGCGGCAGCGGCGCCCTGGCCCGCCGCGCGCTGGCGGTCTACGCCGTGGCCGTGGCCGCGATGCTGGCCTTTCGCGCCCTCGTGATGGCCGGTTCGGGACCGGGCACGCCCTGGCCCACGGAATGGGCGGCGCGGCTTCTGCCGGCCACGCTCGACGTCTTCGCCGCCGGCATGGTGGCCGCCGTCGCCGCGCGAGCCATCGCGCGCGGCGAACTCGCGCCCGGGCGCCATGCCTCGGGAATGCTCGTGGCAGGCGGCCTTGCAGGCGTGGTGGGCATGCTCTACGTGATGCATCACCACGACCGCCAGTACTGGGCCGGCGGGGCGATCTTCTACGTCTGGCATGGCATCACGGCGATGTTCGTGGCCCTCGTGGTGCTGGGCACCGCCCTGGACGGCAGGCTCTCGCGCGTCCTGTTCGCCACCGGCATCGCCCGCTACCTCGGAGAGACGAGCTACAGCCTCTACCTCTGGCACCTGCCCGTCGCGCTGTGGGTGGCCTCGCGCCTGCCGCCGGGCCGCGACGAGGCGGCCTACCTCGCCGTGGCGATCGTGGCGGTGCTGGCCGCCAGTAGCCTTTCGTACCACGCCGTGGAGCGCCCGGTGCTGCGCCGCCGGAGTAGAGTGGAGCGGTGGCTCGGGCTCGCGCCCGCGTGAATTGGCACGGCCTATCGCCCGAATCGGAACAATCAATTGGACGCTGCGCGCCGCCACCCCCTACCCTTCCCACCCGGATGATCCGTTCACCCGAAGGATGCGTCTTGCACCACACCAATCCAACCAGGAGGCCCCGATGAAAGCCCTCAAAGGCACCAAGACCCACGACAACCTGAAGGCCGCGTTCGCCGGCGAGTCGCAGGCGAACCGCCGCTACCTGTACTTCGCCAACAAGGCCGACGTGGAAGGCCAGAACGACGTGGCCGCGCTCTTCCGCTCGACGGCGGAAGGCGAGACGGGCCACGCGCACGGCCACCTCGACTACCTGGCGCAGGTGGGCGACCCCGCCACGGACCTGCCCATCGGCTCCTCGCGCCAGAACCTCAAGGCCGCCGTCGCCGGCGAGACGCACGAGTACACCGACATGTACCCCGGCATGGCCAAGAGCGCCCGCGACGAGGGCTTCGAGGAGATCGCCGACTGGTTCGAGACGCTGGCCAAGGCCGAGCGCTCGCACGCCAACCGCTTCCAGAAGGCCCTGGACGCGCTGGCCGACTGAGCGCGAGGCGAAGCCCGCCAGGCAACGGACGAAGGGGCGGGCGACCGCCCCTTCTCGCTGGAAATCCCGCTAGGACGAAAGTGACATGAGCACGAGAGAAGGCAGCCTCGAGGCCCCGACCCGCCACCCCGTCGACTGGAGGAATCCGGAGTTCTACGACGAGGCGAAGCTCTTCGCCGAGATGGAGCGCGTCTTCGACATCTGCCACGGCTGCCGGCGCTGCGTGAGCCTGTGCGGCTCGTTCCCGCGCCTCTTCGACCTCGTGGACGAGGGCCCCACGGGCGAGGTGGACGGCGTGCCCAAGGAGCGGTACTGGGACGTGGTGGACCAGTGCTACCTGTGCGACGTGTGCTACATGACCAAGTGCCCGTATGTGCCGCCGCACCCGTGGAACCTGGACTTCCCGCACCTGATGCTGCGCGGCAAGGCCGTCAAGTTCGCGAGCGGCCGCGTGCCCCTGAAGGACAAGGTGCTCGCCTCGACGGACGCGCTGGGCACCCTCGCCTCCATCCCCGTGGTGACGCAGGTCACCAATGCGCTCAACCGCTCCGGCGCCGCGCGCGGCGTGATGGAGTCGGCGCTGGGCGTGGACCGCACCGCGTGGGTGCCCGAGTACGCCGGTCGCAAGTTCCGCTCGAACGCGCGGCCCGACGGCTCCTTCCCGGTGAAGGACGGCCAGCGCACGCCCGGCAAGGTCGCGATCTTCTCGACCTGCTACATCAACTACAACGAGCCGGGCATCGGGCACGACCTGCTGAAGATCCTGGCGCACAACGAGATCCCCTGCGTCATCGCCGAGAAGGAGGCCTGCTGCGGCATGCCCAAGCTCGAGCTGGGCGACCTGCCGGCGGTGGCGGCCAACAAGGAGAAGAACATCCCGGTGCTCGCGAAGCTCGCGCGCGAGGGCTACGCGATCGTCACGCCCATACCGTCCTGCACGCTCATGTTCAAGCAGGAGCTGCCGCTGCTCTTCCCCGAAGACGCGGACGTGCTGGCGGTGCGAGAGGCGATGTTCGACCCGTTCGAGTACCTCGTGCTGCGGCACAAGGACGGCCTGCTCAAGACCGCGTTCCCGCGGGGCCTGGGCAAGGTCTCCTACCACATCCCCTGCCACTCGCGCGTGCAGAACGTCGGCCAGAAGACGCGCGAGGCGCTCGAGCTCGTGCCCGGCACCGAGGTGAACACCGTCGAGCGCTGCTCCGGCCACTCCGGCACCTGGGGCTGCAAGAAGGAGTTCCACCAGATGGCCCTGAAGATCGGCCGCCCCGTGTTCCGGCAGATGGCGGAGCCCCAGCCCGACTTCATCAGCTCCGACTGCCAGCTCGGCGGGCGCCACATCGAGCAGGGCATGGGAGAGTCGAAGGGCAAGGCCGAGCTGAAGCACCCCCTGACGCTCCTGCGCATGGCCTACGGCCTGCCCGACTAGGCCGCGTCGCGCGCCGCCAGCCGCATCCCCGTGAACCCCAGGCGACCCATCGGCGCTCCTGCGCGTCCCTCCGCCGTTCCACTTCCAGCGAAACCATGCTCACCATGCCCAAGATCACCCGCGACTCCCTCATGACCCTCGAGGCCTACGCCAAGGCCCGCAAGGACTTCCGCGCCAAGGTGCTCGAGCACAAGAAGCCGCGCGCCGTGGCGCTCGGCGAGCACCTGACGCTGCTCTTCGAGGACGAGCTCACCATCCGCTACCAGATCCAGGAGATGCTGCGCATCGAGAAGACCTTCGAGGAGGCCGGCATCCAGGACGAGCTCGACGCCTACAACCCCCTCGTGCCGGACGGCTCCAACCTCAAGGCGACGATGATGATCGAGTACGAGGACGTGGAGGAGCGCCGCGCCGCCCTCGCGCGCCTGAAGGGCATCGAGGACCGCGTGTGGGTGCAGGTGGAGGGCTCGCCGCGCGTCTACGCCATCGCCGACGAGGACCTGGACCGCGAGACGGAGGAGAAGACCTCCTCCGTGCACTTCGTGCGCTTCGAGCTCACGCGCGAGATGGCCGCGGCCCTCAAGTACGGCGTGGCGCTCGCGATCGGCGTCGACCACCCCGCCTATTCGGTGGCGCTCGACCCGGTGCCGCCCGCCACCCGCGCGGCGCTGGCGAAGGACCTCGCGTAGGCCGCGCCGGCGGCGCCTACGCCCGCACCTTGCGCAGGCAGGGCAGCTTCACCTCCAGGATCGCCTCGGCCACCGCGTCCACGGCCTGCGGGCGCGGAAAGCTCGTGCGCGAGGCGATGGCCACCTTGCGCGACGGGGCGGGCGCGACGAACGGCACCTCCTTCACCAGCGCGTTCCCGTAGCGCGGCTGCAGGGCGGTGGCCGGCAGCACGCTCACGCCCAGGCCCGAGGCCACCATGTTGCGGATGGTCTCCAGGGAACTCCCGGGCCGGCTCTCGGGGTTGGCCGTGTTGCCCTGCCCGGGGCAGGCCTCCAGCACCTGGTCGCGGAAGCAGTGGCCGGCGTTGAGCACCAGCAGGTTCTCCCCGCCCAGCTCCTCCGGCCGCACGCGCTTCTTGCGGGCCCAGGCGTGGCCCTCCGGGACGACCACGCTGAAGGGCTCCTCGTAGAGCGTGCGCACCGTCACGCCCGGCACCGAGAACGGCAGCGCGATGATCGCGGCGTCGATCTCGCCGTCGCGCAGCATCGGCACGAGGTTGCCGGTGAAGTTCTCCTCGATCATCAGCGGCATCTGCGGCGCGCGCCGGCGCAGGATGGGCACCAGCTCGGGCAGCAGGTAGGGCCCGATGGTGGGGATGACGCCCAGCCGCAGGGCCCCGGCGAGCTGGTCCTGGGCGGCGCGGGCCAGCGCGGGGATCTTGGCGACCTCGTCGAGCACCCGGCGGGCCTGGTCCACGATGCCCTCGCCCATCGGCGTGACCAGCACCTCGTTCTTGTTGCGCTCGAAGAGGCGCACGCCCAGCTCGTCCTCGAGCTTGGCGAGGGCGAGCGAGAGCGTGGGCTGGGTGACGAAGCACTTCTGGGCGGCGCGGCCGAAGTGGCGCTCCTGGGCCAGGGCGACGACGTAGCGCAGTTCCGTGAGGGTCATTGCAGGCTCGATTGGTCTGAACAATGACGAGTATATCCATAATTAATTGGATTATCCAATCGCGCCCCAATATATTCACGGCTCACACCAATCCAGCCGAGGACTCCCCATGCTCCCGAACCGTGAAGGCCAGAAGATCCCCCGCGTGACGTTCCGCACCCGCCAGGACGACCAGTGGAAGGACGTGACCACCGACGAGATCTTCGCCGGCCGCACCGTCGTCGTCTTCGCCCTGCCCGGCGCCTACACGCCCACCTGCTCGACGACCCACCTGCCGCGCTACAACGAGCTCGCCCCCACGTTCTCGAAGCTGGGCGTGGACGAGATCGTGTGCCTCTCGGTCAACGACGGCTTCGTGATGGCCGAGTGGCAGAAGGACCAGGCCGCGCCGAACGTGACCTTCCTGCCGGACGGCAACGGCGCCTTCACCGAGGGCATGGGCATGCTGGTCGACAAGGCCGACCTGGGCTTCGGCAAGCGCTCGTGGCGATACTCCATGCTCGTGAAGGACGGCGTGATCGTGAAGCAGTTCATCGAGCCGCAGAAGCCGGGCGACCCGTTCGAGGTGTCGGACGCCGACACGATGCTCAGGTACCTGGCGCCCGCCGCGCGGGCCCCGGAGCCCGCCGTGGTCTTCACCAGGCCGGGCTGCCCGCACTGCGCGCGCGCCAAGGCGCTGCTCGAGGCCAACGGCGTGGCCTACGAGGAGGTGGCGCTCGGCAAGGCCATCACCTTCTCGACCGTGCGCGCCGTCTCCGGCCGCGGCACCGCGCCGCAGGTGTTCATCGGCGGCCGGCACATCGGCGGGGCCGACGACCTGGCCGCGTACTTCGACGCGGCCACCCGCAAGGCGGCGTAGCACCCGCCCGGCGGCGGGTCGGCACCGGCCGGCCCGCCCCGCCCACAGGAGAGAACCGTGACGCACCTCGAAACCGACGTCGTCGTCATCGGGGCCGGCACCGCCGGCCTCGCCGCCTACCGTGCCGCCCGCGCCCGCGGCGCCCGCGCCGTGATCGTCGAATCCGGCCCCCACGGGACCACCTGCGCGCGCGTCGGGTGCATGCCCTCCAAGCTCCTCATCGCGGCGGCCGAGGCCGCCCACGCGCTCGACGAGGCCCCCGCGTTCGGCGTGCACGCCGTGGGCGGCAAGCGCGTCGACGGCCGCGCGGTGATGGACCGCGTGCGCCGCGAGCGCGACCGCTTCGTGGGCTTCGTCGTCGAGGGGGTCGAGCGCATCCCGGAAGCCGACCGCGTCGCCGGCCGCGCGCGGCTCGTCGATCGCCACACCGTGGAGGTCGACGGGCACACGCGCATCGACGCCAGGGCGATCGTCATCGCCACCGGCTCGCGTCCCGCGGTGCCGCCGCTGCTGCAGGCCGCCGGCGACCGGCTCGTGGTGAACGACGACGTGTTCGCGTGGGAGGCGCTGCCCTCTTCCGTGGCCGTCTTCGGGCCCGGCGTGATCGGCCTGGAGCTGGGACAGGCCCTCGCCCGCCTGGGCGTGCGCGTCGTCGTGCTCGGCCGCGGCGGGCGCGTGGGGCCCCTCACGGACCCGGTGGTGCGCGAGGCGGCGGTGCGCGCCCTCTCGCGAGAGGTCTACCTGGACACGGACGCGCACGTGACGCGCGTCGAGCGCGTGCCCGAGGGCGTGCGCGTCGCCTACACGCGCCTGGACGGCTCGGCGGCCGACGAGACCTTCGAGTTCGTGCTCGCCGCCACCGGCCGCCGGCCGAACGTGGACGGCCTGGGGCTCGAGGCGCTGGGTCTTGCCCTGGACGCGGCGGGGGTGCCGGCCTTCGACCCGCACACGCTTCGCGTGGGCGACACCAACCTCTTCATCGCGGGCGATGCCGCCAACTTCCTCCCGCTGCTGCACGAGGCCGCCGACGAGGGCCGCATCGCCGGCGAGAACGCAGCGCGCCTGCCGCACGCGGCGCCGGGCGCGCGCCGCGAGCCGCTCGCCATCGTCTTCACCGACCCGCAGATCGCCATCGTGGGCGGCGGGTTCGCCCGCCTCGCCCCGGGCACCTTCGAGGCGGGAGAGGTCTCCTTCGAGGACCAGGGGCGCTCGCGCGTCATGCGGCGCAACCGCGGGCACCTGCGGGTCTACGCCGACCGCGCCAGCGGCCGCTTCCTGGGGGCGGAAATGGCCGGGCCGGCCGCCGAGCACATCGGGCACTTGCTCGCCTGGGCGGCTGCGAACAGAATGACGGTCGCCTCGATGCTCGAGATGCCCTTCTACCACCCCGTGGTCGAGGAAGGGCTCCGGACGGCGCTACGGGATCTCGACGCGAGGCTGAAGCAGCCCCGGGACATGGCCGCGTAGACGGCGACCGGGGGTGAACTCCCGGGAGGCGCCGTCATGACGCAGGAAATGAAGAAGTTCGGCTTCCGCATCCGCACGCGGGGCGGCTCGGTCGTGGACAACCTCACCATCCAGGGGCGCGACCAGGAGGAGGCCGAGCGCAAGCTCCGGCAGGTCTATCACCATTGCGTGGTCCTCGAGACCCGCCTGCAGGAGGTGGTGGCGTCCGACGCCTCCGACTTCGAGGGTGTCATCTCGCTCATCGCCGACGAGGGCCGGCGCGGCGAGGGCTGAGGGCGCTAGGCGACGGCGGCCAGGGCCGCCCGGCCCCCGGGGGCCGCACCGAGGAAACCGGTCGACTCCAGCTCCTCGAAGAGCGCCGCGTAGTCCGCGGCGCCCCGGCTCGAGGGCGCATGCGCGAACACGTCGCGCTCGCTGAAGGGGCTCTCGGCGATGCTCACGTTCTCGGCGATGCGGCTCTCGGCCAGGTCCGCGCCGAAGCGGGCCTTGAACGACTCCAGGATGTCCCAGGACATGCGCCGGCGGCCGTCGAAGCGGGTGATGACGAAGCGCCGCTCGATGCGCCGGCCCACCACCCGGTGCAGCGCGTTGAGGGTGCGCTCGACCTGCAGGGCCCCCTTCACCGCCAGGTAGTCCGCCGACACGGGCACCAGCACGCGGTCGGCCGCGAAGATGGCCGAGAGCGAGAGCACGCCCAGCATCGGGCAGCAGTCGACGAGCACGCAGCCCTCCTCCCCGAGGCCGTCTCGCGCGAGGCCCACGCGCAGGCGGTTGAGCACGTTGGGCCCCTTGCCGAACTGCGTGTCCACCTTGGCGAGCTCCACGTGCGCGGGGATGACGGGCCAGCCCAGCGGCGAGTGCTGGACCAGGCCCGAGAGCGGGCGCGCGTCCCGGTAGAACGCGTACATGCTGGCCTCGGCGGAGGCGGCCGGCGCCCGGGCGATGGCCGACAGGTGTGCCTGGGGATCCAGGTCGATGGCGAGCGGCAGCCCGCCGCGGGCCGCGATGGCGGCCGCGAGGTTGAGCGTCGTCGTCGTCTTGCCGACGCCGCCCTTCTGGTTGAAGACAGCGATTCGGGCCACGGGAGCCTGCGGAGGCGGATTGAGGGGGCCGTCCAGCGCGGCCCGAGGCTGGGGCCGCGATTTCCGACCCATATTAGACGCCGAATCAGGGGCTTGGCAATAGATCCTGATTCGCAGCCTCAAGAACCCCTTGCAAGGGGTTGATGGAACGGGGGCGCCTAGAGCAGATCCGGGAAGCGCGCGGAGAACTGCCGGAGGTTGTCGGTGATGATCCCGTCGACGCCACCGGCGAACATCCGCCGGGCTTCCACCGGGTCGTTCACCGTCCAGACCAGCAGGCGCAGCCCCGCGGCGTGCGTCCGGTCGACCAGGGCGGGCGTGAGGTGCCGGCGCGAGGCGTGCAGCGAGACGGCCCCGAGGTCGGCCAGGCGGGCGAAGTCCTCGTCGCCCGGATCGGAGGAGATGAACCCCCTCGGCAGGTGCGGGACGGCCTCGCGCGCCGCCTCGAGCGCCTCGAAGGAGAACGAGGAAAGCAGCGGCGGCACGGGCGAGCCCGCCCACAGGTCGGCCGCCAGCCGGGCCACGGCGGCGCCCGTCTCCCGCTCCGTGCCGGGCACCGGCTTGATCTCGACGTTGGCCGCCGTGTCGCGGGACCGCAGCAGGCGCGCCGCCTCGTCGAAGCGCGCCGGCGGCTCGCCCCGGAACGCCTCGCCGAGCCAGCTGCCGGCGTCCAGGCCGGCGAGGTCGGCCCAGGAAAGGGCGTCGACGGGACCGCTGCCGGAGGTCGTCCGGTCGAGGGTCGCGTCGTGCAGCAGGTAGGCGACGCCGTCGGCGGCGAGCTTCACGTCGAACTCGACGGCGCGGAAGCCGAGCGACTGCCCCGCCCGCAGGGCGGCCAGCGTGTTTTCCGGGGCGACGAGGCCGCCGCCGCGGTGGGCGACGAGACGGGGATAGGGCCAGTCCTTCATGGGGCGCTCGCGAAGTGGTGGTGGGCGATGACCAGGGCGGCGAAGGCGGCGTAGGCGTACCCGGCGGCCAGCACGTCGTCCAGCATCACGCCGAGCCCGCCCTTCACCCTCGCCTCGAACTGGCGGATGGGAAACGGCTTCCAGATGTCGAAGAGCCGGAACAGCGCGAAAGCCAGCGCCTGCAGCCAGGGGCTCTGCGAGGCGAGCGCCGCCAGCGGCAGGAACGCGGCGATCTCGTCGATGACGATGGCGCCGTGGTCCGGCACGCCCAGGTGGCGGCCGGTGACCTCGCTCGCCCAGATCCCGGCCAGGAACAGCGGCAAGGCGAGGAAGGCGATGGCCAGGGCCGGCAGGAAGGGCGTGAGCACCCAGCACAGCCCCAGCGCCGCCGCCGTGCCGAAGGTGCCCGGCGCGCGCGGCGCCAGCCCGGAGCCGAACCCGAGGGCCAGGAAGTGCGCGGGGTGCGCGACGAGGAAGCGCGCGTCAGGCCGGCTTGAAATGGTCGAACCCCCGTCCCTCGAGGGGGATCGGCCGGTCTTCCGCGTCGACGAGCGTGACGCCGCTGCCCTCGCCGATGGCGCCGATGCGCGAGAGCGGCACGCCGAGCAGGTCGACGAGGTCCTCGATGCTGTCTCGCGCGTCGCTGGGCGCCGTGAAGCACAGCTCGTAGTCGTCGCCGCCGGCGACGATGGCGCGGAAGGCCACCGGGTTGCCCACGTGGCGCGCGCCGATGGCGGAGACCGGCAGGCGGTCGGTCTCCACGACGGCGCTCACGCCCGAGAGGCGGCAGACGTGGGTCAGGTCCGCCAGCAGCCCGTCGGAGATGTCGATCGCGCCGGTGGCCAGGCCCCGCAGCGCCTGGCCCAGCTTCACGCGCGGGGTCGGCTCGTACAGGCGCATCACCACCTCCATGTACTCGCCCTCGGAGAGCTTGATCTCGCCGCGGCGGTGGGCCACGGCGAGCGCCGCGTCGCCGAGGTTTCCGGACACCCAGATGTCGTTGCCCGCCTTGGCGCCGCTGCGGCGCAGGGCGGCCCCGGCCGGCACCTCGCCGAGGATCGTCACGGTGATCGAGAGCGGCCCGCGCGTCGTGTCCCCGCCGACGAGCGTCACGCCGAACTCGTCGGCCAGGTCGAAGAAGCCCTTGGCGAACTTGCCCAGCCACTCGTGGTTCACCTCGGGCAGCGTGAGCGCGAGCATCGCCCAGTAGGGCATGGCCCCCATGGCCGCCAGGTCCGAGAGGTTCACCGCGAGCGACTTGTGGCCCAGCGTCTCGGGGTCCACGTCCGCGAAGAAGTGCGTGCCCGAGACCATGGTGTCGGTGGACACCGCGAGGTCCATGCCGTTGGAGACGTCCACCAGGGCGCAGTCGTCGCCCACGCCGAGCACGGCGTTGGTGGCCGGCCGGGTGAAGTGGCGGCTGATGAGGTCGAATTCGGGAGTGAGGTCGGTCATGGTTTCGCCTTCGTGCGGGACGCGGCCCGGGACCGCGGCCCGGAAGCCTGCCTGGGCTTCCTTTCGGTTTCGCGACCGGCCGCCACCTCGTCGGGGCGCGCCGCCTCGGCCACGCGGTCGAGGATGCCGTTCACGTACTTGTGGCCGTCGGTGCCGCCGTAGCGCTTGGCGAGCTCGATGGCCTCGTTGATCGCCACGCGGTAGGGCATCTCCGGCACGCAGGCGATCTCCCAGGCGCCGAGCAGGAGGATCGCCTTCTCCACCGGGCTCACCTCGGCCCACTTGCGGTCGACCAGGGGCTCCAGGCGCGCGCGCAGCGCGTCGGCCTCGCCGATCACGCCTGCGAGCTCCGCCTTGAGGAAGGCCTCGTCGGCGGCCCCGTAGCCCTCCAGCTCCGCGAGGTGGCTCCCCACCTCGGCGGCGCCCGCGCCGGTGAGCTGCCACTCGTACAGGCCCTGGACGGCGAGCTCGCGCGCCCGGCGCCGCGGCGATCTCATCCGCTCACCGCCTTCAGGAGGTTGGCCATCTCCACCGCCACCCGGGCGGCCTCCAGGCCCTTCGTGGCGGCGCGCTCGCGGGCCTGGTCCTCCGTGCTCGTCGTGAGCACGGCGTTGGCCACGGGCACGCCCGTCTCGAGCTGCACGTCGAGGATGCCGCGCGCGCTCTCGTTGGACACGACCTCGAAGTGGTAGGTCTCGCCGCGGATCACCGCGCCCAGCGCCACCAGCGCGTCGTAGCGGCGGCCGAAGCCGCGCGTGCGCAGGGCCAGCGTCTGCAGCGCGAGCGGGATCTCCAGCGCCCCCGGCACGCTCACCACGTCGATGTCGGCGGGCGCGACGCCCAGGTTCACGAGCTCGCGGTCGCAGGCCGTGAGGAGCTCGCGCACGATCTCCTCGTTGAAGCGGCTCCAGACGATGGCGATCGCCATCCCCTCGCCGCGGAGGTCCGGTGCGGGGGCCGTCATACCGCCTTCACCTGCGAGGCGTCGTCGGGCGAGAGGTATTCCACGACCTCGAGCCCGAATCCGGCCATGCTCGGGATGCGCTTGGGCCGCGCCAGCACGCGCATGCGGCCCACGCCCAGGTCGCGCAGGATCTGCGCCCCCAGCCCGTGCAGCTTCGGGTCCCACTTGCGGATGGCGCGCGCCGGCGCGGCGGCCGGCACGAAGCGCTGCAGCACCTCCTCTGGCGTCTCGTGCCGCCGCAGGAGCACGATCACGCCTTCCTTGTGGTGGGCGATGATGCGCATCGCGTCCTGCACCGAGTAGGCGTGGCGCGTCGCGTCGAAGTCGAAGACGTCGATGGAGTGGAAGGGCTCGTGCACCCGCACCAGGGTGGGCCGGTCGGGACTGGGCTCGCCCTTGACCAGGGCGTAGTGCAGCTCGCCGGCGGCGTTGTCGTGGTACACGCACAGGCGGAACGGGCCATAGGGCGTGGCGATGGGCCGGTCCACGACGCGCTCGACCAGCTTCTCGTTCTCGCTGCGGTAGCGGATGAGGTCGGCGATGGTGCCCACCTTCAGGCCGTGGGCGGCGGCGAATTCCACGAGGTCCGGCAGCCGGGCCATCTCGCCGTCGGGCCGCATGATCTCGCAGATGACGGCCGCGGGCGTGAGTCCCGCCGCCTCGGCGAGGTCGCACCCGGCCTCCGTGTGGCCGGCGCGCACCAGCACGCCGCCGTTCTGGGCCATGACCGGGAAGATGTGCCCGGGCTGGATGATGTCGGCGGGCTTCGCGTGCCTCGCCACCGCCACGCGGACGGTGCGCGCCCGGTCCGCGGCGGAGATGCCCGTGCTCACGCCGGAGGCGGCCTCGATGGACACCGTGAAGGCGGTGCCGTGCGGCGAGCGGTTGTCGGTGACCATGAGCGGCAGGGCCAGCTGCCGGCAGCGCTCCTCGGTGAGCGTGAGGCAGATGAGGCCGCGCGCGTGCATGGCCATGAAGTTGATCGCCTCGGGGGTCACGAAGTCCGCGGCCAGGACGAGGTCGCCCTCGTTCTCGCGGTCCTCCGCGTCCACCAGCACGACCATCCGCCCGCGGCGGATGTCGTCGATGATCTCGGGAGTCGGGCTGACGTTCACGTTGGTCTCCATCCGGACCCTCCATTTTGCCCGATTGGGACGGTCGCCGCCCGTGCGCCCCGCCGGCGGCGCTTTCCGGGAAAGGCTCGCCGCAGGTCAAGGGCCGGGCCGCCCCCGGGCGAAGCTGCATTGCGGCGTGCCCTCGGGCAGCGGCGACTACCCCGTCGACGTGTGCGTCTTCGACCCGGCCACGCAAGGGCCGCGCCCGTCGAGGCGGCTTTCCGCGAGAAGGCCGACTGACGGTGCGGGGCCCGCCTAGCCGCGGGCCGCGACGAGCCGCTCCAGGTACCTCGCGGTCATGTCGACCTCGAGGTTCACCGGCGCGCCCGGCGCCAGGTGTCGCAGGGTCGTCACCGCGCGCGTGTGGGGAATGATGTTCACCTCGAACGCGTCGTCCGACACCTCGTTCACCGTGAGGCTCACGCCGTCGACGGCGATGGAACCCTTCTTCGCGACGTAGCGCGCGAGCGCGCGCGGCATCGCGATCGCCAGGCGCCAGCTGCCGCCCAGGTCCTCGAAGGCCCGCACCTCGCCCACGCCGTCCACGTGGCCGCTCACGAGGTGGCCGCCGATGCGGTCCGCGAGCCGCAGGGACTTCTCGAGGTTCACCTCGCGCCCGGCGGCGAGCCCGGTGGTGACGGCGAGGGTGGCGGCGGAGGTGTCCACCTCGAACCCCGTGGCGTCGAAGGCCACCACCGTGTGGCACACCCCCTGCAGGGCGATGGAGTCGCCCAGCGCGACGTCGTCCAGGCCCAGCGCGGGCGCCTCGATCCGCAGGCGCACGCCGTCGCCGGCGGGACGGGAGGAGACG
The DNA here is from genome assembly GCA_029781595.1 of Pseudomonadota bacterium. GTDB lineage: Bacteria > Pseudomonadota > Gammaproteobacteria > Burkholderiales > Usitatibacteraceae > FEB-7. Next base: position 12,558 of record JAKOWJ010000140.1, on the reverse strand, counting down.
ATTCGGCCGACGGCCGTGACGATGCCGGTGAACATGGCGGGGCGGAGCCTTTCTCGACGGTTCAGGATTCCCAGCGGGCGGTGAGGCGCCAGTCGTCGCCGACGGCCCGCGCGTCGACGATGCGCGGCCGCGGCGCGTCGGCTAGCGTGGCGAGCTCGCCCAGGCTGGCGAGGCCCTGCGCCCGGTCGCCCAGGAGCATCGGCGCGACGTAGAGCACGATCTCGTCCACCACGCCCGCGCGCAGCAGCGAGCCGTTGAGCTTGGCCCCCGTCTCCACGGTCACCTCGTTGAACCCGCGCTCGGCCAGAAGGCGCGCGACGGCGGCGAGGTCGGTCTTGGGTCCCTCGGCCGGCACGACGACGACTTCCGCACCGCGCGCCTCGAGCGCGGCCCGCCGCGCCGCGTCCTGGCTCACGGTGAGCACGAGCGGCGGCTCGCCCCGCAGCAGGCGGGCCTCGAGCGGCAGGTCCAGGCGGCTGTCGATGAGCACGCGCCGCGGCTGGCGCGAGCAGGGCACGTGGCGCACGGTGAGCTCCGGGTCGTCGCGCAGGACGGTGCCGATGCCGGTGAGCATGGCGCAGGAGCGGGCCCGCAGCGCGTGCACGTCGTGGCGCGCCGCCTCGCCCGTGATCCAGCGGCTCTCGCCGTTCGCGAGCGCGGTGCGGCCGTCGAGCGAGACGGCCACCTTCAGGCGCAGCCAGGGCCGCCCGCGGGACATGCGCGCGAGGAAGCCGCGGTGCGCCTCCTGCGCCTGCGCGGCGAGCAGGCCCGTCTCCACGCGCACGCCCGCCTCCCGCAGGCGCGCGAGCCCGCGCCCGCGCACGAGCGGGTTGGGATCCTCCAGCGCGGCGACCACGCGCCCGACCCGCGCCGCGGCGAGCGCGTCGGCGCAGGGCGGCGTGCGGCCGTGGTGGCTGCAGGGCTCGAGCGTCACGTAGGCGGTGGCGCCGGCGGGCGGCTCGCGGCAGGCGGCGAGGGCCATGGCCTCGGCGTGCGGCTCGCCGGCGCGGGCGTGCCAGCCTTCGCCGAGGAGACGACCGCCCCGCGCGATCACGCAGCCGACGGCCGGGTTGGGCGTGGCGGTCTCGCGCCCGCGGGCGCCCAGCGCCAGGGCCCGCGCCATCCAGGCATGGTCCTCGGCGGTGAAGGCCACCCTACTTGTCCCGCACCTCGCGGATGGCGTCGCGGAAGTCGTCGACGTCCGAGAAGCTCCGGTACACCGAGGCGAAGCGGATGTAGGCCACCTTGTCGAGCCGGCGCAGCTCCTCCATCACCATCTCGCCGATGCGGCGCGAGTCGACCTCCCGCTCGCCCAGCGCGAGCAGCTTCTGCTCGATGCGGGTGATGGCGGCGTCGACCAGCTCGGTCGTGACGGGGCGCTTGTGCAGCGCGCGCTGGAAGCCGGTGCGCAGCTTGGCCGACGAGAAGTCCTCGCGCTGGCCGTTGCCCTTCACGACCTGCGGCATGCGCAGCTCCGCCGTCTCGTAGGTGGTGAAGCGCTTGGCGCACACCGCGCAGCGGCGGCGGCGGCGGATCGAGTCCCCCTCCTCGCTCACCCGCGAGTCGATGACCTGGGTGTCCTCGGCGCCGCAGAAGGGGCATTTCATCGCCGGCCCCGCGCCTCAGGCGAGCCCGTAGGTGGCGCGCATGGCCGGCCCGTAGACCGGGAAGCGCGCGCAGAGCGCGTTCACCCTCGCCCCGACCTGCGCGAGTCGCGCCTCGTCGCCGCGCGCCTCGAGGGCGTCGGCGATGAGGTTGGCCACCTCGACGGCCTCGGCCGTGCCGAGTCCCCGCGTGGTCATCGCCGGCGAGCCCACGCGGATGCCGCTGGTGACGAAGGGCTTCTCGGGGTCGTTGGGGATCGCGTTCTTGTTCACCGTGATGTGCGCGCGGCCCAGCGCCGCCTCGGCGTCCTTGCCGGTGACCTTCATGGGGCGCAGGTCCACGAGGAAGAGGTGGCTCTCCGTGCGGCCCGAGACGATGCGAAGGCCCCGGGAGGCGAGCGTGGTGGCCATGGCCGAGGCGTTGGCCAGGACCTGCGCCTGGTAGGCCTTGAACGCGGGCGCGAGCGCCTCCCGGAACGAGACGGCCTTGGCGGCGATCACGTGCATGAGCGGCCCGCCCTGGATGGACGGGAAGATGGCCGAGTTGAGGGACTTCTCGTGCTCCGTGGCGGCGAGGATCACGCCGCCGCGCGGGCCGCGCAGCGTCTTGTGCGTGGTGCTGGTCACGAAATCGGCGATGCCCACGGGGTTCGGGTACAGGCCCGCGGCCACCAGGCCCGCGTAGTGCGCCATGTCCACCATGAGCATGGCGCCGACCTCGTCGGCGATGTCGCGGAAGCGCTGCCAGTCGGCGCGCAGCGCGTAGGCGGAGGCGCCGGCCACGATCATGCGCGGGTTGAACTCGCGCGCGAGATCGCGCACCTGGTCGTAGTCGATCTCCTCGGCCTCGCTCAGGCCGTAGGCCACCGAGTTGAAGAGCTTGCCCGAGAGGTTCACCGCGGCGCCGTGCGTGAGGTGCCCGCCGTGGGCGAGCGACATGCCCAGGATCGTGTCCCCGGGCTTGAGCATCGCGAGGTACACGGCCTGGTTCGCCTGCGAGCCCGAGTGCGGCTGGACGTTGGCGTACTCGGCGCCGAAGAGCTTCTTCACGCGCTCGATGGCGAGGCTCTCGGCGACGTCCACGAACTCGCAGCCGCCGTAGTAGCGCTTGCCGGGGTAGCCCTCGGCGTACTTGTTGGTGAGGACGGTGCCCTGGGCGGCCAGGACCGCGGGGCTCGCGTAGTTCTCGCTCGCGATGAGCTCGAGCCCTTCCTCCTGGCGGCGGTACTCGGCGCCGATGGCCTGCCAGATCTCGGGATCGACGGCGGCGATGGTGTGCGTGTCGGGGAACATGGGGCGGCCCGGGGGGTCCGGGACTTCGGGAAGTGATTGAATGCGTGGAGGATTCTAGCACGCGGCCCGCGGGGCCCGTCGCGCGCGGACGCTCGCCTATAATCGGCGCAGCCTGCATCCCGCCACGGCGCCGCGGGAGGGCGAGCGGAGGAGGACGAGATGAAGGCACTGCTGCGGCTTTCCGGCTGGATCGACGCGCTGAGCGCGCGCGTCGGCAAGTCGGCGTACTGGCTGATCCTGGTGGCGGTGCTCGTGAGCGCGGTGAACGCGATCGTGCGCAAGGTCTTCAACTACAGCTCCAACGCCTTCCTGGAGCTGCAGTGGTACCTCTTCTCCGCGGTGTTCCTCCTGTGCGCCGGCTACACGCTGCTCCACAACGAGCACGTGCGCATCGACGTGGTGGCCGGGCGCTTCTCGCGGCGCGTGCAGGCCGCCATCGAGGTCTTCGGCACGGTCTTCTTCCTGCTGCCCATGGCGGCGCTCTTCATCTACCTGTCGTGGCCCGCCTTCGTGCGCACGTGGGTGGAGCACGAGGTCTCGCCCAGCGCGGGCGGGCTCGTGATCTGGCCGGCCCGGCTGCTGGTGCCGGTGGGCTTCGTGCTGCTCTCCCTGCAGGGGCTCTCCGAGCTCATCAAGCGCGTGGCCTTCCTCGCCGGCGCCGGTCCCGATCCCCTCGAGGCCATGCACGGCCACAATGCCGAGGAGCAGCTCGCGGAGGAGATCCGCCGCCTCGCCGAGGAGAAAGCCTGATGGAGTTCCTCGCGCACAACATGGCGCCCATCATGTTCGCCTCGCTGGTGGTCTTCCTCCTGCTGGGCTACCCGGTCGCCTTCTCGCTGGCGGCCAACGGCATCGTCTTCGGCCTGATCGGCATCCAGCTGGGGTTGCTTCGCCCCGAGCTCTTCCAGGCGCTGCCGGAGCGCGTCTGGGGCGTGATGTCCAACGACACGCTGCTCGCCGTGCCCTTCTTCACCTTCATGGGGCTCATCCTCGAGCGAAGCGGCATGGCCGAGGACCTGCTGGACACCATCGGCCAGGTGTTCGGTCCGCTGCGCGGCGGCCTCGCCTTCGCGGTGATCTTCGTGGGCGCGCTGCTCGCGGCGACCACGGGCGTGGTGGCGGCCTCGGTGATCTCCATGGGCCTCATCTCGCTGCCCATCATGCTGCGATACGGCTACGACCGGCGCTTCGCCTCCGGCGTCATCGCCGCCTCGGGCACGCTCGCGCAGATCATCCCGCCCTCGCTGGTGCTCATCATCATGGCCGACCAGCTGGGCAAGTCCGTGGGCGACATGTACGCCGGCGCCTTCATCCCGGGCTTCGTGCTCACTATCCTCTACGCGGCCTTCGCGATCGGCGTGGCCGTCTTCAAGCCCTCGTGGGCGCCGGCGCTGCCGCCCGAGGCGAGGCGCCTTCGCGAGCCGGACGGCACGAGCGGCATCGTCTCGCTGGGCGTGCTGGTGGCGGTGTCGACGGTGGTGGCCATCGCCTTCGACCGCCTCTACTACACGCGCGCCTACCCCGAGGCCATGCTGGACGAGCGCCTGGTGCTCGGCGCGGCGGCCGGCGCGGGGCTCGCCTTCGCCCTCGCGAGCCTGGCGCGGGTGATGGGGCTGCGCTTCCTCTCGCAGCTCGCGCAGCAGGTCGTCTTCGTGCTGATCCCGCCGCTGGGCCTCATCTTCCTCGTCCTGGGCACGATCTTCCTCGGGTGGGCCACGCCGACCGAGGGCGGCGCGATGGGCGCTTCCGGGGCGCTGGTGATGGCGATCGCCCGCCGGCGCCTGTCCTTCAGGCTGCTGCGGCAGGCGATGGACAGCACCGCCAAGCTCGCGACCTTCGTGCTGTTCATCCTGGTGGGCGCGCGCGTCTTCAGCCTCACCTTCTACGGCATCGACGGGCACAAGTGGGTGGAGGAGCTGCTCGTGGGCCTGCCGGGCGGGCAGCTCGGGTTCCTGCTGGTGGTGAACCTCCTGGTGTTCGTCCTCGCCTTCTTCCTGGACTTCTTCGAGCTCTCTTTCATCATCGTGCCGCTGCTGGGCCCCGTGGCCGAGAAGCTCGGCATCGACCTCATCTGGTTCGGCGTGCTGCTGGGCGTGAACATGCAGACCTCGTTCATGCACCCGCCCTTCGGCTTCGCGCTCTTCTTCCTGCGCAGCGTGGCGCCCGGCAAGGAGTACCTGGACAGGGTCACGGGCAAGCTCACCGCGCCGGTGACCACCATGCAGATCTACTGGGGCGCGGTGCCCTTCGTGCTGATCCAGGTGGTGATGATCGGCCTGGTGATCCTCTTCCCGCAGATGGTGCTGGTCTACAAGGCGGACCAGGCGACCTACGATCCCTCGAAGGTGAAGATCGAGATCCCCGCCGAGGAGCCGGGCGCGCCCGCCGACGACATCCTGCGCGACCTGCAGAAATCGATGGGCGGCGGCGCCCCGGCGCCGGCCTCCCCCGCGCCCGCGGAAGACCCGGCCAAGGCCCTCGAGCGCGAGCTGCGCGGCGAGCCGGCGCCGGCACCGAAGGACGCGCCGGCCAAGTCCGGCGCGGCGAAGGCGCCCGCCGCCGCGCCGCCCGCGCCGAGGACGCCCGAGGAGAAGGCGGCGGACGAGATCGAGAAGGCGCTGCGCGGCGGGAAGTAGGAAAGGAAAGGGCCCGCCTCCCGGCGGGCCCCCGTGCCGGCAGCGCGGCGGTCGGCTACTTGATCGAGCCGATGCCGTGCATGAAGTCGTCGTAGCCCTTCTCGGCCACGCGGAACCACAGCAGCTGCTCGGTGCGGAACTTCACCATCGAGTCGTAGATCTTCGCGAAGGCCGGGCTCTTCGCGGAGGCCTCCTTGTAGACCTCGAGGGACGCCTTGTAGGACGCCACCATGATGTCGCGGGAGAAGCCGCGAAGCTGCGTGCCCGTGCCCACCAGGCGCTTGAGCGCCGCCGGGTTCTCGGCGTCGTACTTCGCGAGCATCCAGGTGTTGGCCTCCCAGCAGGCGGCCTCCACGATGTTCTGGTACTCCTTGGGAAGCTTGGCCCATTCCTTAAGGTTGAAGAAGGCGTCGAGCTCGGGCCCGCCCTCCCACCAGCCGGGGTAGTAGTAGTACTTGGCTACCTTGTTGAAGCCGAGCTTCTCGTCGTCGTAGGGGCCGACCCACTCGGCCGCGTCGATCGTGCCCTTCTCCAGCGCGGGGTAGATGTCGCCGCCGGCGATGAGTTGCGGCACGCCGCCCAGCTTCTCGATCACCTTGCCGGCGAAGCCGCCGATGCGGAACTTCAGGCCCTTGAAGTCGGCGACGGTCTTTATCTCCTTGCGGAACCAGCCGCCCATCTGGGCGCCGGTGTTGCCGCAGGGCACCGCGTGGACGTTGTAGCCCTTGTAGAACTCGTCGAAGAGCGCCTGGGCGCCGCCGAAGATCTTCCAGGCGTTCATCTGGCGCGCGTTCAGGCCGAAGGGGATGGCCGTGCCCAGGGCGAACGCGGGGTCCTTGCCCCAGTAGTAGTAGGGCGCCGTGTGGCCCGCCGCCACGGTGCCGTTCTGCACCGCGTCCAGCACCTGCAGGCCCGGGACGATCTCGCCGGCGGCGAACACCTGGATCTGGAACTTGCCGCCCGTGCAGGCGGCGACCCGCTTGGCCATGATCTCGGCCGCGCCGTAGATGGTGTCCAGGCTCTTCGGGAAGCTGGACGCGAGGCGCCACTTCACTTCCGGCAGGCCCGCGATCTGGGCGCGCGAGAGCGTCGGCATCGCCGCCGCGCCCGCCGCCAGTCCCGCGCCCGCCGCCTTCAGGAACTTCCTGCGTTGCTGCATGCGCTCCTCCTGTGGTTCTGCGTTGACCGGCACGGCCCCGCCCGGGACCGCCGGGAAGCGGCAGAGCCTACCAGATTCGCCCCCGCGCAGGACGGGGCCGCTAGCGGCCGGCGACGGTCATCCGCTCGACGAGGATGGAGCCGGTGGCGCGCCCGCCGCGAACGAGCACGTCGCGCCCCACGGCGGCGATCGCGCCGAACATGTCGCGCAGGTTCCCGGCGATGGTCACCTCCTCGACCGGGTAGCGGATCTCGCCGCCCTCGACCCAGAAGCCGACGGCGCCGCGCGAGTAGTCGCCGGTGACGGGATTGACGCCCTGCCCCATGAGCTCGGTGACCACCAGGCCCCGGCCCATGGCGCGCACGAGGCCCTCGAAGTCCTCGCCGCCGGGCCGCAGCACGAGGTTGTGGCTGCCGCCGGCGTTGCCCGTGGTGGCGAGCCCGAGCTTGCGCGCGGAGTAGGTGGAGAGGAAGTAGCCGGTGAGCACGCCCGCGTCCACCACGCGGCGCCGCGCCGTGGCCACGCCCTCGCCGTCGAACCAGCAGCTCGCCAGCTTGCCGGGCAGGTGCGGCTCCTCGTCGAGGTCGACGAGCCTCGAGAAGACGGGCTTGCCCGCGCAGTCGAGGAGGAACGAGGCGCGCCGGTAGAGGCTCGCCCCGCTGGCGGCCGACACGAAATGGCCCAGGAGGGAGCCCGCGACGTTCGCCTCGAAGAGCACGGGCACCTCGGCCGTGGCCACGGGGCGCGCGCCCAGGCGACGCACCGCGCGCTCGCCGGCCCGGCGCCCGACGGCCTGCGCCGCCTCCAGTCGCGCCGGGTCGCGCTCGGCCGAATACCAGTAGTCGCGCTGCATCGCTTCGCCGTCGCTCGCCAGCACGCCGCAGGAGATGCTCGCGCGCGACGACGGGAAGCCGCCCTGGAAGCCCAGCGAATTGGCGAGCACGAAATCCGCGTCCCAGGAGGACACCGTGGCGCCCTCGGAGTTGGTGATGCGCGTGTCGACCGCCCGCGCCGCCGCCTCGGCCTCGCGCGCGAGGGCGATGGCCTCGTCCACCGTGAGCCCCCAGGGGTGGAAGAGATCGAGCGAGGGCGCCTCGCCCCGGTACAGCCGGGCGGCCTCCGGCAGGCCCGCGGCCTCGTCGGCCGCGGTGTGGCGGGCGATGGCGCAGGCGGCGTCGACCGCGCGCTCGACCGCGGGCGGCGAGAGGTCCGAGGTGCTCGCGTTGCCGCGGCGCTGGCCGAAGTAGACGGTGACGGCGAGCGCCTTGTCGCGGTTGTACTCGACCGTCTCCACCTCGCCGAGGCGGACCGTGACCGACTGGCCCACGGAGGCGGAGGACTCGGCTTCCGCGGCGCTCGCGCCGCGTGCCCGGGCGAATTCCAGCGCGGCGAGCGCGGCGCGCTCGAGCGCGGCATGATCGAGGGGAAGCGCCGGGGAGGCAGGCGTGTCGGGCATGGCGTGGGGTGGTTCGCGGCCGCCGGCGCGCGCGCGGGGCCCCCAAAAGCACTACACTTCGGCGGGCCCGGCCGCGACCGGCCGCAGGGGCGATCGAAGGACCGGATGAGCGACGAGAATCTTATCAGCAAAACCCGCCGCAAGCGGCAGATGCACGACCTGCAGTCGGTGGGCGAGGCCCTTACGCGCCTTTCCGCGGAGCGTCTCGCGGCGATCGAGCTGCCGGACGACCTGCGCGAGGCCGTGCAGGCCTGCCAGCGCATCACCAAGCACGAGGCGAAGCGCCGCCAGATGCAGTACATCGGCCGGCTCATGCGCGACATCGACGCCGGTCCCATCGTCGCGCAGCTCCAGGCGCAGGAGGCTCCCTCGCACGAGGAGACGGCGCTGTTCCACCGCGTCGAGCGCTGGCGCGACGAGCTCCTCGCCGACCCGGCGGCCGTCGAGCGCTTCGCGCGCGACCACCCCGGGGCCGACCCGCACCGGCTGGCCAACCTCGCGCGCGCCGCCCGCGAGGAGCGCCAGGGCGGCGGGCCGCCTCGCCGCGCCCGCGAGCTCTTCCAGGCCGTGAACGAGATCGTGCGCGAGCACGAGAGGCGGCACGCGTGAGCGCGCACGACCCCGTCACCATCGGCCTGGTGGCCACCAGCGACCGCGCCTCGCAGGGCGTCTACCGCGACGAGGGCATCCCCGCGCTCGAGCAGTGGCTCGCCGGCGCCCTGCTCAATCCCGTGACCTGGGAACGCCGCCTCATCCCGGACGACCGCGCCACGATCGAGGCCACGCTCGTGGAGCTTGTCGACCGCGCCGGCTGCCATCTCGTCGTCACCACGGGCGGCACCGGTCCCGCGCCCCGCGACGTGACCCCCGACGCCACGCTCGCCGTCGCCGACCGCGAGATGCCCGGCTTCGGCGAGCAGATGCGCCGCATCAGCCTGGAATTCGTGCCCACGGCCATCCTCTCGCGCCAGGTGGCCGCCGTCCGCGGGAGCGCCCTCATCCTCAACCTGCCGGGGCAGCCCAAGTCCATCCGCGAGACGCTGGAGGGCGCGCGCGGCGCCGACGGCGGCGTGCGCGTCGCGGGCATCTTCGCCGCCGTGCCCTACTGCATCGACCTTCTCGGGGGCCCGTACCTCGAGACGCGCGAGGAGGTCGTGAAGGCCTTCCGCCCCAAGTCCGCCATCCGCCCCCCGAGGCCCTGACATGCCCCTGCTCGAGCATATCGAACTCGCCACCGGCGCCGACCCCGTCGGCACCGTCCTCTGGATGCACGGCCTGGGGGCCGACGGCTGGGACTTCGTGCCCATCGTGCGCGAGCTGGACCTGCCGGAGGACCTGCCGCTGCGCTTCCTCTTCCCGCACGCGCCGGTGCGCCCCGTCACCATCAACGACGGCCACGCCATGCGCGCGTGGTACGACATCGCGATGGCCGACATCGGGCGCCTGCCGGACGAGGCGGGCATCCGCGAGTCGGCCGCGCAGGTCGAGGCCTTCCTCGCGCGCGAGAAGTCGCGCGGCATCCCGGCCAGCCGGATCGTCCTCGCGGGCTTCTCGCAGGGGGGCGCGATCGCGCTGCACACGGGGCTTCGCCACACCGAGGCGCTCGCCGGGATCCTCGCGCTGTCGACCTACCTCCCGCTGGCGGAGTCGCTCGCCCGCGAGGCCGCCGACGCCAACGAGCGCGTGCCGGTCTTCATGGCCCACGGCACGCAGGACCCCGTGGTGCCCCCGGCGCTCGCCGAGTCCGCCCGCGCCGTGCTCGCCGGCCGCGGCAACGCGCCCGAGTGGCACACGTACCCGATGCCGCACTCGGTGTGCGCCGAGGAGGTCGCCGAGCTCTCGCGGTGGCTGCAGGCGCGCTACCGCAGCCCGATCCTGCTCGCCTGAGTCCGGGCGCCCTCAGGGCGCCGGCGTCGCGAGCGGCTTGCCGCGCTCGACCACGAAGGTGGCCAGCGCCCGGGCGGGGCCGGTGCCGGTGGCACGGACGTCGTGCGCCCGCCCGGCGGGGATGAGGTAGGAGTCGCCGGGCCCGAGTCGGCGCGGCGGCTCGCCCTCGACCTCCAGCACCGTCTCGCCCGCCAGCACGTAGCCCGTCTCCACCCCCGGGTGGCGGTGGCGTCCCGACGCGCTCCCGGGCGCGACCTCCACCTGCACCAGGACCACCTCGTGAACGCCGTCGGCCAGGGGCGCGCGCTGGAGCTCGCGCCGCTGCAGGCCGGGCGCCTGCGCCAGCGCGGCCAGCGAGGCGAGAAGCGCGAGCGCCGCCAGGGCGCGGACCGGCGTCACCTCGCCTCCCCGCCGGCCAGGAGGCCCGAGAGCGCCTCCCGCCAGGGCGCCGGCAGGGGCGTCGGGCGGCGCGAGGCCCGGTCGACGTACACGTGCACGAAGTGCCCCTGGGCCGCGGCGCGCGTGCGCCTCTCCCCGAAGAGCGCGATCTCGTAGCGCACGCTGGAGTTGCCCAGGTGCGCCACCCGCATCGCGGCCGTCACCGTCTCCGGGTAGGTGAGCGGCTCGAAGTAGTGGCAGCCGGTCTCCACCACCAGGCCGATCACGGCGCCCCTCTCCACGTCGAGGAGACCGCGGCGGATGAGCCAGTCGTTCACGACGGTGTCGAAGTACGAGTAGTAGACGACGTTGTTCACGTGCCAGTACGCGTCGTTGTCCATCCAGCGCGTGGTGATCGCGCTCGCGTGCGGGTAGTCGGCGAGCGCGTGCGGCTCGGGTCGGGCCATCAGGAATCTCCGGGCGGCGCCGTCGCCGCGGGGGGGACGAAGAATTTGACCGTGCGCGCGTACGCGCCGGGCACCGGGCACATCGCGCCCCCGAGGAAGGCCTCCACCTCCTCGCGGCGCTTCATGGTGTCGTGGTAGCCCAGCGCGATGAGCTCGCGGCAGTAGCCCTGCTCGAAGAGCAGGTAGCTCGCGAGGTTGGCGCCGCCCCGGCGCATGGCGCCCACGGAGCGCATGAGGAAGCGGATGGGCCACGGCAGGCTCCGGACGTGGCGCAGCGCGATGACGTCGAGCGGCTCCGAGGGCGTCATCACCAGCACGTCCACGTGGTGCAGCGTGAGGCCCGCCTGCCGCAGCCGGTCGCGGGGCACCACGCTCACGGTGCGGTTGATGCGCTCCAGGCGCTCGATGTCCACCGCCAGGCTGTCCAGGAAGATGGAGTTCATCACGTGCCCGGCCACCTGCGCGAGGGTCGGGTAGGTCTCCCCGCGCGTGCGCTCGGGCGCGTCGTTGCGGATGCGCGCCGTGCCGATCACCACGACGCGGTCAGCCCCGAGGTGCAGCGCCGGGCTCACCGGGGCGATCTGCCGCATGGAGCCGTCGCCGAAGAACTCGCGGTTGAGCTTGTGCGCCGGGAAGAGGAACGGGATGGCGCTCGAGGCCATGAGGTGCTCGACCTGCACGCGCGTGCGCACGCCCACGCGCTGCGAGCGCTTCCAGCCCGCCAGGTGCGGCGCGCCCTCGAAGAAGCTCACGCTCTGCCCCGAGGTGTAGCCCGAGCAGGTGACGGCCACCGCGTCCAGCGCGCCGGCGGCGATGTTGTCGGCGATGCGGTCGAACGCGAGCTTGCGCCCGAGCAGCGCGGCCAGTGGCCGGTTGTCCAGCAGCGAGATGCGCCGCTCGCGCAGGAAGCCCCCGAAGAGGAGCCCGCCGACCCAGCGCGCGCTGTTGGAGGCGACGCCCGCGAAGTCCGAGCGGTAGACGTGGTGCGGCTCGAAGTGGCGCCAGACCTCCAGGAGGTTCTCGACGGCCTTGCCGAAGTCGTCGGCGTGGCAGGCCAGTGCGCCGGCGTTGACCGCGCCCGCCGAAGTGCCGGCGATGACCGGAAAGGGATTGACGGCCGGGTCGGGGAGCATCTCGCGCAGCGCCTGCAGGACGCCCACCTGGTAGGCCGCGCGCGCCCCGCCGCCTGCGAGGACCAGTCCGGTCTTGCCCGTGCCGCCTTCCATGGCCGTGCCTCCCGGGCCCGAGTCGCCCGCGCTAGCGGGCCCGCCCCGCCGCGCCCGCCCTCGGCCGTGCCGCCGGCAGGGCCGCGGCCGCGCCGAGCATCTCCTCGGCGTGCCGGCGCGTCGTCTCGGTGATGCGGGCCCCGCCCAGCATGCGCGCGATCTCCTCGACGCGGCCGCCGGCGTCGAGGGCCTTAACGGGGGCGCGCGTGCCGCCCGGGCCCGAGCGCTTCTCCACGCGCAGCTGGTGGCGCGCGTGCGCCGCCACCTGCGGCAGGTGCGTCACGCACAGCACCTGCTGGTGGCGGGCGAGTTCGGCGAGCAGCCCGCCGACGATCTCCGCCACGCGCCCGCCGATGCCCGCGTCGACCTCGTCGAACACGAGCGTGGGAACGCCCGCGCGACCGCCCATGAGCGCCTGGATCGCGAGGGCGAGGCGCGAGAGCTCGCCTCCG
>JAKOWJ010000135.1 GCA_029781595.1 Pseudomonadota bacterium | reverse complement strand
GTGGCGCGCCCTGGCGATCGCCGAGGCGGACCTTCCCGCGCTGCAGGCCTTCTTCGAGGCCAACCCCGCGTACTGCGAGATCATCGCGGGCGGGCCGCCGGCCGCCGACGAGGCGCGCGAGGAGTGGGGGGCGCGGCCGCCCGAGGACTGGCCGTGGACGGCCCGGCACCTGTTGCGGATCGTCGACGATGCCGGCGCGATGGCCGGCGTGGTGGACGTCGTGACGGACCTGCTCGCGCCGGGCGTGCACCACGTGGGCCTGTTCATCGTGGCCACGGCGCGGCACGGCGACGGCACCGCGCACGCGCTGCTCGAAGCCCTGGCGGCGTGGGCGCGGCGCGACGGCGCGCGCTGGCTGCGGCTCAACGTGGCCGAGGCCAATCCGCGCGCGGCGCGGTTCTGGGCGCGCGAGGGCTTCGTGCCGGTGCGAGCGCGCGAGGGCGTCGCCGTGGGCCGGCTCGTGCACCGCATGCACACGATGGTGCGGCCCCTGGACGGCGGCACGCTGGCGGACTACCTCGCGCTCGTGCCGCGCGACCGGCCGGGGGCGCCGTGAACGCGGCGCGCGCCGCTAGCCGAGCGCGGTGTTGGCGAGCCGGAGCCGCTCGGCCACCGCGCGCAGGAGGGCGATAGCGAAGGCGGGCTGCGCGGCCACGGCCGCCATGAGCGCGGCGCGGTCGATGGCGAGCAGCTCGCAATCGACGTGCGCGATCGCCGAGGCCGATCGCGGCGACTGGTCCACCACCGCCATCTCGCCGAAGGTGCCCCCGGGGCCCACGGCGGCCACGAGCTTGTCGCGCACGCCGATGGCCACGGTGCCGGACTTCACCACGTAGAAGCAGGTGCCCGTCTGGCCCTCACGCATGATGGTGGCGCCGGCCGGGTAGCGGGCCACGGCCGCGCGCGGCAGCGCCGCCTCCAGGGCCGGCAGGAGCGCCCCGTCGAACACCGGCGGCTCGGGGGCGGTGACCGGCACGCCCCCCTTGCGCATCGCCAGGCGCGCGGTGGCGAACCGCAGGCGGTCGAACATCACGCTCATCAGCATCATCGCGAACTCGGGCATCTTCGCGAGCGCGCCGTGCAGCGCCTCCGCGCTCATGCCCAGGGCCTCGCAGTCCGCCTTCGCCACGGCCGTCGCGCTGCGCGGGCGCTCGGTGATGACGGCCATCTCGCCGACCACCTCGCCGGCGCCGATGGTGTCGAGGGCGCGGCCGCCCGCGGCGAGCGCGACGCTGCCGGAGACGATGAAGAACATGCGGCTCGCGGACGCCTTCGAGAAGAGCCCGCCCGAGCTGGCCTTCTGGTCCTCCGCGAAGAGCGTGGCGCCGGCGGCGAAGCGCTCGGGCTGGCCGAAGGCGCGGAAGATGCGCTCGGCCACCGCGCGGTCGTAGAAGCGGCTGGCGGCGGGCCTGAAGGGCGCGGAGGGCGCGGGGGGCGCGGCGGCGGGCGCCGGTTCGCCTTCCGGCGGCGGCTTGGTGAAGTCCAGCTCTTCCATGAGGGGGGATTCGAGGCGGTCTGCGCAGGGGCGATTATAGGCCGCGATGCGCCTGCCGGCCTCCCGCTTCGCGGGGGCCGCCCGCAGCCCGGTGCGCGGCGCAGCGCGAACCGGCCGGCGCCGTGGTCTACTACGGGCAGCCGGCGCGTGCTGGCGGCCATGCCGCCGCTCGTCCGCCGGCCCAGCCGGGAGCCAATGCCGTGGACATCGAGCGCATCGACCACTTCGTCCTCACCGTGAAGGACCTCGACGCGACCTGCGCCTTCTACGAGAAGGTGCTGGGCATGGCGCCCGTCACCTTCGCGGGCGGGCGCCGGGCCCTCGCGTTCGGCCGGCAGAAGATCAACCTGCACCGGGCCGGGCACGAGTTCGAGCCGAAGGCCGCGCGTGCGACGCCGGGCTCGGGCGACTTCTGCCTCGTCACCGCCACGCCCCTGGCGCAGGTCGTCGCGCACCTCGGCGCCTGCGGGGTGGCGATCGAGCAGGGCCCCGTGGACAAGACCGGCGCCACCGGCCCCATCCGTTCCGTCTACTTCCGCGACCCCGACGGCAACCTCGTCGAGGTCTCCAACTACGCCTAGCTCCCCGGAGGCCGCCATGGTGTCGATCGCCGCCGCGAGAAAGCTCGCCCTCGCCTGCCCCGAGGCGCAGGAAGGACAGCACCAGGGCCACCCCGACTTTCGCGTGGGCGGCCGGATCTTCATGACGCTCTGGCCCGCCGATCGCCGGGCGGTGGTGAAGCTGCCGGTGGCGGACCAGCAGGCGCTCGCGCAGATGGACCCGGACGCCTTCTGCGTCCGCGGCTGGGCGGCGCAGGGCTGGACGCACGTGACGCTCGCGAAGGTGAACGCCGCGCAGCTGCGCCTGGTGGTGGAGGCCGCGTGGCGGACCGTCGCGCCCAAGGCGCTCCTCGACCGGCTGCCGCCGCCCTGACAGCCTCGCCGCACCCCGGACCTCCCACGAAAGGAAGGCCATGCCACGCTCCGTCCACGCATTCGTCCTCTGCCTCGCCCTCGGCGCCTGCGCCACCGCGCCCGTCGCCCCGCCCGCGGCGGTGGCGGACCTCGCGCCCACCGGGCGCCTGCGGGCCGTGATCAACTACGGCAATCCCATCCTCGCCCGCAAGGACGCGGCCACGGGCCAGCCCACGGGCGTCTCCGTGGACCTCGCGCGCGAGCTCGCGCGGCGGCTGGGCGTCGAGGCCGAGCTCGTCACCGTCACCTCCGCCGGCAAGTCGGTGGAGACGCTGGCGGCCGGCCGGGTGGACGTGGGCTTCTTCGCCATCGACCCGGCGCGCGCGAAGACCACGGCCTATACCGGGCCCTACGTGCAGATCGAGGGCGCGTACCTCGTGCGCGAGTCCTCGCCCCTGCGCGCCAACGACGAGGTGGACCGCGAGGGCATCCGCGTGGCGGTGGGCACCAAGAGCGCCTACGACCTCTACCTCTCGCGCCACCTCAAGCACGCGAGGATCGAGCGCGCGCCCACCTCGCCCGCCGTCGTGGACTACTTCCTCGCCCACGGGCTGGAGGTCGCCGCGGGCGTGCGCCAGCAGCTCGAGATGGACGCGAAGCGCGTGGGAGGCGTTCGCGTGCTGCCCGGCCGCTTCATGGTGATCAACCAGGCCATGGGCATGGCGCGCGGCCGCGAGGCGGGGGCGCGCTACCTCGCCGCGTTCGTCGAGGAGATGAAGTCGTCCGGCTTCGTCGCCGACGCGATGGCGCGCCACGGCATCCAGGGCGCCCTCGTCGCGCCGCCGGGCGGGGCACCTTGACGCCGGATCACGCCGCGCAGCTCGCCGCGCTCGTCGCCGGCCGCGAGGCCTGCGCGCTGGGCACGCTGCACGAGGGCGCGCCCTTCGTCTCCATGGCGCCCTTCGCGGTGCTGCCGGACGGCTCGGCCTTCGTGGTGCACGTGAGCCGCCTGGCCGGGCACACGAAGGACATGCTGGCCGACGCGCGCGTCTCGCTCCTGGTGATGCAGCCCGAGGGCGGCGGCGTGCAGCCGCAGGCGCTCGCCCGGCTCTCGGTGCAGGGCGAGGCGCGCGAGCTGGCCAAGGGCTCGGACGAGGAGCGCGAGGCGCGGGAGGCCTACCTCGGGCGCTTTCCCGAGGCCGCGCCCCTCACCGACTTCGGCGACTTCTCGTTCTTCGCGATCCGCCCGGCGCAGGCGCGCTTCGTGGCCGGCTTCGCGCAGGCGATGAGCCTCGGCGCCGAGACGCTCGCGAGAGTGCTGCGCGGCTAGATTCCCAGCACCTTCTGGATGATGGCCTTGGCCACGAAGCCGAGGATGCCGAAGGCGAGCACGAAGAAGAGCACGAAGGTGCCGAACTTGCCGGCCTTCGACTCGCGCGCGAGGCTCGCGATGATGAAGAGCATGAACAGGATGAACCCGCCCACGCCCCAGGTCATGCCGAACTCGGCGATCTGCGCCTCGGTGATGCCCAGCTTGTCCAGCTCCGGCATGATCGTTCAATCCCGGGCGGGGAGGGCTCCGGCGTCGACGGTGTCGCGGTAGGCGTGCCAGGTGGCGTGCCCGATCACCGGGATCGTCACCACGAAGCCCAGCATCGCGGTGGCCATGGAAAGGGCCGTGGCCACCATGATGAGCGTGGCCCACAGCGCCATGGCCACGGGGTTGGCGCCCACGACGCGGATGCTGGTCGTCACCGCGGTGGCGAGGTCCGTGTCGCGGTCCAGCAGCAGCGGCGCGCTGACGACGGTGGCGGCGAACACGAGCGCGGCGCCCACGCCGCCGAGCGCCACCCACACCGGGAAGAGGTTCGAGCCCTCGGAGAGCATCACGTGGCGCACGAAGGCCTCGGCGCCGGTGATGGGCGCCGTCACGAAGAGCGCGACGAGCACCGCCGACACCAGCACCCACGCGGTGGCGGCGATGGCGAGCGCGAGGCCCATCCACACGAGTGGGCGCGTGCCGCGACGCCAGGCGTCCAGCGCGCAGGCCATGTCGCCGGGCTTGCCGCGCTCGCGGCAGCGGCTCATCTCGTACAGGCCCGTGGCGAGGATGGGCGCCACCAGCACGAAGCCCGAGAAGGCGCCCGGCAGCAGCGGCAGCCACGCGAACGCGAGCACGGCGATGACCCAGCCGCCCGCGGCGACGATGAGGCCGTGCACCAGGCTCACGCGCGGGGCGTAGCCGAGATCCCTCCACCCGGCGGCGAGCCAGTCGAGCGGGCGCAGCAGCGGCACCTCGCGGATGGCGGGCTCGGGCGGGGCGAAGGGGGATTCGGCTTGCATGGGCGATGGGCGACGACGAGCCGATTCTGCGGGCCGCCCGGGACCGTGTCCAGCCGCGCGTGGGCTAGACTGGCCGCTCTCGCGGAGACACGGAGGCAGGGATGGAACCGGTGGCGATCATCACGGGCGCGGGGCGCGGCATCGGCGCGGCCACGGCGAGGCTCGCGGCGAGCCGCGGCTATGCGGTATGCGTGAACTACCTGCGCGATGCGGCCTCGGCCGAGGCGGTCGTGGCGGACATCACGGCGTCCGGCGGGCGAGCGATCGCGGTGGCGGCGGACGTCGCCGTGGAGGACGACGTGATGCGCCTCTTCGAGACCGTGGACGGGCAGCTGGGACGCGTGAGCGCGCTCGTGAACAACGCCGGCATCCTCGAGACGCAGATGCGCCTGGAGCACATGGACGGCGCGCGCATCCGCCGCGTGCTCGACACCAACGTGGTGGGCTCCTTCCTGTGCGCGCGCGAGGCCGTGCGGCGCATGTCCACGAAGCGCGGCGGCGCGGGCGGGGCGATCGTCAACGTTTCCTCCGGCGCGGCGCGCTGGGGCTCGCCCAACGAGTACGTGGACTACGCGGCCGCCAAGGGCGCGGTGGACACGATGACCGTGGGCCTTTCGAAGGAAGTCGCCGCCGAGGGCATCCGCGTGAACGGCGTGCGGCCGGGCCTCATCGAGACCGAGATCCACGCGGCGGGCGGCGAGCCGGGGCGCGTCGAGCGGCTCAAGGGGTCGATTCCGCTCGGGCGCGGGGGAAGGCCGGAAGAGGTCGCGGCCGCGATCCTGTGGCTGCTATCCGAGGAGGCGAGCTTCGTGACGGGCGCGATGCTCGACATCTCGGGAGGAAGATAGCAGTCGGCAACGGCCATTCCGAGTCCGTGATGGCGCGGTGGACGGAAAGGCTCGAAAACCTGGGCGCGCAGGCGTGACCGTCGGATGGGTGCCCGGAAACTCGAGGGCAGGCAACACACGCCAGCCCTCGAGTTTCCACCCATCTAATAGCGAGTTCGCTGCGCTTCCTCGCCCTCGACGGTCGCGCGCCAAGGTTTTCGAGCCTTTCCGTCCACCGCGCCGGGGCACCGTGGCGCATTGGCGGCCGGACCTGCTGCGGTCCTTCTAGGCGTTGCCGGAGGGAACGCAGACGCGCCGCTCGCTGCCGTCGTCGAGGCGCACCGTCGCGACCTCGATGGGGCGGCCGTAGAGCGCAGAGAGCGCTTCCGAGGTAAGCGTGTCGCCGATGGGGCCGTGGGCGACGAGCGTGCCGGCCTTGAGCAGGAGCGCGCGGTCGCCGACGCGGAAGGCGTGCTCGGGGTGGTGCGTGGCCACGAGGATGCCGATGCCGCCGGCGCGCAGGCGCGCGATCTCGTCGAGGACGCGCGACTGGTTGCCGTAGTCGAGGTTGGCGGTGGGCTCGTCCATCACGAGGAAGGCGGCTTCGGTGGCCAGGGCCCGGGCGATGAGCGCGAGCTGGCGCTCGCCGCCGCTCACGGCGTGCACGGGGCGGTCGGCGAGGGATGCGATGCCCAGGCGCTCGAGGCAGGCGGTGGCGAGCTCGCGGTCGCGCGGCCCGGGGCTCGCGAAGACGCCGCGGTGCGCCGTGCGCCCCATCTCCACCAGCTCGCGCAGGCTGAAGTCGAAGTAGGAGTCGGCCGCTTGCGGCACGTACGCGAGGCGCCGCGCGCGTTCGGCGGCGGGCCAGTGGGCGAGGTCGCGACCGTCGAGCGAGACTTCGCCCGCCAGGCGAGGCTGGAGCCCCAGCAGCGTGCGGATGAGGGTGGACTTGCCGCTGCCGTTGGGGCCCAGCAGGCACGCCACCTCGCCCGCGGCGAGGGCGCAGTCGAGGGCGCGGCCCACGGCGCGGTCGCGGTAGCCGAAGTCGAGGGCGTGCGCGGCGAGCGTCATCGGCGGAAGGTCGCGGCCAGCAGCAGGATGAAGACGGGCGTGCCCACGAAGGCCGTGGCCACGCCCGGCGGGATCTCGGTGGCGGCCACGGTGCGGCAGAGCGTGTCCACCGCGAGCATGAAGGCCGCGCCCAGCACGAGGGACAGGGGCAGCACGCGCGCGAAGGCCGCGCCCACCAGCAGGCGCGCGGCGTGCGGGATCACCAGGCCCACCCAGCCGATGACGCCGGCCAGGGCCACGCTGGAGGCGGTAACGAGCGTCGCGCACACGATCACCACGAGGCGAAGTCGTGCCACGTCCAGGCCCAGCGAGCGCGCCTCGTCCTCGGAGAGGGCCAGCAGGTCGATGCGCCAGCGCAGCAGCACGAGGGGCGCGAGGCCCAGGGCGATGAGCGGCAGGGCCACGGCCAGGTCCGCGGGCAGCGCGCCGCCGAAGCTGCCCAGCAGCCAGAAGGTGATGGCGGGCAGCTGGTTGTAGGGGTCGGCGAGGTACTTCACGAGCGCGATGCCGGCGCCGAAGAGCGAGCCCACGACGACGCCGGTGAGGATGAGCGCGAGGATGGGGTCGCGGCCGCGCACCCACGAGCCGATGGCGACGACGAGCGCCACGGCGGCCAGGCCCCCGGCGAAGGCGAAGGCCTGGATGGCGACGACGGGAAGGGAGTAGAGGATCGCCAGGCCCGCGCCCAGCGCGCAGCCCGCGGAGACGCCCAGGATGTCGGGCGAGACGAGCGGATTCTTGAAGAGGTTCTGGTAGGCCGCGCCCGAGGCCGCGAGCGCCGCGCCCACGGCCATGGCCGCGACCAGGCGCGGGGCGCGCACCTGCAGGATGACGGCCTCGACGTTGCGCGCGAAGCCCGACTCGCCGCCGGTGAGCGCCGACCACAGCACGCGCAGCGCATCGCCGGGCGCGACGGGAAAGCGGCCGACGGAGAAGCTCCAGGCGGCCAGGGCCGCGAGGACCGCCACCGCGATCGCGAGCCAGAGCGGGAAGCGGCCCCGGTCGAGGATCATGGGCCGGGGATCATCGCGGCGAGACGCCCTTTTCGCCGAGCAGGTCCGCGACCTGCGCCGCGGTGGGCGCCTGGTGGTAGAAGCGCTCGTGGAACTGCGTGATCTCCTTCGCGAAATCGAAGCGGAAGAGATCCGGGTAGAGGATCTCGGCGAGCCACATCAGCCCCACCAGGCGGTTGGGGCCCGGGGGATAGTCGAACCAGCCGAAGGGCAGGTGCGGCGACAGGTAGACGCGCTTCTTCCGCACCGCCGTGACGCTCTGCCATGCGGGGCTCCGCCACACGTCCCTCATGAAGTTGGGGTCGTTGGTGACGATGACGGGCGGATCCCACAGCACCACCTGCTCGAAGCCCACCTGCGCGAGGCCGCCGGGCTCGCCGTCGGCGACGTTGCGCGCGCCGAGGAAGTCGATCATCTCCACGTTGATGGAGCCGCGAAGGCCCGTGACGAGGCCCTGGGGCCCGCGCGCGTAGTAGACCTCCGGGCGCTTGTCGTGCGGCACCGTGGCGATCTTCGCGAGCAGCGGGTCGACGCGCGAGCGCCAGTAGGCGGCGAGGTCCCTTCCGGCGCGCGGCTCGCCCAGCAGGTCGCCCAGCCGCTCGAACTGCTGGGGCGTGGCCGCGAGGCGCCCGTCGAGCAGGATGTACGGGATCCCGGTCTGCTTCTGCACGCGATCGGCGAGCGAGGCGAAGGTGGCCGCCGTCGAGCCCACGTCGACGATGAGGTCGGGCTTCGCCTTCAGCACCACCTCCACGTTCGCGGTGCCGCCGCGGCCGGTGAGGCGGCCGAGCTCGGGCAGGTCCGCGTACTTCTCCGGGATCCAGGGCTTCTCGTTCGCGCGGAAGGCGCGCGTCCAGCCGATGAGCTTGTCCGGCGCGATCGCGAAGACGAAGACCGAGGCGGGCGGGCCCGCGGCGTACACGCGCCCGATGTGGTCGGGCAGGGTGACCTGGCGGCCGGCGTCGTCGACGAACAGGCGGGAGGCCGGGGCCGGGAGGGCGGCGGCCAGCAGGATGGCGGCAAGCGCCAGGCCGGAGCGGCGGGACATGCCCGGATTCTAGAGCGCGGCGACGGCGTCCGCGATGGCGACCAGGCGAGTGCCGTCGCCGGACCGGTAGCCCGGCAGCGCGTCCACGGCGGCGCGCCACGCGGGGTCCGCGGCCTCCTCGAGGAGCGCCCGCACGTCCCGCCGGGCCAGGCTGTCGGCGTCCACGGCGAGGAAGTAGCGATCGGTCACCACCGGCACGAAATCGATGGAGAAGCGCGTGGCGGCGGCCTCGAGCCCGAAGCCCGCGTCGGCCTGGCGGCCGGCCACGAGTGCGGCGACGGCCGAATGCGTGATCTCCTCGTTGTCGTAGCCGCGCAGCAGCGCGCGGTCCACGCCCGCCTCGCTCAGCAGGAACTCGAAGAGCGCGCGCGTGCCCGAGCCGCGCTGGCGGTTGACGATGCAGCGGTCCGGGCCCGCCAAGTCCGCCACCGAGCGGATGCGGCGCGGGTTGCCGCGCGCGACCAGGATCCCCTGCCGGCGCTGCGCGAGCAGGAGCAGGCGCACGTCGCGCCCGGCGAGGCCCTCGGCGTAACGGCGCGCCATGAGCGGGCCGAGCGGCCCCTCGGCCATGTGGAAGCCGGCCACCACGCAGTCGCCGCGCATGAGGGAGGCGAGCGCGTCGAAGCTGCCGCGGCTCTGAAGGTCCATCTCGATGCCGCGGGCCGCGAGCCGCTCGCGCAGCAGCGCCACCGCGAAGTCGTGGCTCGCGTGCACCACCAGCCCCGCCTCGCCCCCGCCCAGGGACCGGTTCACCTCGCGCGCGAAATCGCTCGCCAGGCCGTCGAGCTCCGGGGCGAGGCGCGACTGCACGCGCCGGCCGGCCCAGAGCACGCGCTCGCCCAGCGCCGTGAGTCGCGTGCCCTTGCCGCGGTGCATCTCCACCAGCGGCTGGCCGAGGAAGGCGCCCCAGCCGTCGATGAGGTTCCAGGCGTGGCGGTAGGAGATGCCCGCGGCGCGCGCGGCCTGCGTGAGCTTTCCGGACTGCGCGAGCGAGGCGAGCAGCGTGATGAGCATCTGGTCGAGCTCGCGCTCGGCCTCGCCGCTTCGCACGCGCCAGACCGCGCGCAGGTCGACGTGGATCACGCGGGCCTCGCGCCTAGTTGTCCGTGCCGGCGTTCGGGAAGAAGAGCTGCTCGCCGTTGATCTTGTAGCCGGCGATGGCCTGCTGGCCCTCGGGCGAGACGAGCCAGTCGATGAACTGCTGGCCGGCCTCCTTCTTCACGTGCGGGTGCCTGGCGGGATTGACGAGCATCACGCCGTACTGGTTGAAGAGGCGCTTGTCGCCCTCGACGAGGATCACGAGGTCGCCGCGGTTCTTGAAGTTGAGCCAGGTGGCGCGGTCGGTGAGCGCGTAGGCGTTCATGCCGGAGGCGGTGTTGAGCGTCGGTCCCATGCCCGAGCCCGTCTCGCGGTACCAGGGGCCCTTGTCCTTGGCGATGTCGATGCCGGCGGCCTTCCAGTAGCGCAGCTCCGCGGCGTGCGTGCCGCTCTTGTCGGCGCGCGAGCAGAACGCGGCCTTGGCGGCGGCGATCTTCTTCAGGCCCTCGAGCACGTCGTTGCCCTTGGCGTGCGCCGGGTCGTCCTTGGGGCCGACGATCACGAAGTCGTTGTACATCACGGGGAAGCGCTTCACGCCGTAGCCGTCGGCCACGAACTTCACTTCCGCGACGCGGTTGTGCACGAAGAGCACGTCGGCATCGCCGCGCTTGCCGGTGTCGAGCGCCTGGCCCGTGCCCTGGGCGACGACGTGCACCGCGATGCCGGACTTCTTCTCGAAGATCGGCAGCAGGTACTTGAAGAGGCCCGACTGCTCCGTCGAGGTGGTGGAGGCCACCGTGATGAACCTGTCGGCGGCCTCGGCGGGGCGCGTGGCGAGGATCGTCGAGGCGGCCGTCGCGGCGGCGACCCAGGCGAGGCTCAGGCGCCAGAAGGCGCGGGCGGTCATTTCCATGGCAGTTCTCCTTTCAGGTATTGCTCGGCTTCGGGGGACAGCGGGTGCTCGAAGAAGCGGTCGGCCGCCGTCTGCTCGGTGGCGCGGCCCGCGTGGAGGAAGACGATCTCGTCGGCCAGGCGCCGGGCCTGGCCGAGGTTGTGCGTGGTCATGACGATGCGCGTGCCCGCCGCGGCGATGGCGGCCACCACGCGCTCGACCTCGGCGGCGGCGCCCGGGTCCAGGCTCGCCGTGGGCTCGTCGAGGAAGAGGATCTCGGGCTCGAGCGCCCAGGCGCGTGCGAGGGCGAGGCGCTGCTGCTCGCCGCCGGAGAGCACGCGCGCGGAGCGGCCGGCGACGGCGGAGAGCCCCACGCGCCCGAGGGCGTCGCGGGCGCGGCTTTCGCGCACGGGTCGCGGCACGCCGGCCACGGCGAGCGCGTACTCCACGTTGGCGAGCGCCGAGCGGCGAAGCATCACCGGCCGCTGGAAGACCATCGCCTGGCGCGCGCGCCGGCCGTTGCCGTGCCAGCGGATCTCGCCGGCGGTGGGCGCGACCAGGCCGTGCAGGGTGCGCAGCAGCACGCTCTTGCCCGCGCCGTTGGCGCCCAGGACGATGGTGCGAAGGCCCGGCGCGAGCGCGAGGTCCAGCCCGTCCAGCGCGCGCACGCCGCCCAGCACGACCGTGAGGCCGCGGGCCTCGAGCAGCGGCGCGCCATCAGCCATGGCGCCTCGCGCTCCACTCGCGGATGCCGTAGGCGGCCGCGTTCACGGCCAGCACGATGCCGATGAGGATCACGCCCAGGCCCAGCGCGAGCGGCAGGTCGCCCTTGCTGGTCTCCAGGGCGATGGCCGTGGTCATCACGCGCGTCACGCCGTCGATGTTGCCGCCCACCACCATCACCGCGCCGACCTCGGAGGCGGCGCGGCCGAAGCCCGCGAGGCCCACGGTGAAGAGCGTGAAGCGCGTGTCCCACAGGAGCGTGCGCACGGCGCGCGCGGTGCCCACCCCCAGCGAGCGCATCTGCTCGGCGTACTCGGCCCACGCGTCCTCGATCACCTGGCGCGTGAGCGCGGCCACGATGGGCACGACGAGCGCGGCCTGGGCGATGACGATCGCCTTGGGGGTGAAGAGCAGGCCCCACTCGCCCAGGGGGCCGGCGCGCGACAGGAGCAGGTAGAAGACCAGGCCCACCACGACCGAGGGCAGGCCCAGCATGGCGTTGAGGACGACGATGAGGGCGCGCCGGCCCGGGAACCGGGCGATGCCCACGATGGCGCCGAGCGGCAGGCCCATCGCGCCGCCGATGACGGCCGCCACCACGCTGAGCTCGATCGAGAGCCAGACGATGCCCCAGAGCTCCGCGTCCGCGTGGGTGATGAGGCCCAGCGCGATCTCGAAACTTGAAAGAATTTCAAACATTGGCGGATTTTACCAACTGTTCGTAAAAGCCGCCCGCCGCGCGCGCCGGTAGAATCGGCCGCATGCCCGCCGCCCCCGCCCGCCTGACCGTCGCCGAGGTCGCCCGGCACCTGCGCCTCACGCCGCGCAAGGTCTACGACCTCGTCTCGCGCAAGGGGCTGCCGCACGCGCGCGCCGGCGGTAAGCTCCTCTTCGACCTGGCGGCCGTGGAGGCCTGGCTCGCGAGGGCGTCCGGCGGCACGGCGGGCGGGGCGGGATTGCCTGCGCCAACGCTGGGCGGCAGCCACGACCCGCTCCTGGAGTGGGCCGTGCGCGAGTCCCGCTGCGGCCTGGCGCTCCTCACGCAGGGCAGCGGCGACGGCCTCGAGCGGCTCGCGCGCGGCGAGGTGTGCGGCGCGCTCATGCACCTGCCGTCGGCGGATCTCGCCGACTTCAACCGCGCCGAGGCCGACGCGCGCCTGAAGGGCCGCGGCGTCGCGCTCGTCGAGTGGGCGCGCCGCGAGCAGGGCCTGCTGCTGCCGCCCGGCAACCCGAAGGGGATCCGGAAGGTCGCGGACCTCGCGCGGCGCGGCGTGACGGTGGCGATGCGCCAGCCGGGCGCGGGCAGCGCGGCGCTGCTCGAGCGGCTCCTGGCGCGCGAGGGGATCGACCCGCGGCGCCTGCGGGCCGGGCCCACGGCGATGACCGAGGGCGACCTCGCGCTGGCGGTGCGATCGGGCGAGGCGGACGCGGGGCTGGGCGCGCGGGCGGCCGCGCAGCCCCTTGGGCTCGCCTTCGTGCCGCTGGTGGTCGAGCGCCTGGACCTCGGCGTCTCGCGCGCCGCGTGGTTCGAGCCGCCCCTGCAGGCGCTCTTCAATTTCGCGCGCACGCGATCCTTCGCGGCGCACGCCAAGGCGCTCGGCGGCTACGACGTGGCCGGCCTGGGCCGCGTCACCTGGAACGACCCGGGCTGACGCCCCGGAAATCGGGGACGTTCCCCGGTTTTCGGAAATCGGGGAACGTCCCCGGTTTTCTGGCGAGAGCGATCACCGAAATCGGGGAGCGTCCCCGATTTTCAGGTCAGGCGAAGCCGACGGCGTGGCGGTCGAGGGCCACGCCCTTCACGAGGGCGTAGGCGCGCCGGCCCGGCTCGAGGCGAAGGCGCTCGCGGGAGCTCTGGGAGATGCGCGAGATGATCGTCGCGCGTCCCACGGCGAGCGTCACGTCCACCAGCGCGCCGCGGGTGGGCGAGACGGCGACCACCGTGCCCTCCAGCACGTTGAGGAAGCTCGTGTCCGGGGGCGGGGCGAGGGCGAGGGCCACGTCGCGCGCGCGGACGCGCACGCGCACGCGCTCCCCCGGAAGCGAATCGACCACCGGCACGAGCAGGCGCCCGCCGTCGAAGGCCAGCACGGTGAGTCCCGTGTCCAGGTCGTGCTCGGCCACCCGCGTCTCGATGACCGAGCCGGCCTGGAAGCGGCCCGTGACCGGCTCGAGGTCGGCGCGGCCCATCACCTCCGCGACGCTGCCGGAGGCGACGGTGCGGCCGTCGGAGACCAGCACCATGTGGTCCGCCAGGCGCGTCACCTCCTCGATGGAGTGGCTCACGTAGACGATGGGGATGGCCAGCTCGTCGCGCAGGATCTCCACGTAGGCGAGGATCTCGGCCTTGCGCGTGGTGTCCAGCGAGGCGAGCGGCTCGTCCATGAGCAGCAGGCGCGGGCTCGCGAGCAGGGCCCGGCCGATGGCCACGCGCTGGCGCTCGCCGCCGGACAGGGCGCGCGGGCGCCGCTCGAGCAGCGGGCCGAGGCCCAGCAGGTCCACCACCTGCCGGCGGTCCACGTAGCGCTCGGCCGGCGGCGTGAGGCGCTCGCCGTACTCGAGGTTGCCGCGCACGGTGAGGTGCGGGAAGAGCAGCGCGTCCTGGAACACGTAGCCGATGCGCCGGCGCTCCGGCGGCAGGTCCACGCCGGCGGCCGAGTCGAAGAGCGTGGCCTCGCCCACGCGCACGTGTCCCGCGGCGGGGGTGAGCAGGCCCGCGAGCGCGAGGACGATGGAGGTCTTTCCCGAGCCCGAGCGGCCGAAGAGCGCCACCACGGGCGCGGGCGTGGCGAAGCGCGCCTCGAGCGCGAAGCGCCCGCGGGCGAGGCGGATGTCGACGTCGATCACGGGCGCGGCGCCCGGCCACGACCGCGGCGCGCCAGCCACTCCGAGGCCGCCAGCGCCACGAGGGCGATGGCCACGGAGACCGCCGACAGGCGAAGGGCGTCGGCCTCGCCTCCCGGGACCTGCGTGTAGCCGTAGATCGCGAGCGGCAGCGTCTGCGTCTCGCCGGGGATGTTGGACACGAAGGTGATGGTGGCCCCGAACTCGCCCAGGCTGCGGGCGAAGGAAAGCAGCATCCCCGTGGCGAGCCCGGGCAGGATGAGGGGCAGCGTCACGGTGGCGAAGGCGCGCCAGCGGCTGGCCCCGAGGGTGCGCGCGGCCGCCTCCAGGCGCGTGTCCACCGACTCCAGCGAGAGCCTCACGGCGCGCACGAGCAGCGGGAACCCCATCACCGCGGCCGCGAGGGCGGCGCCGGTCCACTTGAAGGCGAAGCTCACGCCGAGCGGGGCGAGGAGCGCGCCCAGCGGGCCGTTGCGGCCCAGGAGCACGAGCAGCCCGAAGCCCACCACCACCGGCGGCAGCACGAGCGGCAGGTGCACGGCGGCGTCGAGCAGGAACTTGCCGGGGAAGCGCCAGCGCGCGAGGACCCAGGCGCAGGCGAGCGCCGGGGGCACGCTCGCCGCCACGCTCCAGAACGCGACCTTGAGGCTCAGCCCGATGATCGCCCAGGTGTCCGCGCCGGCCGCTTCCATCCGCTCAGTTCGCGACCCGGAAGCCGGCCTTTCGCCACGCGGCAAGGGCCGCGGGCGAGCGCAGGCAGGCGAGGAAGGCGCGCGCGGCCCCGACCTGCCCGCCCTTGACGGCCGCGGCCGGGTACACGATGGGCGGGTGCGTCGCGGCGGGAAAGGCGTCGACGACGCGCACGCGCGGGTCGGCCATCGCGTCGGTGCGGTAGACGATGCCCAGCGGGGCCTCGCCGCGCGAGACGAGGGCGAGGGCCGCGCGCACGTTGTCGGCGCCGGCCACGCGCCCGGCCACCGAGCCCCACACTCCCAGGTTCTCGAGCGCGGCCTTGGCGTACCGGCCCGCGGGCACGGCGTCGGGTCGCGCGAGCGCGAGGCGGCCGTCGCCGAGGGCGCGGGCGAGCGCAAACCCGGGAGCGATGCGAAGCTGCACGGCGCTGGCCTCCGGCGCGATGAGCACGAGCTCGTTGGCGAGGAGGTTGGCACGGGTGCCGGGGGCGATCAAGCCGCGCGCGTCCAGCCAGTCCATCCAGGCGAGGTCCGCGGAGACGAACACGTCCGCCGGCGCGCCGGCCTCGACCTGGCGGGCGAGCGCGGAGCTCGCCGCGAAGGACACGCGCGCCGCGGGACCACCCGGGCGCGCGCAATCGGCGGCGACCGCGTCGAGCGGGCCGCGCAGGCTCGCGGCGGCGAGCACGGTGAGGTCCGCGCGCGCGGCGTGGGCGGCGAGGGCGAGCAGGAGCGCGGCGAGCGGGCGGGCGGGTCGCATCGGGGCCGGGGCGGGCGGGAGGGTCGTAATAGACGCGCGGATATAACGGCCGGCAACGCGGCGCCGGGACGGGCGGGCCTAGCGGGCGGGCGGGGCGGGGGCGTGCGCGAGGAGCGCGGCGAACTGCGCGACGGGCTCGGCGAGCGCGCCGCGTGCGGCCGCCTCCAGGGCGCGGTAGCGCCCCAGCACCCGCGCGCCGAATGGCGTGAGCGCGGCGCCGCCGCCGCCCGCGCCGCCGGGGCCGGCGGCCACGAGCGGCTCGCGGAAGCAGCGGTTCATGGTATCCACCAGGAGCCAGGCGCGGCGGTAGCTCATGCCGAGGCGCCGGCCGGCGGCCGCGATGGAGCCGGTGTCGGCGATGGCCTCCAGGAGGTCGGCCTTGCCGGGGCCCATGGCGATCTCGGCCCCGAAGAGGATGCGCAGCTTGGCCGGCGCGACGCGGTGACGGCGGCCGGCCATGGCGCTCAGGCGGGCTTGCCCACGCCCTCGAGGAGCTTCTGCAGCTCGCCCGACTGGTACATCTCCCGCATGATGTCCGAGCCGCCGACGAATTCGCCGTTGACGTACAGCTGCGGGATGGTGGGCCAGTTGGCGAATTCCTTGATGCCCTGGCGCACCTCCGGGTCCTGCAGGACGTCCACGGCGACGAAGTTCTCCACGCCGCACAGCTGCAGGATCTGGGTGGCCGTGGCCGAGAAGCCGCACATCGGCATCTGCGGCGAGCCCTTCATGTAGAGGACCACCGGGTTGGCGGTGACGGTGCTGCGGATCTTGTCGGTTGCGCTCATGGGCGTACCTTTCGGTTGCGTTGGATCGGAGTCGGAAGCAGATGATACGACGCCCGGGGGTCCGGCCCCCGGCCAGTGCCTGCCGGCCCGGGGGCTTCAGGGCCGCCGGCCGCCGGCCACCCGGGGGATGCCGGCGAGGTCCGCCCGCGCCAGCAGCTCCACGAACCCGGCCGCCGCGAGCAGGTCGCGGCAGGCGCCGGCCTGGTCGTACCCATGTTCAATGAGGAGCCAGCCCCCGGATTTCAAGTGCCCCGGGGCGCCCGCCACGATCTCGCGGATGGCGCCCAGGCCGTCGACGCTGCCGTCGGTGAGGGCCGCCGCGGGCTCGAAGCGCAGGTCGCCCTCGGCGAGGTGCCGGTCGCCGGCCGCCACGTACGGGGGATTGGCCACCACCAGGTCGAAGCGCCGTCCGGCCACGGGGCCGTACCAGTGACCCTCGGCGAACTCGACCGGGGCGCCCAGGCGGCCGGCGTTGGCGCGGGCGAGGGAAAGCGCGGCCGCGCTCGCGTCCACCGCGGTCACCGCCGCCCCGGGGCGCTCGCAGGCGAGGCTGACGGCGATGGCGCCGCTGCCGGTGCCCAGGTCCAGCGCCGCCTGCCCGGGAGCGAGCCTTTCCAGCGCGGCCTCGACGAGCGTCTCGGTCTCCGGCCTCGGGATGAGCACCGCCGGGTCCACCGCGAAGTCGCGGCCGTAGAATTCGCGCGAGCCCACGAGATAGGCCACCGGGTGGCCGAGGACGCGCTGGGCCACGAGCAGGTCGAGCCGGGCGTCCTGGGACTCGGTGAGCACGTGCATGGGGTTGGCGGCGAGCCAGGCGCGGTCCACGCCCAGCAGGTGGCAGGCGAGCACGCGCGCGTCCACGCGGCCGATGTCGGCCGCGGCCTCGTCCAGCGCGGCGACGACGGTGCGCCTCATGGCCCGGCCAGCACGCGCACGCGGATCGCCTGCGCCTTGCCCTTCACCTGCAGCTCGCGCGCGGGCGCGCCGGCGGGCAGCGCGGCGGCGGCGGCCTCCGAGACGAGGATCTCGCCCGCGCCCGCGGCGTCGCACAGGCGCTTGGCCGTGTTGACGGTGTCGCCCAGCACGTCGAAGGCCTTCACCGACTCGCTGCCCAGCAGGCCCTCGACGACCGGGCCCTCGTGCACGCCGAAGCCGGCCGCGAGGCCGAAGGGCGCGAGGTGCGCGGCCAGCGCCCGCCGCACGGCCTGCGCGGCGGCCAGGGCCGGGCCCGGCGCGGCGAAGACGAGCATGGCCTCGTCGGCCGTGTACTTGATGCGGACGGGGTCGTGGGGGAGGGCCGCGGCCTCGGTGGCGCCGTACAGGGCGTTGAGCATGCGCACCACCTCCTCGGGCGCGTGGCGCTCGGACCAGGCGGTGAAGCCGCGCACGTCCAGGAACACGACGGTGCGCTCGCGGCGGGTGGGCGCGAGCGAGGCCTCGTC
>JAKOWJ010000132.1 GCA_029781595.1 Pseudomonadota bacterium | reverse complement strand
GCCCGCGTTTTCCGGCGGTCGCCTGCCGTGGAGGCGGTACGTTCGTGGTGCGCCCAGGGCGGCGCAACGCCGAGGCGGCTAAACGGACGCGATTTCGGGCGGGTGAACCCCGGCGCGGAGAAGGAGGCCTGCGCCGCAGCGGATAAACCCGCTGCTAGGGGCGGTGTAGACGGCGCTGTGGCTCCAGGAAATGGAATCGAGCACGGGCCCCACCCTCCTCCCAGCGCCGTTTTCGCGTGACCTTGACCATGCCCGCATGCCGGGACGGACGCTGCGCTCCGGGAGGGCTGGGGGTGCCAGGCGTGCGTCGCCGCGACGGCGCCTCGTGCTGAGCCTCATCCGGAGGGCGAGCCTGCATGGCAAAGCCCTCGCGCTTTCCGGCGGCCGCGTGCCGTGGAGCCGGTACGTCGGGGTGCGTCCCCGAGCTGCGCAGCGCCGAGGCGGCTAAACGGACGCGATTTCGGGAAGGTGGGCCCCGGCGCGGAGAAGGTTGCCTGCGGCGCAGCGGATAAACCCGCTGCTAGGGGCGGTGTGGACGGGGCGGTGGCTCCAGGAAATGGAAGTAGCCGTGGGGCTCGCCGTCCCCCAAGCGCCGTTTTCGCGTGACCTTGACCATGCCCACATGCCCGGCCGGGCGCTGTGCTCCGGCGGGAGTGCTGGGGGTGCCAGGCGTGCGTCGCCGCGACGGCGCCTCGTGCTGAGCCTCATCAGGAGGGCCAGCCTGGCATGGCAAAGGGCCCGCGTTTTCCGGCGGTCGCCTGCCGTGGAGGCGGTACGTTCGTGGTGCGCCCAGGGCGGCGCAACGCCGAGGCGGCTAAACGGACGCGATTTCGGGCGGGTGAACCCCGGCGCGGAGAAGGTGGCCTGCGGCGCAGCGGATGAACCCCCTGCTAGGGGCGGTGTGGACGGGGCGGTGGCTCCAGGAAATGGAAGTAGCCGTGGGGCTCGCCGTCCTCCGAGCGCCGTTTTCGCGTGACCTTGACCATGCCCGCATGCCCAGCCCGGCGC
>JAKOWJ010000364.1 GCA_029781595.1 Pseudomonadota bacterium | reverse complement strand
GGCGCGGAATTCCGCGGGCAGCGCGGCCATGCTGTGTGCGTTCACATAGGGCGGGTTGCAGACGATGAGGTCGAACACGCCGGGCACGGCCGAAAACGCGTCGGAGGCCACCACCTGAATGCGGTCGGCGAGGCCGTGCCGCTCCACGTTGATGCGGGCGACTTCCAGCGCGTCGGTGGAGATGTCGGCGGCGACCACGCTTACTTCGGGGTAGACGCTGGCGGCAATCACTGCGAGGCTGCCGTTGCCGGTGCACAGGTCGAGCACGTGGCGGGTGTGCTCGGAGAGCCACGGGTCGATGCTGCCGTCGACCAGCAGCTCGGCGATCAGGCTGCGCGGCACGATGGCGCGCTCGTCCACGTAGAAGGGCAGGCCTTGCAGCCAGGCTTCGCGGGTGAGGTAGGCGGCGGGCACGCGGCGTGCGATGCGCTCGCGCACCAGCGCGCGCACGGCCTCGGCCTGCTCGGCGGGCACGGCGCGTTCGCCCGGGGGCAGGGTGGTGGGGCCGGCGTCAGTTGGCGGCGCTTCGTCGAGGTCGGCATCCAGCGGCAGGCCCAGGCGCCAGAGCACCAGCCAGGCGGCCTCGTCATGGGCATTGGTGGTGCCGTGGCCGAAGGCGACGCCGGCATCGGTGAGCGCCCGCGCGGCCTCGTCGATGAGGCTGCGCACGGTGGCGGGGGCGGCGGCGTTCATGCGCTCACCCGCGCATGCAGCAGTTCGAGCACGCGGCGGTAGGCGGCCTTGAGCGGCTCGATGTCGGCCACGGCGATGTGCTCGTCGATCTTGTGGATGCTGGCGTTGGGCGGGCCGAGCTCGATGACTTCGGGGCAGATCTGCGCGATGAAGCGCCCGTCGCTGGTGCCGCCGGTGGTGGAGAGCTGCGTCTCGATGCCACACACCTCGCGCACGGCCTGCTGCACGGCCTGCACCAGCGGGCCGGGCTGGGTGAGGAAGGGGCGGCCACCGAGCGTCCAGCGCAGCTCGAAGTCGAGCTGGTCGCGGCGCAGCACCGCTTCGAGGCGGCTTTGCAGCGATTCGGGCGTGGATTCGGTGCAGAAACGGAAGTTGAAGTCCACCACCACCTCGCCGGGAATGACGTTGCTCGCGCCCGTGCCGCCGTGGATGTTGCTGACCTGCCAGCTCGTCGGCGGGAAGAAGGCGTTGCCCTCGTCCCAGCGGGTGGCGACGAGTTCGGCCAGCGCCGGGGCGAGCTCGTGGATGGGGTTGCGCGCGAGCTGCGGGTAGGCGATGTGCCCCTGGATGCCGCGCACGGTGAGCCGGCCGCTGAGCGTGCCGCGGCGGCCGTTCTTGATCATGTCGCCGGTGCGCTCGATGGAGGTGGGCTCGCCGACGATGCACCAGTCCAGCCGCTCGCCGCGCGCGGCGAGCGCCTCGCACACCGCCACCGTGCCGTCCACCGCGGGGCCTTCCTCGTCGCTGGTGAGCAGGAAGGCGATTGCCAGCGGCGTCTCGGGCGTGGCGGCGAGGAACTCTTCGACGGCCACCACCATGGCGGCGAGCGAGGTCTTCATGTCGCTCGCGCCGCGGCCGTAGAGGCGGCCGTCGCGGTGCGTGGGCACGAAGGGCGGGCTGCTCCACTGCGCCAGCGGGCCGGTGGGCACGACGTCGGTGTGGCCGGCAAAGACTATCGTTTTGCTAGCATCACCTGACCGGTTGGCGCTGGGGTTGCTGCGTTTTGCCCACAAATTGGCCACCACGGCGCCTTGCGGGCCGCGGTCGAGCCGCTCGCAGGCAAAACCGAGCGGCGCCAGGCGCGCGGCAATCACATCAAGGCAGCCCGCGTCGTCGGGCGTGACGGAGGCGCGGGCAATCAGTTCTTCGGCAAGGCGCAGCGTGGCGGACCTGGGCGCGGGCGGGTGGGGCGACAAGAGCGGGGGAGGAGGCGGCAGGGCAGATGCGGGGCAGGGCGCGGACAGCGGACGGGGCCGCCGTCCGCGCGTTCAACGCGCGGCCGTGGCAGCCGGCGCGGGCGCGGCGGCAGGAGCGGCGGCGGGCGCAGGAGCGGGGGCGGGCGCAGGGGGGCTCGCGCGGCGGCGCTCGTCGTGCACCACGTCGAGGGTGATTTCGGTGAACGAGGGTTCGTCGCCGGGGGCGTCCGCAGCGGCGATGGCCTGGGATTTGACGGTGAAGTCGTTCTGCAGCCGCCACAT
>JAKOWJ010000126.1 GCA_029781595.1 Pseudomonadota bacterium | reverse complement strand
GCGCAGCAGCACCTGCAGGAAGCGCACCATGCACGTGCCCTCGGCCACCGCGATCATGCCCCCGGAGCCCAGGCCGGAGCCGGCGGGGTTCACGGACTCGGGGCTGAGCGTGAGCGGCTCGATCTCGGCGCGCGGGCGCACCTTGGTGGAGATGCCGCCGGGCACCACGCACTTGAGCTTCGCCCCGTGCAGCATGCCGCCGCAGTCCTCGTCGAGGAACTTTGCCCAGGGGTAGCCGTACTCCACCTCGTACACCCCGGGCCGGGCGATGTGGCCCGAGATGGAGATGAGCTGGGTGCCGGGGCTCTTGGCCGTGCCCACCTTGCGGAACTCCTCCGCGCCCATGCGGATGATCCCGGTGATGTTGGCGAGCGACTCCACGTTGTTGATGACCGTGGGCTTCTGGAACAGGCCCCGCACCGTCAGGCGCGGCGGGCGGTTGCGCGGGTAGGGCTTGCGGCCCTCGATGGAGGTGATGAGGCCCGAGGCCTCGCCGCACACGTAGGAGCCGGCGCCGCGGTAGACCACGAGGTCCAGCGTGAAGTCCGAGCCCATGACGGGCTTGCCCAGCAGGCCCGCGGCATACGCCTCGTCCACGGCGCCCTGGATGCGGCGGTACGGCAGGTCGAACTCGCCGCGGATGTAGACGAACGCGTGGCGCACGCCCAGCGCGTACGAGGTGATGAGCATCGACTCGACGAGCAGGTGCGGGGCGTTCTCGAGGATCCAGCGGTCCTTGAAGGTGCCCGGCTCGCCCTCGTCGGCGTTGGCGCACAGGTAGTGGATCTCGCCCGGGATGGGCTTCATCACGCCCCACTTGCGCCCCACGGGGAAGGCGGCGCCGCCGTGGCCCAGCAGGCCCGAGGCGGTCACCTCCTTGGTGATGTCGCCGGGCGCCATCTTCAGCGCCTTCTCCAGCGTCTGGTAGCCGCCGCGGGCGCGGTAGGCCTCGAGCGTGTGCGAGGTGGGCGTCACCTCGAAGGTCATGATGAGCTGGCGGCCGGGCATTACTTCAGCCCCTCCAGCAGCCGGTCGATCGACTCGAAGCTCATGTTCTCGTGGTAGGCCTCGTTCAGCATCACCACGGGCGCGGTGCCGCAGGAGCCCAGGCACTCGACGAGCGAGAAGGTGACGCGCCCGTCGGCGGTGGTCTCGCCGGGGCGGATGCCGTGCTTCTTCTCCAGGTGCGACACCAGGGACTCGACGCCGCGCATGGAGCAGGCGATGTTGCGGCAGGCCTGCAGGTGCCAGCGGCCGATGGGCTTCCGGCGCAGCATCGTGTAGTAGGAGAGCACCTCCTCGACCTGCGCCCGGGGCACGCCCAGGTACTCGACCAGGGCGGCGATGTCCTCGTCGGCCACGTAGCCGCGGTCCTCCTGGATGCGCCGCAGGCACGGCAGCACGAGCGAGGACTCGAACCCGGCCGGGTAGCGCTCCTTCATCTTCTCGAACTCGGGGATGAGGTGCTTCACCTGTCGCACTCCCCGCCGATCATGTTGATGGAGCCGAAGGTGGGCACCAGGTCCGCGAGCTGGTAGCCCTCGAGCATGAGGTGCGCGCCGCCCATGTGCACGAAGCTGGGCGCGCGGCAGTGCACCTTGTACGGGTTGCCCTCGCCCGTGGAGACCAGGTAGAAGCCCAGCTCGCCGTTGGCCGCCTCGTGCGCGTGGTAGATCTCGCCGGCGGGCACGCGCGGGCCCTCCATCACCAGCTTGAAGTGGTTGATGAGGGACTCGATCTCGCCGTACACCGCCTGCTTGTCCGGCAGCGCGCAGCGCCGGTCGGCCGTGATCACGGGCCCGGGCTCGAGCAGGTCCACGCACTGGCGGATCATGTGCACGCTCTCGTCCATCTCGCGCATGCGCACGTAGTAGCGGTCGTAGTTGTCGCCCTTGATGCCCACCGGCACCTCGAAGTCGAGCTCGGCGTAGCAGAGGTAGGGCGTGTCCTTGCGCAGGTCGCGCGCCACGCCCGTCGAGCGCAGCATCGGGCCCGTGTAGCCGTAGGAGATGGCGTCCTTCTGCGTGAGCACGCCCACGTCGCGCATGCGGTCGATGAAGATGCGGTTCCTGTCCACCAGCCCGTGCACGCGGCCCACGAAGTCGTCGGCCTGGACGAGGATCTCCTCCAGGCGCTCGAGCCAGCCGGGCGGAAGGTCTCGCGCCAGCCCGCCGATGCGCCCGAAGGAGTGCGTGACCCGCGCCCCGGTGAGCGCCGCGATGTGCTCGTACATGTAGTCGCGGATCATCACGAGGTACAGGAAGGCGGTCATCGCGCCGAGCTCCATGAGGCTCGCGGCGATGCAGGTGATGTGGTCGGTGAGGCGCGAGTACTCCGACAGGAGCGTGCGCAGCACCACGGCCCGGCGCGGCACCTCGACCTGCATCAGCCGCTCGACCGTCTCGCAGTAGGCGAAGTCGTTGATGAGCGGCGAGCAGTAGTTCAGCCGGTCCATGTACGGGATGCAGTTGTGCCAGGTGTGCGCCTCGCACTCCTTCTCGAACCCGCGGTGCAGGTAGCCGCAGTGCACGTCGGCGCGCACCACGCGCTCGCCGTCCAGCTCGGCGAAGATCTGGATCGTGCCGTGGGTGGCCGGGTGCGAGGGCCCGATCGAGACGACGACGGTGTCGTCGCGCTCGCCGGGCGCGAACGCCGGGCGGACCGGGTTGGGGATGGGCTGGGCGGCCATGCTAGTCGCGGTAGGGCACGAGCGGCTGCTCGGCCTCCTTCGGGTAGTCCTTGCGCAGCGGGTGCCCCACGAAGCCCTCGTAGAGCAGCAGGGGGCGCAGGTCCGCGTTGCCCTCGAAGCCGATGCCGTACATCTCGTGGCACTCGCGCTCCATGAACGCGGCCGAGCCGTACAGGGCCGTGAGCGAGGGCACCACGGGCGAGGCCTCCGGCACGCGGGCCTTCAGGCGCACGCGCACGAAGTCGGTGGTGGAGTAGAAGTGCCAGACGACGTCGAAGCGCGGCTCGCGGCCCGGCCAGTCGACGGCCGTCACGTCCAGGAACATGTCGAAGCCGAGCTCGCGCAGCCTGCCCGCCGCCTCGCGCACCGCGCCCGGCGCGAGGTTCACGACCAGGATGCCGTGCACCAGCGAGGCCTCCTCCTCCCTTGCCGCAAGGCGGGACTTCACCCGGTCGAAAACCTCGGCGCCCATTGCCTAGAAATCCCTCGTGACGATCGCGTGCTTCTGGCGCGCGATCTTGTCCTGCAGCTGCATGATCCCGTCGATGACCGTCTCGGGCCGCGGCGGGCAGCCCGGGATGTACACGTCGACGGGCAGGATGCGGTCGATGCCGGGCACCGCCGCGTAGTTCTGGTAGAAGCCGCCGCTGGTGGCGCACACGCCGAAGGCCATCACCCACTTCGGCTCGCACATCTGCTCCCACACCTTGAGCAGCACCGGCGCCTGCTTCTGCGAGACCGTGCCCACGACCATCAGCAGGTCCGACTGGCGCGGCGAGAAGCGCGGCAGCGCCGCGCCGAAGCGGTCGGTGTCGTAGGGCGTGGAGCTCACGCTCATGAACTCCATGGCGCAGCAGGCCGTGACGAACGGGTACGGGAAGATCGAGAACTTGCGCGCCCAGCCGATGAGCTCGTCCTTGCGCGTGGAGATGTACTCGAACGCGGCGCTGCGGCCGGAGGGCTGCGCGGGGGCGATGGGGATCGTGCGCCGGTCCATGGTCATTGCCTCACGGCCTCGAGCAGGCGCGCCTTGTAGACGAAGAGCAGGATCAGCACGAGCAGGAAGACGAAGATCCCGAGCGTGAAGAGCATGAAGCCGGTGAGCGGCTGCGCGCCCAGGGCCCAGATGAAGAGGAAGACCGTCTCGAGGTCGAACAGGATGAAGATGATCGCCACGGCGTAGTACTTGATGGGCACGGCCTTCACGTTGTGCTCGTCCACCGGGGTGGCGCCGCACTCGAAGGGCTCGAGCTTCGTCTCGGTCGCCTGGGGCTTCGGGCCGAGCGTGCGGTTCAGCAGAAGCATCAGGGCCACGACGCCGAGGATCGCGGCCATGTAGACGAGGAAGACTACGTAGGGGTTCATCTTCGGGGCGACCGCCCGGAAGTCCGGGCGCTTTCCTGCCCCGGCAGATTAGCCTTTAGTCCAAGGGGCCCTTTGACGCACGTCAATCCGTCAAGTGCGGTGGTCAAACGCCCCCTCGCGCTTCGCGTGCAAAATGCGCGCCATGGATCGGAAGAGGCTCGCCGCGGTGGCCGGTGCGCTCGCGGTGTGCGTGGCGGGCGGCGCGCTGTGCCGGTGGCTTCATACCCCCCTGCCGTGGATGATCGGCCCGCTGGCCGGCATGGCGATCTTCCAGTTCGGCGGCGCGAGCCTCGTGGCCCCGCCCCGGGGGCGCGAGACCGGGCAGCTCGTCATCGGCATGGCGCTGGGGCTCTACTTCACGCCGCCGGTGGCGCGCGAGGTGCTCGCGCACGGCCCGGCGCTCGCGCTGGCGGCCGCCGGCGTGTTCCTGGTGGGCGTGGCGGCGAGCTTCGTGCTGCAGCGCCTGGCGCGCGTGGACGCGGCCACCGCCTTCTTCTCGAGCGCCATCGGCGGCGCGGCCGAGATGGTGAACCTCGCGGAGAGGAACGGCGCGCTGGTCGACCGCGTGGCGCTCGCGCACTCGCTGCGCCTGCTGGTCGTGGTGACCACGGTGCCCGTGGCCATCACCCTGCTGGGGCAGACGGGCACGGACGACTACCGGCCGATCGCGGTGCCTTTCTCGCCCGGGCCCCTGGCGCTGCTCGCCGCGATGTCGCTGGTGGCCGCCCTGGCGTGGAAGCGCACGCGGCTGCCCAACCCCTTCATGATGGGCCCGCTGCTGCTCGTGATCGCGCTCACGTCGTCGGGCCTCGTGTTCTCCTCCATCCCGACGTGGATGACGAACGTGGGACAGGTGCTGCTCGCCTGCAACCTGGGCGCGCGGTTCCGGCAGAGCTTCCTGCGCGAGGCGCCGCGCTTCATGGCCTCCGTGCTGGGCTCGGTGGCCGTCGTGCTGCTGCTGTGCGCGGCGCTCGCCTTCGCCCTTTCCTGGGCGCTGGGGGTGCTGCCGGCCACGATCCTGCTCGCGTGCGCGCCGGGCGGCATCGCCGAGATGTCCATCACCGCGAAGGTGCTGCGCGTGGGCGTGGCCTTCGTCACGGCCGCGCACGTGATCCGCTTCGTCTTCGTGATGCTCTTCACCGAGCCGGCCTACCGGCTGCTGGCGCGCGACCGCGGCGCGCCCTGAAGGCGTGGAAAACGGCGTGGAAAACGGGGACGCTCCCCGATTTCCCGCGGCACCGAGCGCCTGGACGGGAAATCGGGGAGCGTCCCCGTTTTTCAGGCGAGGGTGTAGGCGGTCTTGACCGTGGTGTAGAACTCGACGGCGTGGCGCCCCTGCTCGCGCGGGCCGTAGCTCGAGCCGCGCCGCCCGCCGAAGGGCACGTGGTAGTCCACGCCCGCCGTGGGCACGTTCACCATCACCATGCCCGCCTGCGCGTGGCGCTTGAAGTGCGCGGCGTGCCTGAGCGAGGTGGTGCAGATCCCCGCCGTGAGGCCGAAGTCGGTGTCGTTGGCCACCGCCAGGGCCTCGTCGTAGTCCTTCACGCGCACCACCGCCGCCACCGGCCCGAAGATCTCCTCGCGGCAGATCCGCATGCGGTTGTCGCAGTCCGCGAAGAGCGCCGGCGCGAGGTAGAAGCCCTCCTTCGCGCGCTTCAGGCGCTCGCCGCCCGCCACGAGCCGCGCGCCCTCGGACCTTCCGAGCGCGATGTAGCGCTCGTCCTGCTCGAGCTGGGAAGCGTCCACCACGGGGCCGACCTGCGTCGCGGGATCGCGCGCGTCGCCCACCGCCAGCGCGCGCGTGCGCTCGGCCAGGCGCTCGACGAAGGCGTCGTGGATGCCGGCGGTGACCACGATGCGGCTCGAGGCCGTGCAGCGCTGGCCCGTGGAGTAGAAAGAGCCCTGCACCGCCACCTCGACCGCCTGCGCGAGGTCGGCGTCGTCCAGCACCACCAGCGGGTTCTTGCCGCCCATCTCGAGCTGCACCTTGGCCAGGCGCCGCATCGCCGCCTCCGCCACGCGCCGGCCCGTGGCCACGGACCCGGTGAAGCTCACCGCGTCCACGCCCGGGTCGTCGAGAATGGCCTGCCCGACCTCCGAGCCCTTGCCCATCACGAGGTTGAAGGTGCCCGGCGGCAGGCCGGCGCGCGAGAGGATCTCCGCCAGCGCCCAGGAGCAGGCGGGCGCGAGCTCGGCCGGCTTGAACACCACGCAGTTGCCGTGCGCGAGGGCCGGCGCGATCTTCCACGCGGGGATGGCGATGGGGAAGTTCCACGGCACGATCATCCCCACGACGCCCACGGGCTCGCGCGTGACCTCCACCGAGAGCCCCGGCCGCACCGAGGGCACCACCTCGCCCGCCGCGCGCAGCGCCTCGCCCGCGAAGAACTTGAAGATGAAGCCGGCCCGGGCGGCCTCGCCCACGCCCTCGGCGAGCGTCTTGCCCTCCTCGCGCGAGAGCAGGTCGCCCAGCTCGGCCTTGCGCGCGAGGATCTCGGTGCCCACGGCGTCGAGCGCGTCGAAGCGCTGCTGCGGCGTCGTGGCCGACCAGGCGGGAAGCGCCGCGCGCGCGGCCGCGACGGCGCGCCGGGCCGCGGCCGCGTCGGCGGAGGCATAGTGGTCGATCGTGTCCGCGAGGTCGGAAGGGTTGACGTTCGGGGTGGCGCGCGCGGCCTCCACCCACTCGCCGCCGATGTAGTTCGGGCGCATGGGGTTTCCTCGGTTCCGGGTCAGAAGATGTCGGGCTCGGGCGTGGCGGCCGAGTCCGACAGGATGGCGAAGTCGCAGCCCTCGTTGGCCTGCGTCACGTGCCGCGCGTGCAGGGCGCCCCAGCCGCGGGCGTAGCGCGGCGGCGGCGGGCGCCACTCGGCGCAGCGGCGGGCGAGCTCGGCCTCGTCGACCAGCAGCTCCAGGCGGCGCGCGGCCACGTCGAGCGAGATGCGGTCGCCCGTGCGCACCAGCGCGAGGGGGCCGCCCACGAACGACTCCGGCGCCACGTGCAGCACGCAGGCGCCGTAGCTCGTGCCGCTCATGCGCGCGTCCGAGATGCGCACCATGTCGCGCACGCCCTGCGCGAGGAGCTTCTTCGGGATGGGCAGCTGCCCCCACTCGGGCATGCCCGGCCCGCCCTGCGGGCCCGCGTTCTTCAGCACCAGCACGCTGTCCGCGTCCACCGCGAGCGCCGGGTCGTCGATCCTCGCCTGCAGGTCGGGGTAGTCCTCGAAGACGACGGCGGGCCCCGTGTGGCGGTGCAGGCGCGGCTCGCAGGCCGCGGGCTTGATGACGGCGCCGTCGGGCGCGAGGTTGCCGCGCAGGATGGCGAGGCTCGCCTCCGCCACGAGCGGGCGGCCCACCGGCAGGATCACGTCGTCGTCGAAGACCTTCGCGCCGGCGATGTTCTCGCCCAGCGTGCGGCCGTTGGCGGTGAGCGCGTCCAGGTCCAGCGAGCCGCGCAGCCGCTCGAGCAGCGCCGGCAGGCCGCCGGCGTAGAAGAAGTCCTCCATGAGGTACTTGCCCGCGGGCCGGATGTTGGCCAGCAGCGGCGTCGCCCGGGCCAGCTCGTCGAAGCGCTCCAGCGTGAGCGCGACGCCCGCGCGCCGCGCCATGGCCACCAGGTGCACCAGCGCGTTGGTCGAGCCGCCCAGCGCGAGCACGGCCGTCACCGCGTTGTCGAAGGCGCCGGCGGTGAGCAGGCGGGACGGGCGCAGGTCCTCCCACACCATCTCGACGATTCGCCGGCCCGTGAGCGTGGCCATGCGCGCGTGCCGCGAGTCGGGCGCGGGGATCGAGGCCGCGCCGGGCAGCGTGAGGCCCAGGGCCTCGGCCGCGCTCGTCATCGTCGAGGCCGTGCCCATGGTCATGCAGTGCCCGGGCGAGCGCGCGATGCCGGAGAGCAGGTCCTCCCACTCGTCCCGCGTAATCGTGCCCGCGCGCAGCTCCGCCCAGCCCTTGAACATGTCGCTGCCCGAGCCGAGCGTGGCGCCCGAGGCGTTGCCGCGCAGCATCGGGCCCGCCGGCAGGTAGATCGCCGGCAGGCCCATCGAGGTCGCGCCCATCACCAGGCCCGGCGTGGTCTTGTCGCAGCCGCCCATGAGCACCGCGCCGTCCACCGGGTAGGAGCGCAGCAGCTCCTCGGCCTCCATCGCGAGGAGGTTGCGGTACATGAGGGGGCTGGGCTTCTGGAACGGCTCGGCGAGCGAGAGCGCCGGCATCTCGAGCGGGAAGCCGCCCGCCTGCCACACGCCGCGCTTCACCTCCTCGGCGCGCTGTCGGAAGTGCGTGTGGCAGGGGTTGATCTCGCTCCAGGTGTTGAGGATGGCGATGACGGGCTTGCCGCGGTAGTCGTCCGGCGCGAATCCCATCTGCGCCAGGCGCGAGCGGTGGTTGAAGGTGCGCATGGCCTCGCGGCCGAACCAGCGGTGGCTGCGGAGCTCCTCGGGCTTGAGTGGCATACGACGCTTTCCTCGCTTCCCGGCGGCGCCGGGACCACCCGCTACTTTACGCGAAGGCCCGCGACGGACTTTCGTCGCCGGAAGCCGCCGCGCGCGTCAGGCCGCCTCGCCGGCCGCGTGGCCGGAGGCCCAGGCCCACTGGAAGTTGTAGCCGCCGAGCCAGCCGGTGACGTCGACCACCTCGCCGATGAAGAAGAGCCCCGGCACCTT
This sequence comes from Pseudomonadota bacterium, assembly GCA_029781595.1. Taxonomy (GTDB): domain Bacteria; phylum Pseudomonadota; class Gammaproteobacteria; order Burkholderiales; family Usitatibacteraceae; genus FEB-7. Next base: position 4,036 of record JAKOWJ010000126.1, on the reverse strand, counting down.
CGTCGCCGCCATCGTCTTCGACGAGAGATCGCGCGTGTCGACGCCGCCGAGCGTCACCTCGGCCTTGTTCCAGCCGAGCGTGCCGGCGGGGTGGATGCGCCAGTCTGCGAGGGCGCGGGCGGCCTCCTCCAGCTCGCGGCCGGAGAACCCGGACAAGGGCTTCCCGAACCCGTGTGCGTCGCACCAGGCCTGGGCCAGGCGCTTCGGCAGGCGCGCGGACAGGACGGTGGCGAGCTGCGCCTTCGCGTGCCGGTGGCCGGCGAGGAAGCCGCGCGCGTCCGTGCCGGGCAGCAGGTCCAGGTGGATGGGGTCGGCGGCGGGGCCGTCCTGCCAGTAGGAGGAGACCTGCAGGATGGCCGGCCCCGACAGGCCGCGGTGCGTGAAGAGCACGCTCTCGCGGAAGCTCGCGCCCCGGCACGAGGCCACCACGTCGGCCGACACGCCCGAGAGGTCGCCGTAGCGCGCGAGGGCCTCCGGCGCGAGGCCCAGCGGCACCAGCGCCGGCCGCGGCGGCACGACCGCCAGCCCGAATTGCTCCGCGAGGCGGTAGCCGAAGGGCGTGGCGCCGATCTTCGGCACCGTGAGCCCGCCCGTGGCCACGACGAGCGAGGCCGCCGACACCGGGCCGGCGGCCGTGTCCACCCGGAAGCGGCCGTCGCCGTGCGCCACGCCGCGCACCTCGCAGGGCATGCGCCACTCGACCCGCGCGGCGTCGCACTCGGCCTTGAGCATCGCGATCACCTGCGTGGCGCGGCCGTCGCAGAAGAGCTGGCCCAGCGTCTTCTCGTGGTACGCGATGCGGTGCCTCTCGACGAGCGAGAGGAAGTGCCGCGGCGTGTAGCGCGCCAGCGCCGAGCGGCAGAAGTGCGGGTTGGCGGAGAGGTAGTTCGCCGGCGAGGCGTGCAGGTTCGTGAAGTTGCAGCGCCCGCCGCCGGAGATGCGGATCTTCTCGCCGAGCTCGGGATAGTGGTCCACGAGGAGCACGCGCCGCCCGCGGGCCCCCGCCGTGGCCGCGCACATCATCCCGGCCGCGCCCGCCCCGATGACGACGACGTCGAACTGCGCGGGCGCCTCGCGTGCCATGGTGCGCCCAGTGTAGCAAGCGCCTGCGCGGGGTCCCCGGCGACCGTGCCGAGCGGCCTCAAGACGCCGCCGGCGTTCGACGGCGAGGGATTATCATTCGGGGTGGCGCCCCTTCCGGCGCCGTCCCCGCCCCGACACTCGCATCCCGCCATGGTCAGCCGTCTTTTCTCCCGCACGCCCCTCCACGAGCATCCCGAGGCCGGGCAGCGCCTGCTGGGCGTGGCGCAGCTCGCGCCCGCCTCGCCCGAGCTCGCCGCGCTCCTCGCCTCCGATCCCGAGACGGCCGTGCGCGCGGCCGCCGCGGCGCGCAGCGAGGACCTCGCCGCGCTCGCGGCCGCCGGCGCGACGGAGCCCGACGAGGGCGGGCGCGCCGCGATCGTCGCCTCGCGGGGCGGCGTACGGGGCGCCACCTCGGACGCCACCGCGGCCCGCGGCTACCTGGAGTCGCCGGCGGGCACCGCCGCGGTGCGCGCAGAGGGGGCGCGCCGCGCCCCCGACGCGGAGCGGCGCCTCGCGGCCATCGCGAGCCTTCGCGACGAGTCGATGCTCGTGGACCTCGCCCTCACCGCGAGCCACGCGGAGACGCGCCTGGCCGCCGCCGAGTGCGTGCGCTCGCCGGAGGGACTGGAGGCCCTGGCCGGCGCCGCGAAGCAGAAGGACCGCGGCGTCGCGCGCCTCGCCAAGCAGCGCCTCGAGGCGATGAAGGACCGCGCCGGGCAGGCGAGCGAAGCCGACGCCGTGCTCGAGCAGCTCGAGGCGCTCGCCGGCACGCCGGGCCCCATCCTCACCGCCGTGGTGGAGCTCAACCGCCGCTGGCAGGCGCTGGACATGCGCGAGGACCCGGCGCGCCAGGCGCGGTGCGACGCCGCGCGCAAGGCCCTGCAGGCGCGCTTCGAGCGCGAGCAGGCCGAGCAGCTCGCCCGCGCGCGCTTCGAGCGCCGCGTGGCCGAGTGGGCCGGCGCCCTCGCCACCCCCGACGGGCCCGAGGCGCTGGGCGGCCTTCGCGCCGCGCATGCCGACCTGGAGCGCGAGGCCCGCGAGCTGGGCGACGAGTCGGCCGCGAAGACGCTCGCCGACGCCGCCGCACGGCTCGAGGCCTGGGCGCGCGAACTGGAGGCGCTGGCCGGCGCCGAGGCGCTGGTGGTCGAGGCCGAGCGCCTGGCGGCCGACACCTCCGTGGACAACGCCCAGCTTCCCGAGCGCTGGCAGGCGCTGGACCGCGGCACGCGCACGCCCGCCCTCAGCCGCCGCTTCGAGGCCGCGCTCATGGTGATCGAGCAGCGCCGCCTCGCCCAGGCCCAGGCCGCCCGCGAGGAGGCCGGCGCGGCCCGCGGCCGCGTGCACGCGCTGCTGCACGCCGCCGAGCAGGCGCTCGCCGCCGGCCACCTGCACGAGGCCCGCGCGGCGGTGAACGAGATGAAGGCGCTCAAGGCCGACGCCGGCCCGCTGCCCAAGCCCACGCAGCAGCGCATGGGCCGCGTGGGGCAGCAGCTCGGCGACCTGGAGCGCTGGGAGTCCTTCGGCCAGCAGACCGCGCGCCTGCAGCTCGCCGAGCGCGCCGAGGCCCTGTCCGCCCAGCCGCAGGATGCCGCGCGCACCGCCGCCGAGGTGAAGAAGCTGCGCGAGGAGTGGAAGACGCTCGACCAGCAGCACGCCGGCGTGCCGCGCGCGCTGTGGGAACGCTTCGACGGCGCCTGCGAGCGCGCCTACGCGCCCGCGGCCCGGCACTTCGCCGAGCTCGCCGCGCAGCGCAAGGCCGCGCGCAAGCAGCGCGAGGCCTTCATCGAGGCCGCCGCGCAGCACGTGCCCACGCTGCTCGAGGGCACCCCCGACCCGAGGGCCATCGAGAAATGGCTGCGGGAGAAGGACCGCGAGTGGCGCGAGGGCGGGCTGGGCAGCGTGGACCCGGGCGCGTGGAAGAAGCTCGATGGCCAGCTCAAGGAAGCCCTGGCGCCGCTGCGCGCCGTGCTGGGCAGCGCGCGCGAGGAGGCCAAGAACGGCCGTCTCGCGCTCATCGCCGAGGTGGAGGCGCTGGCCGCGCGCGCCGGCGAGCGCGAGGCGCCCTCGCTGGTGAAGGCGGTGCAGGCGCGCTGGCAGGAGCACGCGAAGGGCCACCCGCTCGCGCAGCGCGACGAGCGCGCGCTGTGGGAGCGGTTCCGCGGCGCATGCGACGCCGTGTTCGCGGCGCGCAACGCGCGGCGCGACGCCGACCAGGACCGCCGCCAGGAAGGGCGCCGCGCCCTGGACGGGATCGTCGCGCAGCTCGAGGGGCTGGCGCGCGCCACGGACCTGGACGAGAAGGCGCTGCGCGCCCAGTCGCGCGAGGCGCAGGACCGCTGGCGCGCCGCCACGCGCGGCGCCGAGGCCGCGGCCCGTCCCCTCGAGGGGCGCTGGCGCGCGGCCGCGAAGGCCGTGGACCAGGCGATCGCCGCACGCGCGCGCAGCCGCGAGGCCGCGGTGTGGAAGACGCTCGACGAGAAGGACCGCCTGTGCGAGCAGGCGGAGTCGGCGGTGCTCGCCGGCGCGGGCGCGGAGTCCGTGACCGATGCTGCCGAGCGCTGGGAGGCCCTTCCCGCGCTTCCTCCCGCGTGGGAGAAGCGCCTGGTGGCCAGGCGCGATCGCGCCCTCGCGGCGCTGGCCGATCCCGCTGGCGCGGGCGACTACCGCGCGCGGCTGGAGCGCGGCGCGGCCGCGCGGGGAGAGGCGCTGCTGGAGCTGGAGATGGCGCTGGGGCTGGAGAGCCCGCCCGAGCTGCAGTCGCAGCGCCTCGCGCTGCAGGTGCGCCTGCTCAAGGAGCGTTTCGACGGCGCCGCCGCGGCGTCCGCGCCGGCGGGCGAGCGGCTCGTCGCGTGGTGCGCCGAGCCCGGCGTGCCGGCCGGCCGCGACCGCGAGCGGCGCGAGCGCGTCTTCGCCGCGATGGGCCACGCGCGCTAGCGCGATGCTGGAGCTCGCC
>JAKOWJ010000125.1 GCA_029781595.1 Pseudomonadota bacterium | reverse complement strand
CGCCGGCCGCGCCAAAGGCCCCTGCCGCGGAGGAGCCGGCCCCGGCCGCCGCGTTCGAGGCCGGCAAGGACCAGCGCAAGATCAAGGACGACGTCGACCGCGACCTGCTGCCCATCTTCCTGGAGGAGGCGCGCGAGCTCGTGCCGGCGGTGAGCGACGGCCTTCGCCGCTGGAAGGCGGCGCCCGCGGACAACGCGCCGGCGGCGGACCTGCGCCGGCACCTGCACACCCTCAAGGGCAGCGCCCGCATGACGGGCCTGATGCGACTGGGCGAGCTCGCCCACACGCTCGAGACGCGCGTCGTGACGATGTCCTCGGGCGCGACCCCGCCGCCCGGCGAATTCGAGGAGGCCGAGGAGCGCATCGACCGGTTCTCGCTCGCGCTCGAGCGGCTCGCGCGCGGCGAGGAGATCCAGGACCTCACGCCCATCGAGGTGCCTGTGGCCGCCGTCCTGGAGCAGCAGAAGGACAAGCCCACGCCGCTCGCCGTGATCGCCGCCGCGGCCGAGACGGTGGCGCAGCAGCAGGCGCTGCCGCCGGAGCTGCGCGAGGTCCGGGCGGCGCTGCTGCGCGTGAACGCCGACCTCGTCGACCAGTTCGTGAACGAGGCCGGCGAGCTGTCGATCGCGCGCTCGCGGATGGAGGGCGAGATGGCGGCCTTCAGGCGCGCCCTCGCGGACCTCTCGGACAACATCGCGCGCATGCGCGCGCAGCTGCGCGAGATCGAGATCTCCTCCGAGAGCCAGATGCAGAGCCGCCTGAAGGAGCAGGAGGAACACGGCGCGTCCTTCGACCCGCTGGAGTTCGACCGCTTCACGCGCATGCAGGAGCTCACGCGCTTCCTGGCCGAGTCGCTCGCCGACGTGATCACGCTGCAGCAGGGGCTGCAGAAGAACATCGACGAGACCGAGGCCGCCATCCTCCAGCAGGCGCGCCTGAACCGCGACCTGCAGCAGGGGCTGATGGGCGTGCGCCTGGTGCCCCTGGCGAACCTCGCGGACCGCTTCTACCGGGTGGTGCGCCAGACGGCGAAGGACGTGGGCAAGAAGGCGAACCTCGAGCTCAAGGGCATCCGCGTCGAGCTCGACCGCTCGGTGCTCGAGAAGATCACGGCGCCCTTCGAGCACCTGCTGCGCAACGCCGTCGCCCACGGCATCGAGGAGCCGCAGGAGCGCCTGGCGGCCGGCAAGGCCGACATCGGCGAGATCTCCATCGACGCCGTGCAGCGCGGCAACGAGGTGGTGCTCACCGTGGCCGACGACGGCCGGGGCCTGGACCTCGCGCGCATCCGCGAGCGGGCGATCGAGCTCGGCCTGCTCGCGCCCGGCGACGACCTGCCGGACGTCGCGGCCTCCCAGTTCATCTTCTGGCCGGGCTTCTCCACGGCGCGCGACGTGACCCAGGTCGCGGGGCGGGGCATCGGCATGGACGTGGTGAAGAACGAGATCACCTCGCTGGGCGGGCGCGTCGAGCTCGCCTCCGAGTCCGGCCGGGGCACCACGTTCACCATCACGCTGCCCCTCACGCTCGCGGTGTCGCAGGCGGTGATGGTGCGGGCGGGCGAGAAGCTCTACGCCGTGCCCTCGGTGATGGTCGAGCAGGTCCAGGAATACAAGGCGGCCGCGTACGAGGCCGCGAGCGCGGCCGGCGAGGTGCGGTGGAAGGACAACGTCTATCCGCTGCGCGCGCTGCGCGTGCTGCTGGGCGAGGCCGACAGCCCGCTGGCGGCGCGCCGGATCCCGGTGCTGCTGCTCAAGAGCGGCGTGCAGCGCGCGGCGATCCGCGTGGACGAGATCGCGGGCAACCGCGAAGTGGTGGTGAAGACCATCGGCCCGCAGCTCGCGCGCCTCACGGGCGTGGCGGGCGCGACCGTGCTCGGCAACGGGCAGGTGGTGCTGATCCTGAACCCGGTGAACCTCGTGCACGCCCGGGACACGGCGGGCGAGGTGTCGGTGACGGTCGTCGCGCCCTCGCCGGCGCCCGAGCCGGCGACGCCGGCCCCCGCCCCCGCCGCGGTTCCGCTGGTGATGGTGGTCGACGACTCGCTCACCGTGCGCAAGATCACCGGGCGCATGCTGGCGCGGGAGGGCTACGAGTTCGTGACGGCCAAGGACGGCGTCGACGCCCTGCAGCAGCTGCAGGACCTGCGCCCGTCCGTGATCCTGCTCGACGTGGAGATGCCGCGCATGGACGGCTTCGAGTTCGCGCGCAACGTGCGCGCCGACGAGGCCACCCGCGACATCCCGATTATCATGATCACCTCGCGCACGGCCGACAAGCACCGCAACCGGGCGATCGAGCTCGGCGTGAACGAGTACATGGGCAAGCCCTACCAGGAGGAGCAGCTCCTCGCCCTCATCGCGCGCTACGCGCGCGAGCGCGCCGCCGCCTGAGCGCCTAGCGGAAGTAGAGCAGCACCGCCGCCCCCAGGGCGAGCCGGTACCAGGCGAAGACCCGGAAGTCGTGGTGCGCCACGTAGCGGATCAGCCCGCGCACGGCCACGAGCGCGGCGAGGAAGCTCACCACGAAGCCGACCGCGAAGGCCGCGAGGTCCGCGCCGCCCAGCAGGTGCCGGTACTTCACGACCTGGTAGCCCGAGGCGGCGAACATGATCGGCACGGCGAGGAAGAAGGAGAACTCCGTCGCCGCCTGCCGCGAGAGCCCGAAGAGCATGCCGCCGATGATCGTCGCCCCCGAGCGCGAGGTGCCCGGGATGAGCGCGAAGCACTGGGCGAGGCCGACCAGGAGCGCATCCCGCCAGCCCATCTCGTCCACCGCGTTCACCCGCGGCTTGCCGTGGCGCGCGTACCAGCGTTCGGCCGCGAGGATCACCACGGCGCCGGCCACGAGCGCGACGGCCACGCTCACCGGGTTGAAGAGGAAATCCTTGATCTGCCGGTGGAAGGCGAGCCCGACGGCGGCGGCGGGCACGAAGGCGATCGCGAGGTTGGCGGCGAAGCGGCGCTGCACGGGGTCGCTCGCCACGCCGGAGAAGGCGCGGGCGAACCGCGCCCGGTATTCCCAGCACACCGCGAGGATCGCGCCGAGCTGGATCACGATGTCGAAGACCTTGCCCTTCTCGTCGTTCGCGCCGAGGAAGTCGGAGACGATGATGAGGTGGCCGGTGGAGGAGACCGGGAGGAACTCGGTGAGGCCTTCGACGACGCCCTGCACGAGGGCGATGAGCAGGGCGCTGGCATCCATCGGCCGCGAGTCTAGCACCCCGCGGCTGCCGCCCTAGCGGCCCGGCGCGGGCCGCGCGAGGTTGCGGCCGTGCCCCTTCGCTTCGTACAGCGCCGCGTCGGCGGCGCGCATGAGGCGGGCGAGCTCCTCCGAAGGGTCGGTGCCCTGCCCGCCGCCGCCCGGCGCGGAAGTGCATCCCAGGGAGAGCGTGGCGCGCAGCACCTCGCCGTGCCAGGGCACGCGCAGGCGGTCGACGGCGAGCCGCACGCGTTCGGCCACCGCGAGCGTGGCCTCCAGGCTCGCGCCCGGCAGCATCAGCGCGAACTCGTCGCCGCCGAGGCGGCCGACCACGTCGTGGGGGCGCTGCTCGGCGCGCAGCACCTCGGCGACGGCCGCGATGAGGCGGTCGCCGGCGCCGTGGCCGTGCGAGTCGTTGATCACCTTGAACTGGTCGAGGTCGGCCATGACCAGGCCGATGTCGCCGCCGTACCGCGCCGCGCGGGCGATCTCGCTCTCGGCCGCCTCGAGGAAGCGCCGCCGGTTGGCGAGCCCGGAGAGCGGGTCGGTCGTCGCGAGCACCCGCATCTGGGCCTCGGTGCCCACCAGGTGGCGGTGCTTGGTCTCCAGCTCCCCGTGGGTGCGCGCGTTGGCCAGCGCCACGGCGGCGTAGCCGCTCACCGTGCGCAGGATGAGCTTCTCGCGCTCGCCGTAGGCGCCGGCGGCGGTCGTCTGGGCCGTGAGCACGCCCAGCAGGTCCTCGCGCAGCGACAGGGGGCCGAACCAGAGCGAGCGCGTCATCTCCGTGCCGGGCACGCGCGCGGCCGGCCGCGCCAGCTCCGGCGAGTCCACGTGGATCTCGCGGCGCTCGCGCGCGGCCTGCGCGGCGTAGGACTCGAGGTCGGCCAGGGCGATGTCCGTCTCGGGCAGCGCCCGCCCCCGCTCCATCGCGAACCGGCGCAGCCACCCGCCCTCGGCGTCGAAGACGTACACCGCGAGGTAGGTCACGTCCGCCAGGCGCGCGAGGTGGCGCTCGATGGAGCGCAGCATGCCGCCCACCTCGAGGTGCGCGGTGATGTCCTGGCCCACCTGGCGCAGCTGCTCCAGCGTCTCGAGCGTGGCTTCCAGCGCCCGCGCCCGCTCGCTCGCCCGCTCCGCCTCGTGGCGCTCGCGCGCGAGCAGCAGCCGGTTGAGCGTGCGGCGGTCGTTCTCGCGGGCCTCCTCGGCGCGCGCGGCGCGCTCGGCGGCGAGCGCCCGCGCCAGGTCGCCGGCGCGCTCGTGCGCCCTCGCGATCTCGGAGTGCAGCTGGCTCTTCTCGTGGTGGCCGCCGATCTCCCCGACCACGCCCAGCGCCTGCTCGAGGCAGGCCAGGGCCCGCGCCGAGCCGGCCGGGTCGCCGGCGGCCGCGCGCACGCCGTGGATCTCCGCGAGCGAGCGCAGGGCCTCCACCTCCCACAGGCGCGCGCCGGTGCTGCGCGCCAGGGCGAGGGCGGCCTCGGCGCGCTCCTGCGCCTCCTCCAGGCGGCCCAGGCGTGCCAGCGCCTGGGCGGAGATCGCCAGCAGGCAGGCCACCTCCGGCTGCGAGCCCAGGTCGCGCATGATGCCCTCGGCGAGCGCCAGGTTCTCCAGCGCCTCCTCGTTGCGGCCCAGGGCGAGGCAGGCGTCGCCCAGGTAGTAGCTCGCGATCGCGTAGCCGCGCGCGCGCGGCTGGTCGCCCAGGATCCGGCGCGCCTCGCGCAGGTGCTCGACGGCGCTGGCGTTCTCGCCCGCGTCCGAGAGCTGGCGCGCGAAGTTCGACAGCGCGTGGCCGATGGCCCGCGGCCAGCCCAGGCGGCGCGCCCTCGCGAGCACGCGCTCGGCCACCTCCCGGCTCGCCTCGCGGTCGCCCAGGTTGTTGTGGGCGGAGGCGAGTCCCGCCTCGGCCCGGAAAGCCTGCTCGACCAGGCCGAGCGAATCGCCGTCGCGGGCCACGATCTCGAAGGCGGGCACCACCTCGAGGAACGCGTTGCGCTGGAAGGCGGCCACGCCCTCGGCGAAGCGCAGGTGCGCCTCGAGAGCGGCCGACCGCGGCGCGCCGAGCGCGCGGATGCCCGCGAGGGTGGCCGCGGCCGCCGCCGGATCGCCGAACCCGCTGGCGAGGAGCTGGCCCAGCCGGGCGTGGGCCTCGCGCAGCACGTCGCCCGAGGCGGCGAAGGCCGCGATGGCCTCGTCGTAGGCGGTCGCCTCGCGTTCGCGCAGCCCGCGCGCCTCGGCGATCCGGGCGCGCAGCAGGGCGACGTCGCCCCGCCCGGCCGCGTCGCGGCGCGCGAGGAAGGCGCGGCGCGCCTCCTCCCCGTGGCCTTCCGCCTCGTCCACGCGGGCGAGCTGCAGCAGGCTCTCGGCGAGCGCGAGCGTGGCGCGCGCGTGGGCGTCGCCGTCGCCCTGCCCCGAGGCGAGCTCGCGCGACTCGCGCGCGAGCCCGGCCGCGCGGGCGCTGTCGCGCTGTCGCAGGTGCCACGCGAGCTCGACCAGGGGCGCCAGCCGATTGGCCGCGGCGGCCTGCGCCAGCGCCCGCTCGAGCGCCTCGATCGACTCGTCGGCGGCGTAGAGCTGCACGGCAGGGCCCTGGCCGCCTAGCCGCGCCGGTAGATTTCCCCGCCCTGGCGCCGGAACTCGATGGACTTCGCCTCCAGGCCCTTCGCCAGCGCCTCCGTCTCGGCCACCCCCTGGCTCGCGGCGAAGTCGCGCACGTCCTGCGTGATGCGCATCGAGCAGAAGTGCGGCCCGCACATGGAGCAGAAATGCGCGAGCTTGGCGCCTTCCTGCGGCAGGGTCTCGTCGTGGAACTGCCGCGCCTTGTCGGGATCGAGCCCCAGGTTGAACTGGTCCTCCCAGCGGAACTCGAAGCGCGCCTTGGACAGCGCGTTGTCGCGCAGCTGCGCGCCGGGGTGGCCCTTGGCGAGGTCCGCCGCGTGGGCCGCGATCTTGTACGTGATGATGCCGTCCTTCACGTCGTCCTTGTCCGGCAGGCCCAGGTGCTCCTTGGGCGTCACGTAGCAGAGCATGGCCGTGCCGTACCAGCCGATCTGCGCCGCGCCGATGCCGCTGGTGATGTGGTCGTAGCCGGGCGCGATGTCGGTGGTGAGCGGGCCCAGCGTGTAGAAGGGCGCCTCGCGGCAGTGCTCGAGCTCGAGCTCCATGTTCTCCTTGATGAGCTGCATGGGCACGTGGCCGGGGCCCTCGATCATCACCTGGCAGTCGTGCTGCCAGGCGATGGACGTGAGCTCGCCCAGGGTGCGCAGCTCCGCGAACTGCGCCTCGTCGTTCGCGTCGTAGATCGACCCCGGACGCAGGCCGTCGCCCAGCGAGAACGACACGTCGTAGGCGGCCAGGATCTCGCAGATCTCCTCGAAGCGCTCGTAGAGGAAGCTCTCCTTGTGGTGGGCCAGGCACCACTTGGCCATGATCGAGCCGCCGCGCGAGACGATCCCGGTCATGCGGCGGGCCGTGAGGGGGATGTAGGCGAGGCGCACGCCGGCGTGGATGGTGAAGTAGTCCACGCCCTGCTCGGCCTGCTCGACGAGGGTGTCGCGGAAGATCTCCCAGGTGAGCTCCTCGGCGCGGCCGTCGACCTTCTCGAGCGCCTGGTAGATCGGCACCGTGCCGATGGGCACGGGGCTGTTTCGCACGATCCACTCGCGCGTCTCGTGGATGTGCTTGCCGGTGGACAGGTCCATCACCGTGTCGCCGCCCCAGCGGATGGCCCAGGTCATCTTGTCGACCTCCTCGGCGATCGAGGAGCCGAGCGCGGAGTTGCCGATGTTGGCGTTGATCTTCACGAGGAAGTTGCGGCCGATCGCCATCGGCTCGAGCTCGGGGTGGTTCACGTTGGCCGGGATGATGGCGCGGCCGCGCGCGACCTCGTCGCGCACGAACTCCGGCGTCATCTCGCGGGGAATGGCCGCGCCGAAGGACTGCCCCGGGTGCTGGCGGCCGATCATCTCGGCCATGCGCGCGCCCGTGGGGCCCGCGGCGCGCAGCGCCTCCAGGTACTCGCGGCGCCGGCCGTTCTCGCGGATGGCGACGAACTCCATCTCGGGCGTGACGATGCCGCGGCGCGCGTAGTGCATCTGCGTGACGGTGCGGCCGGCCCGGGCGCGGCGCGGCGCGCGCTTCAGGTCGAAGCGCAGCTCGGCGAGCTTCGCGTCGGCGAGGCGCTCGCGGCCGTACGCGGAGCTCGGCCCGTCGAGCGTCTCGACGTCGCCGCGCTCCTCGATCCAGCGCGCGCGAAGCGCCGGCAGCCCCGAGCGGATGTCGATGCGCGCGGCCGGGTCGGTGTAGGGCCCGCTCGTGTCGTACACCCAGAGCGGCGGGTTGGGCTCGGCGCCGAAGGAGGCGGGCGTGTCGGACTGGCCGATCTCGCGCATCGGCACGCGTAGGTCGGGGCGCGAGCCCTCGACGTAGACCTTTCGCGAGCGGGGCAGCGGCTGGACGGCGGCCTCGTCCACGTGGGCGGAGGCGGCGAGGAATTTCGGGTTGGCGCTCATGCGGTGCTCCATCGGGACCGGCGATGGCAGCGGCAGGCGGGGGCCCACGCTCCCTACGCCGGCATGACCCGGTTCAGGTTCAAAGGGACTCTCTCACCGGGCGTCGGCCCGGACCCCTGCGTTCGGACCGCCAACGCTACCGGAAGGGCCCCACCCGCGCAAATGACCCGACGCAAGTCGCGGGCGCGGGCGAAGGCCCGGGGGTGCGGCGGCAGGGGTTGACTTCGTAATTAGTCATTCGTATAGTTTGACCTCGCCACCCGAGGCCGTCATGCCCCGCCCCTCCCGCCACCTCGATCGCGCCCTGCTCGCCGCCGGAAGGGAACTCTACCCGGCGCTGGGCTGCGCCGGCCTCACGATCCGCCAGGTCGCCGAGGCCGCGGAGGTGAACATCGGCATGTTCCACTACCACTTCCGGACGCGGGAGGCCTTCCTGCGCGCCATGATGCAGGGCGCCTACGAGGAGATGTTCTCGAGCCTCACGCTCGCCGCGCGCCCGGACGTGACCTTCCGAAACGCGCTGCGCGCGGCGCTGCGCGTGCTGGGCGGGTTCCTGCTCGACAACCGGCCGCTGGTGGCGCGGATCCTGGCCGACGCGCTGAGCGGCGAGGCGGTCGCGCGCGACTTCCTGCGCGACAACCTGCCCCGGCACGTGCGCGTGATCCTCGGCCTGGTGCAGGCGGCCCAGGCGGCCGGCGAGCTGCGGAGCGTGGCGCCCGTGCAGGCGCTAGGCTTCTGCGCCGGCGCCGTGGCCCTGCCCATCCTGGGCGGCGGTCTCGCGGCCGACGAGCTGGACGCGGCAGCCGCCCGCCCGCTGCGCGAGAACCTGCTCACCCCCGAGGCGCTCGAAGAGCGCATCGACCTCGCGCTGGCGGCGCTGGCGCCGGTCGGCGCGCCGGCCCCTTCCCCCGGAGGCATCCGATGAGAACCCTCGCCATCCTCGCCGCCCTCGTCCTGGCCGCCTGCAACGGCGGACCCCCGGAATCCCTCCAGGGATACGCCGAGGGCGAGTTCGTGCGCGTGGCCGCGCCCTTCGCCGGCACCCTGGTGAAGCTGGACGTGGCGCGCGGGGCCGCCGTGAAGCCGGGCGATCCGCTGTTCGCGCTGGAGTCCGACAACGAGAGCGCCGCGCGGCGCGAGGCCGAGGACCGCCTGCGCCAGGCCGAGGCGCGGCTGCAGAACCTGCTGAAGGGCAAGCGCCCGGAGGAGCTGGAGGTCGTTCGCGCCCAGCTCGCGCAGGCGAAGGCCGCCGCCGCCTTCTCGGCCACGGAGCTTCGGCGCCAGCAGGACCTGGTGGCCAAGGGCTTCGTGAGCCGCCAGCAGCTCGACCAGGCGCGCACGGCCGTCCAGCGCGACGACGCCCGCGTGGCCGAGCTCGAGGCGAGCCTCGCCACGGCCCGGCTCGCCTCCCGGCCCGACGAGATCCGCGCCGCGCAGGCCGACGCCTCCGCGGCCCGAGCCGCGCTGGAGCAGGCCGAGTGGCGCCTTCGCCAGAAGGCGGCGTTCGCGACCGTCGCCGGCGCCGTGACCGACACCCTGTTCGTGAAGGGCGAGTGGGTGGGCGCCGGCCAGCCCGTGGTCACCCTCCTGCCGCCGGGCAACGTGAAGGTGCGCTTCTTCCTGCCGGAGCCGCGCCTGGGCGAGGTGAAGGTGGGCCGGCCCCTGGAGCTTCGCTGCGACGGCTGCCCCGGCCCGATCAGGGCCACCGTGTCGTGGATCTCGCCCCAGGCCGAGTACACGCCGCCCGTCATCTACAGCAAGGACAGCCGCGCCAAGCTCGTCTTCCTCGTCGAGGCCCGGCCGGAGCCGGCGGCCGCCCCCGGCCTGAAGCCGGGCCAGCCCGTCGACGTTTTCCTGCGCTAGCCGACGACCATGGCCGAGCCGGACTACGCCATCGAGGTCGAGGGCCTCACCAAGCGCTTCGACGACAAGGTCGTGGTGGACCACTTCGGCCTGCGCGTGCGCCGCGGGCAGATCTACGGGTTCCTCGGCCCCAACGGCAGCGGCAAGACCACCACCATCCGCATGCTCTGCGGCCTGCTCACGCCCGACGAGGGGCGCGGCACCTGCCTGGGCTTCGACATCCGCCGCGAGTCCGCCCGCATCAAGCGCGAGGTGGGCTACATGACCCAGCGCTTCAGCCTCTACGAGGACCTGTCGATCGCCGAGAACCTCGAGTTCGTCGCGCGCATCTACGGCATCGCCCGCCGCCGCGAGCGCGTGGACGCCGCGCTCGAGCGCCTGGGCCTCGCGCGCCGCCGCCGCCAGCTCGCCGGCACGCTCTCCGGCGGCTGGAAGCAGCGCCTGGCGCTCGCCGCCTGCCTGCTGCACGAGCCGCGGCTGCTGCTGCTCGACGAGCCCACGGCCGGCGTGGACCCCGGCGCGAGGCGCGAGTTCTGGGCCCACCTGCACGAGCTCGCGCACGAGGGCATGACGGTGCTCGTGAGCACGCACTACATGGACGAGGCCGAGCGCTGCCACGCGCTTGCCTACATCGCCTACGGCAAGCTCCTCGCGAGCGGCTCGGCCGAGGAGGTCGTCGCGGGCGCGCACCTGGCGACCTGGGCCATCGAGGGAGAAGTCGCGGCGCTCGCAACGGCGGCCGCGGCGCTCAAGGGCGCGCCCGGCGCCGACATGGTGGTGCCCTTCGGCAGCCGCCTGCACGTGAGCGGCACGGATGCCGGCGCCCTCGCGGCGAGCGTGACGCGCGTGGCCGCCGCCGCCGGGCTGCGGGCCGCCCCCATCGAGCCCGGGCTCGAGGACGTCTTCATCCACCTCATGCGCCGCACGCCGGAGCCGGTCACGGTGGCGCACCAGGCGGGGGGCTAGCCGTGTTCTCCTGGAGCCGCTTCGCCGCCATCCTCGTCAAGGAGTTCGTGCAGGTTCGCCGCGACCGCCTCACCTTCGCGATGATGATCGGCGTGCCGGTGATGCAGCTCGTGCTCTTCGGCTACGCCATCAACATGGACCCCAAGGGCCTGCCCATGGCCGTCGTCTCGGCCGACGCGAGCCCGTTCACGCGCTCGCTGGTGCGGGGCCTGGAGGCGAGCGGCTACTTCCGCGTGGTCGCGCAGCCCGCCACGCAGGCCGAGGCCGAGGCCCTCGTCGCGGAGGGCGACGTGCAGTTCGTGCTGCACCTGCCGGCCGACTTCTCGCGAAGGCTCGCGCGCGGCGAGCGGCCGGTGGCGCTGCTGGAAGCGGACGCCACCGACCCCGCGGCCACCGGCAACGCCATCGCCGCGGTGCAGGCGGTGAACCAGTCCGGCCTCGACCGCGACCTCTCCGGCCCGCTCGCCTCGCTGCGCCAGGGCCCGCCCGCCTTCGAGCTGCGCGTGCACCGGCGCTACAACCCCGAGGGCATCACCGCCTACAACATCGTGCCGGGCCTCATGGGCGTGGTGCTCACCATGACGATGGTGATGATGACCTCCATCGCGATGACCCGGGAGCGCGAGCGCGGCACCATGGAGAACCTCCTCGCCACGCCCGTGCGGCCCTTCGAGGTGATGGCCGGCAAGATCGTGCCGTACATCCTCATCGGCTACGTGCAGGTGGTGGTGATCCTGGTGGCGGCCAAGCTCCTCTTCCGCGTGCCCATGGTCGGCAGCCTCGCGCTGCTCTCGGCCATCCTCGTGCTCTTCATCGCCGCCAACCTCGCCGTGGGCTTCACCTTCTCCACGCTCGCGCGCAACCAGATGCAGGCGATGCAGATGACGTTCTTCTTCTTCCTGCCCTCGATGCTGCTCTCCGGCTTCATGTTCCCCTTCCGGGGCATGCCGGGCTGGGCGCAGGCCGTGGGCGAGGTGCTGCCGCTCACGCACTTCCTGCGGATCGTGCGCGGCATCCTGCTCAAGGGGAACTCGTGGGACGCGGTGGCGCTCGAGGTGGGCGCCCTGGCGGCCTTCCTCGTGGCCGCGGGCACGGTGGCGCTCGCCCGCTACCGGGAGACCCTGGACTGAGCGCGCCCGCCGGGACGCCGCCGGGCGAGATCCTGTTTCGCTTTGATACAATTCGCCTTTTTCCCGACCCGCCGCCCCGATTACCATGAACGTCGAACAAGCGCGCTTCAACATGGTCGAGCAGCAGATCCGGCCCTGGGAAGTGCTCGACCCGGCGGTCCTCGACCTGCTGTTCGAGGTGAAGCGCGAGCGCTTCGTGCCGCCGGCGCACGCCGCGCTCGCCTTCGCGGACATGGAGATCCCCCTGGGGCACGGCGAGTCGATGATGCAGCCCAAGGTCGAGGCGCGCATCCTGCAGGAGCTGACGGTGCGGCCGGAGGACACGGTGTACGAGGTGGGGACGGGCTCGGGATACCTCACGGCGCTGCTCGCGCGCCGGGCGCGGCACGTCACCAGCGCGGAGATCCACCCCGACCTGCAGGCGACCGCGAGTGCCAACCTGGCTGCCGCCGGCATCGGCAACGTGACGCTGCTCTCCGGCGACAGCGCCCGCGCGCCGCTGGGCGAGTCGGCGTGGGACGTCATCGTGCTCACGGGATCGACGCCGGTGCTGCCCCCGGCCTTCCTCGACCGGCTCAAGCCCGGCGGGCGGCTATTCGCGGTGGTGGGCGACGCGCCGGTGATGAAGGCGCAGGTCGTCCAGCGCGGCGCCGACGGCACCTTCGGCACCGCGGAGGTCTTCGACACGCTCCTCAAGCCCCTCGTGAACGCGCTCGCACCCGCGCGTTTCCGCTTCTGATGCGCCACCTCGACGCGGCCGGACTCAGCCGGTGGCTCGCGACGGCGCCCGGGGAGGTGACGCTCCTGGACGTGCGCGAGCCCTGGGAGCTGCAGGTCTGCCGCCTGGAGGGCTCGACCCACATTCCCCTCGCCCAGCTGCCGGCCCGCCTGGGCGAGCTCGACCCGGCCCGCGCCACCGTCGTGGTCTGCCACCACGGCGTGAGGAGCCTCAGGGCCGCGGCCTACCTCGAGCACTGCGGGTTCGCGGACGTCGTGAACCTGAGCGGCGGCATCGACGGCTGGGCCCGCAGCGTCGACCCGGCGATGGCCGTCTACTGAAGCGCCGGCCCGGGGGAATCCGGAAAGCCCCCCCGCGCCGTCCAACCCGACCGAACCACGAACCGAAAGAGCCGTCCATGAACCCCAAGCGCCTCGTCCTCCTCCTCGCCGCCGCCGGCCTCGCCTTCTCGGCCCATGGCGCGGACCTGCTCGGCGTCTACCGCGACGCCCTCGTGAGCGACCCGGTCTACCAGTCGGCCCGGGCGGCCTTCCAGGCGGGCCAGGAGCGACTGCCGCAGGCGCGCGCCGGGTACCTGCCCTCGATCACCGGCTCGGCCTCGGGCTTCCGCAACAACGTCGACCGCGACGACTCGCCGGCCATCGACTACAACAGCCAGTCCTACTCGGTCACGCTCTCGCAGCCGCTCTTCCGCTGGCAGAACTGGATCGCCATCGACCAGGCCCGCCAGCAGGTGATGCAGGTCGAGGCGACCTTCGCCACCGCCAAGCAGGACCTCATCGTGCGCGTCGCGCAGGCCTACTTCGACGTCCTGCTCGCGCAGGACAACGTGGCCCTGTCCGAGGCGCAGAAGAAGGCCATCTCCGAGCAGCTCGCCCAGGCCAAGCGCAACTTCGAGGTCGGCACCTCCACCATCGTCGACACGCTCGAGGCGCAGGCGCGCTACGACCAGGCCGTGGCCAAGGAGATCTCGGACAAGAACGACCTGGAGGTGAAGAAGCGCGCGCTGCAGCAGATCGTGGGCAAGCCCGCGGGCGCCCTCGCGTCGCTGCGCGAGCCCCTGGCCCTCGACCCGCCGCAGCCGGCGGCCATCGAGGCCTGGGAAGGCTCCGCGGCCGCCTCGAGCTACGCGGTGGCCGTCGCCAAGGCGGCCCTGGAGATCGCGCGCCAGGAGGTCGAGCGCGCCCAGGCCGGCCACTACCCGACGGTGGACCTCTCGGCGAGCTACACGCACAGCAAGAGCCTGAACACCCTCACGGGGTCGGGCAACATCGGCACCAACAACGGCGCCATCGGCGTCACGCTCTCGGTGCCGCTGTACGCCGGCGGCCTCACGCAGTCGCGCGTGCGCGAGGCCCTGGCGGGCCGCGACAAGGCCGAGCAGGATCTCGAGAACACCCAGCGCACGGTCGCGCAGCTGGTGCGCCAGAACTTCCTCAACGTGACGAGCGGCATCTCGCAGGTCAAGGCGCTGGAGCAGGCCCTCGCCTCCACGCAGAGCCAGCTCGACTCGACCATCCTCGGCCGCGACGTGGGCGTGCGCACCAGCGTGGACGTGCTCAACGCGCAGCAGGCGGTGTTCCAGACGCGTCGCGACCTGCAGCAGGCGCGCTACGCCTTCATCCTCAACACGCTGCGCCTGAAGTCCGCGACCGGCACGCTCGCCGAGACGGACCTCGAGAAGGTCAACCGGGCCCTGGGCCGCAGCTAGCGGGCAGCCGCGGCGAGAGCCAGGCCGCCAGGCGCGCGAGCGCGCCGCGGTTGGCCTGCGCGAAGCGCGCCGCGTCCCCGCCCATGCGCGCCCGCCGCGGCTCGTCGGCGAGCAGCGCGAGCGCCGCCCGCACCGCCTCGCCGGCGTCCCGCACCCGGATCCCCGCGCCCTCGGCGAGGGCCGCCTCGGCGGCGCTCTCGAAGTTGAAGGTGTGCGGCCCGAAGATCACCGGCCGGCCGACCGCGCAGGGCTCGATGAGGTTCTGGCCCCCGTAGCGGCCGAGGCTGCCGCCCACCAGCACCACGTCCGCCGCCGCGCAGTACGCGAGCATCTCGCCCATCGTGTCGCCCAGGGCGTAGCGCGCCCCCGGCGGGACGGGTTGCCCGCCGCTTCGCCGCCACACGGGCGAGCCGGCCGCGCCGGCGAGCAGGGCCGCCACCTCGTTGAAGCGCTGCGGGTGGCGCGGCACGAAGAGCACCAGCACCTCGGGCGGTGGCGCGGCCGCCTCGAGAGCGCGCACCAGCGGCGCCTCCTCGCCCTCGCGCGTGCTCGCGACGAGCCACACGCGGCGGCCGGTCCCGAGCAGGGTGCGCAGCGCGCGGCCGCGGGAGTCGATGTCTTCCGGGACGGCCAGGTCGAACTTCACGTTGCCCGTGACCTCGACGGCGCAGGCGCCGAGCGCGCCGAGCCGGGCGGCGTCGGCCGGCGTCTGCGCGGCGATGCCGGCCAGGTCGCGCAGCGCCTCGCGGGCGAGGGAGGGCACGCGCGCATAGCCCGCCGCGGAGCGCGCCGAGAGCCTCGCGTTCACCAGGAACACGGGAACGGCGCGGCGGGCGCACTCGCGAAGGAGGGTGGGCCAGATCTCCGTCTCCAGGACGAGCCCGCAGGCCGGGCGCACGCGGTCGAGGAAGCGGCGCACGGCGAACCCGTGGTCCCAGGGCAGCCACGCCTGCAGCACCGCGTCGCCGAAGAGCTCGCGGCCCGTGGCCCGTCCGGTGGGCGTGGTGTGGGTGAGCAGGATCGTCGCACGCGGGCGCTCGCGGCGCAGCCACTCGACGAGCGGCGCGGCCGCGCGCGTCTCGCCCACGGAGACCGCGTGCACCCAGATGACCGGCGCAGGCGGCGCGGGCGCGACGCCGAAGCGCTCGCCCAGGTGCGAGAGGTAGCCGCGCTGGCGCCGCGCGCGCCAGGCCAGGCGCGCGAGCAGCACCGGCAACGCCAGCCACAGGAGCGCCCGGTAGGCGAGCCGCGCCATCACGCGGCGGCGGCCTCGCCCAGGAGCGAGCGCACGACGTCGGCCACCGCCGGCGCGCACCGGGGCGCACCCAGGTTCACGGCGGTGGCGTCCCCGTGCAGCCCCGTGAGGCCGGGCTCGGTGGCGACGTACAGCCCCACGGTGGGCGTGCCCAGGGCCACCGCCAGGTGCGTGAGCCCGGTGTCCACGCCCACCACGGCGCTCGCGTGCGCGAGGAGGTCGGCCGCCTCGGGCAGCGAGAGGGGCGGCGCGGCCACGGCGCCGGGCGAGCTCGCGGCCAGGCGCGCGGCCTGGTCGCGCTCGGCCGGCGAGCCCCCGGGGTAGACGAGCGTGATGGCCTCCTCGCGCAGGCGGGCGGCGAGCGCGATCCAGCGATCGGCGGGCCAGAGCTTGTCGCGCCGGCTCGAGGCGTGCAGGCCCACCACGTAGCGGCCCGCCGGCACCCACGCCGGTCGCCCGCCCGTCGCGCGCAGTCCGTAGTCGGGCGGGCCCTCCGGGGCGTAGCCGAACACGGCCCCGGCGAGGCGGCGGCACCGCTCCACGGCGTGCAGCCGGCGGGACACCGCGAGGCGCTGGTCGTAGAAGCGCGCGGCCGCCTTCTCGCGGATGCTCGCGCGGTCGTAGCCGAACACGGGGCCGCGCGCCTGGCGCGCGACGGCCGCGCTCTTGAGCAGCCCCTGGGCGTCCACGATCCAGTCGTAGGCGCGCTCGCGAAGGCTGCGGCGGGCCGCGCCGAGCGCGCCCCAGGCGCCGGGGGCGAGCGGGCTCGTGCGCAGCCGGCGGATGCCCACCGCGACGGGGCGGTCCACCGCCGGGTGCAGGCGCACCAGCGGCGCGTAGGCTTCCTCCACGGCCCAGTCGATGGCGATCTCGGGGCGGTGCGCGCGCAGGTCCGTGAGGGCGGGGAAGAGGTGGATCACGTCGCCGAGCGAGGAGAGCTTCACGAACAGGACGCGCGGCGCGGGCATGGCGCATTCTAGATCGCCGGCCGCGGCGGCGTCGAAACGCGCGACCGGGCCCCCGGGGCGGCGGTAGAATGCCGGCCACGCCCGTCCGCCCCATCCTCCGTGCCCGCCGCCCCCGAGAAGCTTCCCCTCACGGTCGCCGTCATCGCGCGCGACGCCGCCGCGCAGATCGGCGAGCTGCTCGCGAGCGTCGACTTCGCGGACGAGGTGCTGGTCGTGGACTCGGGCAGCACCGACGGCACGGTGGCCCTCGCGCGCGAGCGCGGCGCGCGCGTCGTGCACCGCGACTGGCTGGGCTTCGGCCGCCAGAAGCAGTTCGCGGTGTCGGAGGCGAGGCACGACTGGGTGCTGTGCCTGGACGTCGACGAGCGCGTGACCCCGCGCCTCGCGCAGTCCATCCGCGCCGCCCTGGCCGGCGGCCGCTACAAGGCCTGGCGCATGGCGCGGCGCAACCGCTTCCTCGGCGCCTGGCTCGCCCACGGCGAGGGCTACCCGGACTGGACGCTGCGGCTGTTCCACCGCGCCCACGCGAGCTGGTCCAACGACGAGGTGCACGAGGCCGTGCTCACGACGGCGGAGGTGGGGCGCCTGGAGGGCGACCTGCTGCACGATTCGGCCGAGGACGTGGCGACCTACATGGCCAAGCAGAACCGCTACACCACGCTGCACGCGCAGGCGCTTTACCGGCAGGGCGTGCGCGCCGGCTACGCGCGCCTCTTCCTCAACCCGCTCGCGCGCTTCCTCAAGTTCTACGTGCTGCGCCTGGGCTTCCTGGACGGCGGCCCCGGGTTCGCGCACGTCGTCATCGGCTGCAACAACACCTTCCACAAGTACCTCAAGCTCATCGAGCTGCAGAAGGCGCGGCGATGACCCTCCTCGTGACCGGCGGCGCCGGCTTCATCGGCGCGAACTTCGTCCTCGACTGGATCGCGGCCACCGGCGAGCCCGTGGTCACGCTCGACAAGCTCACCTACGCGGGCAACCTCGCGAACCTCGCCGCGCTCGAGGGCGACGCGCGCCACGCGTTCGTGCGCGGCGACATCGGCGACGGCGAGGCCGTCGCGGCGCTGCTCGCCCGGCACCGGCCGCGCGCCATCGTGCACTTCGCGGCCGAGAGCCACGTCGACCGCTCGATCCACGGGCCGGGCGACTTCATCCAGACCAACGTCGTGGGCACCTTCCGCCTGCTCGAGGCGGCGCGCGCGCACTGGGAGTCGCTCGCGGGCGGGGAGCGGGACGCCTTCCGCTTCCTGCACGTGTCCACCGACGAGGTCTACGGCAGCCTGGGCGAGGCCGACCCGGCCTTCACCGAGCGCACCGCCTACGCGCCCAACAGCCCGTACTCGGCCTCCAAGGCCGGGAGCGACCACCTGGTGCGCGCCTGGCACCACACCTACGGGCTGCCGGTGCTCACCACGAACTGCTCGAACAACTACGGCCCCTTCCAGTTCCCGGAGAAGCTCGTCCCGCTCATGATCGCCAACGCGCTGGAGGGCAGGCCCCTGCCGGTGTACGGCGACGGCCGCCAGGTGCGCGACTGGCTCTACGTGGGCGACCACTGCGCGGCCATCCGCGCGGTGCTGGCCGGCGGGCGCCCGGGCGAGGTCTACAACGTGGGCGGCAGCGCCGAGCGGCGCAACCTCGAGGTGGTGCACGCGCTGTGCGACGCGCTGCAGGCGCTGCGCCCGCGCGAGGGGGGCTACCGCGGCCTCGTGCGCTTCGTGGCCGACCGCCCGGGGCACGACCGGCGCTACGCCATCGACGCGACGAAGATCCGCGCCGAGCTGGGCTGGGCGCCGGCCGAGACCTTCGAGTCGGGGCTCGCGCGCACCGTGCGCTGGTACCTCGCCAACGAGGCGTGGGTGGCGCAGGTGCGCAGCGGCGAGTACCGGCGCTGGATCGAGACGCACTACGGCGAAAGGAAGTAGGCGATGCGCAAGGGAATCATCCTGGCCGGGGGCTCCGGCACGCGCCTGTACCCCGTGACGCAGGTCGTCTCCAAGCAGCTGCTGCCCGTGTACGACAAGCCGATGGTCTACTACCCGCTGTCCACGCTCATGCTGGCGGGCATCCGCGACATCCTGGTCATCTCCACGCCGCAGGACACGCCGCGCTTCGCCGACCTGCTGGGCGACGGGCACGCGTGGGGCCTCGCGCTCTCCTACGCGGTGCAGCCGCGGCCCGAGGGCCTCGCGCAGGCGTTCGTGATCGGGCGCGGCTTCGTGGGGAGCGAGGCCTGCGCGCTGGTCCTCGGCGACAACATCTTCTACGGCCACGACCTGTCCTCGCCGCTCGCGCGCGCCGCCGGCCGCGAGCAGGGCGCCACCGTCTTCGCCTACCCCGTGAAGGACCCGCAGCGCTACGGCGTGGCGGAGTTCGACGAGGCCGGGCGCGTGATCTCGCTGGAGGAGAAGCCCGCGGCCCCCAAGTCGCGCTACGCCGTGACCGGGCTCTACTTCTACGACAACGCCGTGCTGGACATCGCGAGCGCGATGAAGCCCTCGGCGCGCGGGGAGCTGGAGATCACCGACGTGAACCGCGCCTACCTCGCCGCCGGGCGCCTCGCCGTCGAGGTGATGGGCCGCGGCACGGCCTGGCTCGACACCGGCACGCACGAGAGCCTGCTCGAGGCGGCGCAGTTCATCGAGACCATCGAGCGCCGCCAGGGCCTGAAGGTCTCCTGCCCCGAGGAGATCGCCTGGCGCCAGGGCTGGATCGACGCGCAGCAGGTCGAGCGCCTGGCGGACCCCATGCGCAAGAACGCCTACGGGCGCTACCTGCTGGACATGCTGCGGGACCGGGTCTTCTGAAGGCGTCCATGAAGGCCATCGCCACCACCATCCCCGACGTCGTGCTGCTCGAGCCGGAGGTCTTCGGCGACGAGCGGGGCTTCTTCTTCGAGTCGTACAACCGCCGCGCCTTCCGCGAGGCCACGGGCCAGGACCCGGACTTCGTGCAGGACAACCACTCGCGCTCCGCGCGGGGCGTGCTGCGCGGCCTGCACTACCAGGTGCGGCAGCCCCAGGGCAAGCTCGTGCGCGTGGTCGCCGGCGAGGTCTGGGACGTCGTCGTGGACCTGCGGCGCTCCTCGCCGTCCTTCGGCCGCTGGGTGGGCCTCGCGCTCTCCGCGGCCAACCGCCGGATGCTGTGGGTGCCCCCGGGCTTCGCGCACGGCTTCCTGGTGACCTCGGACAGCGCCGAGTTCCTCTACAAGACGACGGACTACTACGCGCCGGAGCACGAGCGCTCCCTGCTGTGGAGCGACCCGGCCCTCGGGATCGCCTGGCCGCTGGAGGGCGAGCCCGTGCTCAAGCCCGGCGACGCCAACGGCACGCCGCTCGCGCGGGCCGAGACCTACCCCTGATGCGCATCCTCCTCCCGGGGGCGGGCGGGCAGGTGGGCGGCGAACTCGTCCGGACCCTCGCGCCGCTGGGCGAGGTGCACGCCTTCGACCGCGCGGCGCTCGACCTCGCCGACCCCGACGCCCTCGTGGCGGCGTGCCGGGCCGTGAACCCCGCGCTCATCGTGAACGCCGCCGCCTACACGGCGGTCGACCGCGCGGAGTCGGAGCCGGCGCTCGCCGAGGCGGTGAACGGGCGCGCGCCGGGCATCCTGGCCGAGCAGGCGCGGCGACTGGGCGCGGTGCTCGTCCACTACTCGACGGACTACGTGTTCGACGGCCGCCGCCGTCGCCCCTACCGCGAGGACGATCCCGTGCGCCCGCTCAACGCGTACGGGCGCTCGAAGCTCTCGGGCGAGCGCGCCATCGCGCAGGCCGGGTGCCGGCACCTCGTGCTGCGCACGAGCTGGGTCTACGGGCCGCGCGGCCGCAACTTCCTGCTCACCATGCGCGCGCTCGCCGCGAGCCGCGACGAGGTGGGCGTGGTGGACGACCAGCGGGGCGCGCCGACCTCCAGCCTCTTCCTGGCAGACGCGACGGCGCGGGCGCTGGCGGCCATCCCGCGCGAGGGCGTGCCGTCCGGGATCTACCACCTCAGCGCCGCCGGCGAGACGACCTGGGCGGGCTTCGCGAGGGCGATCTTCGCCCGGTCGGCGGCCCGGGGCCTGCCCGCGCCCCGCGTGCGGCCCATCACCACCGCGCAGTTCCCGACCCCGGCGCGCCGGCCCCGGTACTCCGTGCTCTCCCACACCCGGTTCGAGGCCGCCTTCGGCTTCGCCCCGGGCGCCTGGGAGGCGCAGCTCGACGAGTGCCTTCGGCGCCTGGACGGCCCCTGAGCGCGGCGGCCGGGGAACCCGGCACGCCCTTCGCGGGTCGGAAGAAGGCCCGACCGACCCCTGGGCTATAATTTTTCCCTCATGTCCGCCCTGCCTGCCGAGAGCCAGCCGCGCCGACTGGGCGAGATCCTCCTCGCCCGGGGCAAGATCGACGCGGCTACGCTCGAGCGGGCGCTGCGCCTGCAGGAGGGCGAGCCGCGCGAGAGGATCGGCGTCATCCTGAACCGCCTGGGCATCGTCTCGGCGCGCGACCTCGCCGACGCCCTCTCGGAGCGGCTGGGCGTGGCCATCGCCACCGCGGCCGAGTACCCCGAGCTGCCGCTGCTCGAGGAGCGCGTCTCCGACCGCTTCCTGCGCGACGCGAAGGCGCTGCCGCTGAGGGAGACGGACGAGGGCGTGGTCGTGGCGATGGCCGACCCCGCCGACGCCTTCACGATCCAGGCGATCGAGATGGTGTGCGGCCGGCGGGTGCTGCCGCGCCTGGCCATCCTCACCGAGCTCGAGGCGGGCCTGGAGCGTCTCTACGGCGCCGGCAAGAGCAGCATGGGCCAGATCGTCGACGACATCGCCACGCGCGACGAGGACCAGGACCTCGGCGACATCGAGCACCTGAAGGACCTCGCCTCCGAGGCGCCGGTGGTGCGGCTGGTGAACCTGCTCATCACCCACGCCATCGAGTCGCGCGCCTCGGACATCCACATCGAGCCCTTCGAGAGCCGGCTCATCGTGCGCTACCGCATCGACGGCGTGCTGAACGAGGTGGAGTCGCCGCCGCGGCGCCTGTCGGCGGCGGTCATCTCGCGCGTGAAGATCATGGCCAACCTGGACATCGCCGAGCGGCGCCTGCCGCAGGACGGGCGCATCAAGCTGCGCATCCAGGGCAAGGAGATCGACCTGCGCGTGTCCACCGTGCCCACGATGCACGGCGAGAGCGTGGTGATGCGCATCCTCGACAAGGGCGGCGTGCCGCTGGACTTCGCCGCGCTCGGCTTCGACGGCCGGGTGCTGGAGGACTTCCTGGCCGCCCTCAACCAGCCGCACGGCGTGCTCCTGGTGACGGGCCCGACGGGCAGCGGCAAGACCACCACGCTCTACACGGCGCTCGACCGCCTGAACCAGCCGGACGTGAAGATCCTCACGGTGGAGGATCCCGTCGAGTACCAGATGCCGGGCATCAACCAGATCCAGGTGCGCCCGCAGATCAACCTCACGTTCGCCAACGCCCTGCGCTCCATCGTGCGCCAGGACCCGGACGTGATCATGATCGGCGAGATCCGCGACCTGGAGACCGCGGAGATCGCCGTGCAGTCGGCGCTCACCGGCCACCTGGTGCTCTCCACGGTGCACACCAACGACGCGCCCTCCACGGTGAACCGCCTGCTGGACATGGGCGTGGAGGACTACCTGCTCACCTCGACCGTGGTGGGCATCCTCGCCCAGCGCCTGGTGCGCGCGCTCTGCCCGCACTGCCGCAAGCCCTACCGGGCCCTGCCCGAGGTGATCGAGCAGATGGGCCTTCGCCGCTTCGTGCCCGAGGGGGACCTCACCCTCTACCACCCCGCGGGCTGCGAGCGCTGCAGCGGCACCGGCTACCACGGCCGGCTGGGGATCATGGAGATGATGCCCATGACCGACCGCGTGCGCTCGCTCGTCATGCGCCACGCCAACTCGAGCGACCTGCGCGCCGCGGCGGTGGAGGAGGGCATGGAGTCGATGTTCGAGAACGGCCTGCGCAAGGCCGTGGCGGGCGTGACCACCGTCGAGGAAGTGCTTCGCGTCACGCGCGAGGACTAGGCGCCCCATGCCGGTCTACCAGTACAAGGCCGTCACGCCGGCCGGCGAGGTGATGGAGGGCGCCATGGACGCGCCCAGCCAGAAGGGCGTGATCGAGCGGCTCCGCGACATGGGCTACACGCCGCTGCGCGCGGTGGAGGCCGGCACGGCCGAGGCCGCCGCGCCCGTGCGCCGCGCCGCGGGCCCGGCCCTCTTCCGGCGCGGCGTGAGCCAGGACGAGGTGGGCGTCGTCACGCGCGAGATCGCGACCCTCCTGAAGGCGGGGCTGCCCCTGGACCGCAGCCTCGAGATCCTGGTCGGGCTGGCGGAGACCGAGCGCGTGGCCGAGATGCTGCGGCGCGTGCGCAACGAGGTGCGCGGCGGCGCGGCGCTGTCCAAGGCCCTGGACGCCCAGGAAGGCGCGTTCACGCGCTTCTACGTGAACATGGTGCGGGCGGGCGAGGCGGGCGGGGCGCTCGCGGAGGTGCTCGCGCGCCTGGCGGAGTTCATGGACCGCGCCAAGGAGCTTCGCGAGAGCGTGAAGTCGGCGCTCATCTACCCGACCATCCTGCTCTCCGTGGCCATCGTCTCCGTCGTGGTGCTGCTGGCGGTGGTGGTGCCGCAGTTCGAGCCCATCTTCGAGCAGAGCGGCAAGGCGCTGCCGTGGGTCACGCAGGCGGTGCTGGGCGCCGGGGCGTTCCTGCGCGAGTGGTGGTCGTGGATGGTGCTGGGGTCGGTGGCGGCCCTCTTCCTCCTCCAGCGCCGGCTGCGCGCGCCGGAGGCCAAGCTCGCCTGGGACCGGCGCGTGCTGGGCCTGCCGGTGGCGGGCGACCTGGCGGCCAAGGTGGAGACGGCGCGCCTCGCCCGCACCCTCGGCACGCTCCTTCGCAACGGCGTGGCGCTGGTGAACGCCCTGTCCATCGCGCGAGAGACGATGTCCAACACCTGGATGGCGGCGGGCCTGGCCGAGGTGGGCCGTGAGCTCAAGACCGGCCGCGGCTTCGCCAAGCCCATGATGGAGACGCGCCGCTTCCCGGCCTTCGCGGTGCACATGATCCAGGTGGGCGAGGAGACGGGGCGCCTGGACCAGATGCTGCTGGACGTGGCCGACGTCTACGACCGCGAGGTCGCGCGCGCGGTGCGCCGCTCGCTCGCGCTGCTCGAGCCGGCGATGATCCTCTTCCTCACCTTCGTCGTGGGCGGGGTGGTCGTCTCCATCCTCGCCGCGATGCTTTCGATCTACGACCTGCCCTTCTAGGGGCGGGCATCCCACGGAGCGAGTCCATGAATCCCACCCGCAGCCTTCCCGTCGCCCGCGCCGCGCGCGGCTTCACGCTCATCGAGCTGGTGATGGTCCTGGTGATCATCGGCGTGATCCTGTCGATGGTCGGCCCGCGCATCTTCGGCAACGTCGGCCGGGCCAACAGCGAGATCGCCAAGACCAAGATCGCCAACATCGGCGGCCAGCTCGAGCTCTTCAAGCTGGACGTGGGGCGCTACCCCACGACCCAGGAGGGCCTGGCCGCCCTCGTCACGGCGCCCGCCGGCGTGGCGAACTGGAACGGGCCCTACATCCGCGACCCGAAGGACCTCAAGGACCCGTGGACGCGCGACTTCATCTACCGCTCGCCGGCGGAGAAGGCGCCCTACGACCTCCTCTCGCTGGGCGCCGACGGCAAGGAAGGCGGCGACGGCGAGAACCGGGACGTGCGCAACTGATGTCCGCCGCGCGCCGCAGCCGCGGCTTCACCCTGCTCGAGCTGCTGCTCGTGCTGGTGATCGCGGCCGCCGGCTACGCGCTCGTCGCCCGCGTGGGCGCGGGGGGGATGTCCGGCGCCGAGCTGCGGGCGGCCGCGCGCGCCGTGGCCGCGGGCCTGCGCGACGCGCGCGGCACCGCCATCGCGCGCCAGGAGCCGGCCACCCTCACGCTGGACCTCGAGAACCGGCGCATGGCCGTGAGCGGCGGGCGCGACCGCGCGCTGCCCCGGCGCCTGGACTTGAAGCTCTACACGGCGCAGTCGGAGATCGTCGACGACAAGCACGGCGCCATCCGCTTCTATCCCGACGGCAGCTCCACGGGCGGGCGCGTGACCCTCGCGGCCGGCGAGAGGAAGCTCCTCGTGGACGTGGACTGGCTCACGGGCCGGGTGAGCATCAAGGAGGGGGGCTAGCCCCCGCCCGCGCCGCGATGGCACCCGGGACGGCCCGGCCCGGGCCCGAGCACGGCTTCACGCTGCTGGAGGTCCTCGCGGCCTTCGTCCTGCTCGCCCTCGCGCTGGGCGCGATGCTGCAGGTCTTCTCCGGCGGGCTGCGCGACGCGCAGCTCGCGGACGAGTACGCGCGCGCCGTGATGATCGCGCAGTCGCGCCTGGCGGACTACACGGCGGCCGAGAAGCTCGAGGAGGGCCGCGCCGCGGGCCGCGACGAGCCCTTCGAGTGGACGGTCACCGCCACGCCGTACGACGAGCGCCAGGAAGCCGAGCAGGCGAAGGCGCAGGCCGAGTACGTGCTGCGCGTGCGGCTGCTGCGGGTGGAGTCGCGCGTGGCGTGGCGCGCGGCCGACGGCCGGCAGCGCGACGTGCGGCTCGACACGCTGGTGCTCGGGAGCCGGCCGTGAGGACGGCGCGCGCGGCGAACGGGGGATTCACGCTCCTGGAGCTGGTCCTCGCGCTCACGCTCCTCGCGGTGATGCTCGCCATGCTCTTCGGCGGGCTGCGCATGGGCGTGCGGGCCTGGGACGCCGGCACGGGTCGCGGCGACCGCGCCGACCAGGTGCTGCTCACCGCCTCGTTCGTGCGCAAGGAGCTCGCCACGGCCTTCCCCTGGCGGTTCAAGGATCCCCTCGAGGTCAAGCTCGCCTTCCGCGGCGACCGCGACGGGCTGCGCTTCGTGTCGATGCGCCCGGCCGACATCGCCGGCGGCGGCCTCTCGTTCGTCTCCTTCGCCTACGAGCCGGGGCGAGACGCCGCCGGCGGCCGGCTGGTGATGCGCCGCGCGTTCGCCGCCGCGGACGCGAGCGACTTCTCGTCGCTGGACGCCTCCGACCCCTTCGCGCTGCTGGACGGCGTGACCGAGGCCCGGTTCTCGTACTTCGGCGCCGAGAGCGACGCGTCCGTGCCCGCCTGGGGCGACAAGTGGGACCGGCCGCAGCGCCTGCCGACCCACGTGCGCATCGACCTCGCGATGGGCTCGCTGCGCCTGCCGCCCCTCATCGTGGCGCTCAAGCTCGGCGAGGAGGCCGGCTGCTACGAGTCCTCCTTCCAGCGCACCTGCGTGCCCAGGCGATGAGACGCGCGCGGGCGTCCGAGCGGGGGGTGGCCCTGGTCCTCGTGATCTGGGTCCTCACGCTGCTCCTGGTGATCGCCGGGAGCTTCCTCTACGCCATGCGCACCGAGCTGCGGGCGGCCCACAACGCGGCGCTCATCGCCCGCGCCGACGCGCTGGCCCAGGCGGCCGTCGCCCGCACGCTGATTGAACTTTTCAAGCCCGTCGGGGGTCCCGACGTGTGGCGACGCGAGGACGCGGCCCGCGACTGGGCGTTCGACGGCGCCCGGGTGCGGATCAGGTTCACGGACGAGTCTGCTAAGATTGACATCAACACCGCGAACAACGAGCTGCTCAAGGGGCTCTTCCGATCGGCCGGGATGGGCGAGGAGGACGCGACGAAGCTCCTCGACGCCGTCCTCGACTGGCGGGACCAGGATTCCCTGAAGAGGCCCAACGGTGCGGAGGAGCCCGATTACGCGCAGGCGGGCCTCAAGGGTCGTCCCGCGAACTACCCTTTCCAGTCCACGGAGGAGCTGCAGCTCGTCCTCGGCATGCGCCCCGAGGTCTTCCAGCGCATCGCGCCCATGATCACCGTGTATTCCCGCCAGCCCGGGGTGAACCCGGCCTTCGCCACGCGCGCGACGCTGCTCGCCATTCCCGGCGTCTCCGCCGAGCAGGTCGACGCCTACCTCGCCGAGCGGGAGGCCGCGCGCGCCGAGGGGCGCGTGCCGCCGCTCTTCGCCGCGGCCGGTCCCGCCTACGCGAACTACGCGCAGGTGGCGGCCGTGACGATCCGCGCGGACGTGAGCCTCGAGGAGGGCATCGTCGTCTCGCGCGAGGCGGTGGCGATGCTCACCCCGCAGTTCCCGCGGCGGCCCTACACCTTCCTCGCCTGGCGGGAGCTCCCGCGCGCCGCCGAGCCCGCCGCCCCGGAGGCCGCCGTTGGCCGCTGAAGCGGATTCCCTCTTCGCGCCCCTGGTCGCCGCGGCGGAGCGGGCGGGCGTCGCCGATTTCCTGCGCTGGTGGCGCGGCGAGCTGGTGGGCCTGCTGCCGGCGGCCTGGCGCGAGCGCCTGGCTTCGCGGGACGTGGCTCACGTCTCGGTCGAGGGCGACGAGTGGATCGCGTACCGCCCGGTCGCAGGCCGGCTGGCCCAGTCCGGGCGCGCGAACCTGGGCTCGCTGGATGCCGCAGGCCGGCGCGGGGCGTTCCGGCGCCTGCTCGCGGACCAGCCGGGCGCCGCGGGCAACGTCTGGCTCGTTCTTCCGCGCGAATCCGTCCTGCTGCGCGAGGTCTCGTTGCCGCTCGCCGCCGAGGAAGCCCTGCGCGAGGCCGTGGGCTTCGAGCTGGACCGCCTCACGCCGCTGCCGGCGGAGAGGGCCTGGTTCGACTTCCGCGTCACGGGCCGCGACGCGGCCGCGCAGAAGGTCCGGCTCACGCTGGCGGTGGCCGCCCGCGAGCCCATCGAATCGCGGCTGGCGGAGCTGCGCGAGCTCGGCGCCACCGTGCCGGGCGTGGGCCTGGTGGGCGACGTCGGTGGTGCCGCCGCGCCGCTGAACCTCCTGCCGCCGGAGAAGCGCGACCACCCCGCGACCTCGGGCGCCGCCCTCACCGGGCGCTTCCTGGCCGCGCTCGCGGCGGCGCTCGCGATCGCCGCCCTGGCCTACCCCGTCTGGCTCAAGCGCGAGGCCGTGATCGCGCTGCACCCGCGGATGGACAAGGCGCGCGCCGATGCCGAGGTCGCCGAGCGGCTCGCGAAGCAGATCGAGACGCTCGCGGCCGAGCACAACTTCGTCCTGGGCCGCAAGCAGGGCCAGCAGCCCGTGGTGGCGATCCTGGAGGACCTCTCGCGCCTGCTGCCCGACACCACCTGGGTGCAGCAGCTCGACGTGAAGAGCGGGCTCAAGAGCCGCGAGCTGCAGATCGCCGGCGAGACCGGCTCGTCCTCGCAGCTGATCGAGGTGCTCGAGAAATCCGGCAAGCTCGCCAACGCGGGGTTCAAGTCGCCGCTCACGAAGGGCGTCACGCCGGGCACGGAGCGCTTCCTCCTCGCCGCGGAGATCAAGCCGAGGCCGCTGCCCGAGCCCATCGCCGAATCGGCGCTGCTGTCCGGCTCGGCGACGCCGCGGCCGGGCGCGATACCGGCGCCCGCGCCGGCTGTCGCCGCACCCGCGAAGCCTTCTCCGCCGGCGACCACCCCGGCCGCTCCGGCGGCCAGCCCGGCGGCCCCTCCGGCCAGGCCGGCCGCGGAACCGGCGGTGCGCCGACCCGATTCCGACGGCGCGGCGACGCAGAAGCCGGGCGGGCCCACGCCCCCTGCCGCGGGTGCCGCCGGCGCGCCGCCGATGCCGACCCGCGCCGGCAACGCCTACGGCGCCGCGCCGCAACCCCCGCAAGGCCAGCCGCCGCGAAGCGACCTGCCGGCCCCGGCGGCGTCATCGTCTCTGCCGGCGCCCATGAAACCGGCCTCGGGCGCGGGCGGTCCGGTGCCCATGCCGCAGACGCCGAAGGGGAACTGACGCATGCGCGCCGTGATGGGATGGCCCCCCGAGAAGCGTCGCCGCGCGGCCATCGGCTTCCTCGCCGCCGCCGTGGTGCTCGCGGTCGCGGTGGTCGCGATGCCGCTGTGGCTGGCCCACCGCCACTACGACCGCGCGCTCGCCGACATCGACCAGCGCCTGACGCGCTACGAGCGCCTCTCGGCGGCGCGCCCCGCGCTGGAGCGCAAGCTCGAGGCCGTGAAGGCCATGGGCAGCCGCCGCTACTTCCTGAAGGCCTCCGCGGCCTCGCTCTCCGCGGCGGAGATCCAGGAGCGCGTGCGCCAGTTCGTGGACGGCAACGGCGGGCGGATGATCAGCGTCCAGACGGGGCAGCCGCGCGAGGACGGCCGCTTCCGGCAGGTGACGGTCACCGTGCAGCTCAACGCGAGCACGCCGGCGCTGCGCCGCATCCTGCTCGCGATGGAGACGGCCGAGCCCTACGTGTTCGTCGACTCGCTCATGGTCCGCTCGCAGGTGCCGCCGGGATACAAGGCGCCGCCGGGCATGGACGCCGAGATGTTCATCCAGCTCGAGATCTCGGGCTACTCGCTGGCGGGGTGACGGCCATGTTCCCGCGCAAGCCCGACCAGTTCTGGCCCCTGCTTTGGGGCGGTGCCGCCGCCTTGCTCGCGGGCGGCCTGGTCCTCGAGCACGAGTTCGGCAGGCCGGGCGTGGGGGAGGGCGCGCGCCCTCCGGCGCGGGTGGCCGACGCGAATCTCCTGCCGCCGTTCCGGCTGGATCCGGAGCCCCAGGCCGGCACCGAGACGCTCGCGCGGCCCCTCTTCGTCCCCAACCGCCGGCCGCCGCCCCCGGCCGCCGCCGCCGGCGAGGTGAAGAAGGGCCAGTACGTGCTGCAGGGCACCTCTGTCGTGGGGTCTCTCGCGATCGCCTTCCTGAAGGACGTGTCGTCGGGCAAGGTCGAGGCGGTCGCCAAGGGCGCGGAAATCGGCGGGATGAAGGTCGCCGAGGTGCTGCCCGAGAAGGTCGTGCTGCGCTCGGGCGAGGATTCGGAGACGCTGCCGCTGCTCGTGGCCAAGGGCGGTGGCAATCCCGC
>JAKOWJ010000123.1 GCA_029781595.1 Pseudomonadota bacterium | reverse complement strand
ATGGCGCGGTCGATGAGCCGGCCCGTGGCCACCGGCACCAGCAGGCCCGCGAGCGCGGCGGCCAGGCCCGTGGCGAGGAGCACGCCGGCGTCGGCCCTCGCGTGCCGGAAGGCGAAGCGCAGCACGTCGGCCGTGCCCAGCGCGCGCGGCTCGAAGCGGCGGTGGAAGGCGAACGCGAAAGGCGCGAGCCGCGAGGCCGTGTCGCGGTCCACGGGCCACTCGGCAGGCGGGCCGCCCGCGGGATCCACGGCCACCATGCGGTAGCCGCGCAGGCCGCGCGGCAGCAGCGCCACCCACCCCGTCGAGGCGGGCGCGCGTCCCGGCGACTCGCGCGGCGCGCGCCGTCGTTCCGCCACGCGCGCGAGCAGCGGCACGCCCGGCTCGCTCCACCACGCGCCGTCCAGCAGCACGCGGCGCGAGCGGACGCCCAGGCCCAGCGCCGCCTCCTCCACGGCGGCCGTCTCGTCGTCGGGCAGGGCGGCGGGAATCTCGCCCTTGGCGCCCATGGTGCCGGCGAGCAGCGCCACGGCGTCGGCGAGCGAGGTGGCCTGGAACGCGAGCCCCGGGTCGCCCTTCACCGGGCCTCCCCGGTTTCGCCCGCGACGAGCGCGGCGTAGCGCCCGCCGGGGATCGCCGCCAGCGTCTCGTGCGTGCCGCGCTCGACCACGCGCCCGCCGTCCAGCACGAGAATCTCGTCCGCGTCGCGAACGGTGGACAGGCGGTGCGCGATCACCAGGCACGTGGTGCCGCGCCGGCGCAGGTTCGCCTCCACCACGGCCTCGGTGGCCGGGTCCAGCGCGCTGGTGGCCTCGTCCAGCAGCAGGATGGACGGCCCGCGCGCCAGGGCGCGCGCGATCTCCAGGCGCTGGCGCTGGCCGCCCGAGAGGTTCCTCGCGCCCTCCTGCAGCGGCGCCTCCAGGCCCCCGGGCAGGCGCGCGATCTCCTCCTCGATGTGGGCGTGGCGCGTGGCGGCGCGCACGATCTCGTCCTCGGCGGCCGGGTCCCACAGCGCGAGGTTGTCGCGCACGCTGCCCTCGAAGAGCACCACGTCCTGGTCCACGTAGGAGACGGCGCGCGCCAGCTCCTCGCGCACGAAGGCCTCTCGCGGCAGCCCGTCGTAGAGGATCTGGCCGCGCCACGGCCGGTACAGGCCCGCCGCCAGGCGCGCCACCGTGGACTTGCCCGAGCCCGAGGCGCCCACGAGCGCCACGCGCCGGCCGGCCTCCACCCGCAGCGAGAAGCCCTCGATGAGGGGCGGCCCGTCCGGGCTGCCGTAGCCGAAGGCGACGTCGCGGAATTCGAGCGTGCGCGGGCGCGCGCCGGAGGCGGTGTCGGGCGGGGAGTCGGTCACCGTCACGCCAGGCTCGGGCGCGTGGTTGAGCACGTCGTCCAGGCGCGCCACGTCGCCGCGCAGGGCGCGCACGCGGCGCGCGGCGAGGAAGAGCGCGTGCACCGGCGCCGTGAAGCCCGCGAGCAGCACCTGGAAGGCGACGAGGTCGCCCACGGTGAAGGCGCCCTGCATGATGCGCGCGGCGCCCAGCCCGAGCACCCCGAGCTGCGCGACGAGCCCGGCGAGCGCGGGCACCTGCATGAGCCCCAGCGTGGCGCGCTGCGCCTCCACCGCCGTGTTGGCGAACTGCACCTGCAGGCCCAGCCAGCGCAGGAAGAGCGCGCCTTCCTGGCCGCCGGCCTTGATGCTCTCGATGTTGGCGAGGCCCCCGCTCGCCATGCCCGCGAGCTTGCCGCCCTGCACCGACAGGCGCTGCGACAGGCCGTCGATGCGCCGGTTGATGGCCGCCAGGGCCGCGACCTCGGCCGCGACGCCCGCCGCGACGATGGCCGTGAGCCCGGCGTCCAGGCGCAGCATGAGCACGAGGAAGAACGAGGCGGTGAGCAGGTCCAGCACCAGGTGCGCGAGGTCCGCGGAGACGGTCTCGGCCACCTGCTCGTTGAGCGCCACGCGCGAGGCGATCTCGCCCGGCGAGCGCTGCACGAAGAAGTCCATGGGCAGCGCGAGCGCGTGCGCGAAGAAGCGCCGCGCGGAGGCGAGCGCCGCGCGCGTGAAGGCGGCGGTGAGCACCTGCGCCTGCAGCCAGGCGATGAGGCCCCGGCCCACGGCGGCCACGAGCAGGCCCGCCACCAGCGTCGGCGCCACGCCCGGCAGCCTCGCGGCGAGCACCTCGTCGACGAAGCGGCCCATGAGCCAGGGCAGCGCCAGGCCCGGCGCGACGAGGGCGAGGCCCAGGGCCACGGCGAGCGCGACGCTGGGACCCAGCCCCGCGAGGTGGCGGCGCAGCGAGCGCAGCACCGAGGGCGGCTCGCCTCCCGGCGCGAAGTCCGGCCCGCGCTCGAAGGTGAGCACGACGCCCGTGAAGCCCTCGTCGAAGGCGGCGGCGTCCACGCGCCGCCGGCCGATGGCCGGGTCGTTGATCCACGCGCCGCCGCCCTGGAAGCCCTCGAGCACGACGAGGTGGTTGAAGTTCCAGAAGACGATGGCGGGCAGCGGCAGCGCCGCGAGTTCGCCGGGCTCCTTGCGGAAGCCGCGCGCGACCAGGCCGTGGGCGCGAGCCGCGCGCAGGATCCCGCCCGCCTTGGCGCCGTCGCGCGAGACGCCGCAGGCGGCGCGCAGCGCCTCCAGCGGCACGTGGCGGCCGTGGAAGGCGAGCACCATCGCGAGCGCGGCCGCGCCGCACTCGACGGCCTCGAGCTGCAGGATGGTGGGCACGCGCCGCACGGCCGACTCCGGCAGCGGCGAGGCGGCCGGCGGCGGCGGGACGGGGCTCGCTACCGCAGCCATGCGGCGAAGGCGGCCACGGCCACGGCCAGCACGGCGAGCGCGGCCACCAGAGCCCGCGGGTAGCCGGGCACGGACGGGCGCGAGTCCAGTCGCTCGGGCGAGGCCAGGCGCTCGAGCGCGGCCTTGCGGAAGATGGTCGGGTCGCCGGCCACGGGCGGTGGTCAGCCCGCGAGGCGCTTGAGCATGCGGTCGAAGCGCGCGCCGGCGAGGTGCACGTTGTCGAGCAGCTCGTCGGTGAGCTCGTCGGCGGCGTCGACCTCGTCGCCCGCGGCCGTGCCGTAGCCCATGCGGCGCGTCGTGCCGCGCAGGCGGCTCGCGAGGAAGACGCACAGCGCGCGGTAGAAGCGCGCGGCGAAGGCGGGATCGGCGGCGAGCTGGGCGCGCACCGTCGCGTCGGGGATGCGAAGCAGCGTCGCCTCGCTCGCCACGCGCACCGACACGGCGGTGGGCGCCGGGTCGACGAGCGACATCTCGCCCACGATCTCGCCCGAGCCCATCACCGCGAGCCGCTCGCCCGCGGCCGTGTGCACCGCCACGGCCCCGTCGAGCACGAACCAGATGCTGTCGATTCGCGCGCCCAGCGGCACGAGCGTGGCGCCGGCCTCCAGGCGGATGCGCTCGCCGGCCTTCGAGAGCCACTCCACGTCGCCGTCGGTGAGTTCGCTGAAGATGAGCAGGACCTTGCGCATGGGCGCTCCCGGGGACGCGGCGGCGGCGCCGCGGATGCGGGCGAGTGTATCGGAAAGCCCCGCGCGGGCGCTGCTAGACTGGCGGGCCGGAGGACACCGCATGCAACCCGACGAACTCAAGGCCTGGCGCCGCGCCGAGCGCACGCGGCTCGTCGCCGCCCGCGAGGCCGTCGACGCCGCCACGCTGGAGCACTGGCGCGAGCGCATCGACGCGCACCTCGCGCAGGCCTTTCCCGACCTCGCGCGCGGCGTCGTGGCGTTCTGCTGGCCCATCCGCGCCGAGTACGACGCGCGCCACCTCGCGCGGCACCTGCGCGGGCAGGGCGCCGTGACGGCGATGCCGGTGGTGGTGGCCCCGCGCACGCCGCTCGCCTTCCGCGAGTGGCACCCCGGCGTGCGGCTCGCCGAGGGCGCGATGGGCATTCCCTATCCCGCGGACTCGGCCGACGTCGTGCCCGACACCGTGCTGCTGCCCATGAACGGCTGGGACGCGAATGGCTACCGCCTGGGCTGGGGCGCGGGCTTCTTCGACCGCACGCTCGCGAGCCTTACGCGCCGGCCGCGCGTGATCGGCGTCACCTACGAGCTGGCGCGGATGGAGACGATCCACCCGCAGGCGTGGGACATCCCGGCGGACTTCGTGGTGACCGAGCGCGGCGCGTACGGGCCGGGGGCCGGGGGCGCGCTGGTCCTCGCGGGGGCGTGAAGGCGGAGGGTGGTGCCGGGAAAGGGACTCGAACCCTTACGGTGTCGCCACCGGCGGATTTTGCGTCCGCTGCGTCTACCTGTTCCGCCATCCCGGCCCGGGAAGAGCGGGAAATTATAATCGACGGGTGAAGCTCTCCGACTTCGACTACGACCTGCCCGCCGGGCTCATCGCGCAGCACCCCGCGGCCGAGCGCACCGCGAGCCGGCTGCTGCGCGTGGAGCGCACGGGCGCGCTGCGCGACCTCGCCTTCCGCGACCTGCCCTCGCTCCTGGACCCGCGCGACCTCCTCGTCTTCAACGACACGCGCGTGATCAAGGCGCGGCTGCGCGGCCGCAAGGATTCCGGGGGCGAGGTGGAGGCGCTGGTCGAGC
>JAKOWJ010000117.1 GCA_029781595.1 Pseudomonadota bacterium | reverse complement strand
CCCCCTTGAGGATCACGCGCACGAACTGGCCGGGCTTCAACTCGCCGGCCGGGTTGGGCACCTCGGCGCGCGCGTCCGCCGTGCCGGTGACCGTGGAGTAGCGCTCGTCGGAGAACGCGAGGCGGCCGGGGCGCGGGTAGACGGTGCCGTCCTCCAGGCGCAGGGCCACCTCGAAGCGCCCGTCCTTCGGCAGGCGCAGCGTGCCGTCGGCCGACTCGCGGGACAGGCGCGTCTGCTCGGCCTCCGAGAGGCCGAAGTTCACGTAGAGCGGATCGGACTGCGTCACGGTGGTGAGCAGCACGTCGGGGCCGGAGACGAGGCTGCCCTCGCTCTTCAGGGCGCGGCTGGTGAGGCCGGCCACGGGTGATTCCACGCGCGTCCACTCGAGGTTGAGGCGCGCCTCCTCCAGCCTCGCGCGCGCCGCCTGCAGCGAGGCCGCGGCGACCTCCTCGGCGGAGACGGCGTCGTCGTAGTCCTTCTGCGAGGCGGCCTTGGCCTCGTACAGGGGCTTGAGCCGCTTCGCGTCGCGCGCGGCGCGGGCCAGGCCCGCTTCGGCGCCGGCCACGTCGGCCTGGGCGCGGGCCAGCGCCGCGCGGAAGGGCGCGGGGTCGAGCTGGAAGAGCGACTGGCCCGCCTTCACGCGCGCGCCCTCCTCGTACTGGCGCTTCAGGAGGATGCCGGTGACGCGCGCGCGCACCTCCACCTCGCGCGAGCCGGCCGTCTGCCCGGGGAACTCGAACTCCACCGGCACGGCGGCCGGCTTCGCCTCCTGCACGGCGACGACCGCGGGCGGAAAGCCCCCGGGCGGGGGGCCGCCGTGCGGCCCGCAGCCCGCGGCGAGCGCGGCGGCGGCGAGGACAAGGGGGACGGGGCTGCGGGCGAGGCGGCGGGGCATGGCGGGTTCCTCGTGGGAAGGGCCGGACCGGCGGAGGGTCGGCCGGCGGCGGGGCTTACATACAACCGTGAATGTATGGCAGAATACATACAGCCGTGCATGTATGTCAAGACGCGGTGTAACGGGAGCCGTCACGGAGGAGCGCATGGCGCGCAGGACGAAGGAAGAGGCGCTCGAGACCCGCAACCGCCTGCTGGACGCGGCCGAGCGCGTGTTCCACGAGCGGGGCGTGGCGCGCACCTCGCTCGCCGAGATCGCCGAGGCCGCGGGCGTCACGCGCGGGGCGATCTACTGGCACTTCAAGGACAAGGCCGATCTCTTCGAGGCCATGATGGACCGCGTGACGCTCCCGCTGGAGGACATCCTCGCGGGCGCGGGCCAGGGCGTGCCCAGCGACCCGCTCTCGCTCCTGAAGCTGTGCACCACCGACGTGCTGCTGCGCACCGCGCGCGACCCGCACCTGCAGCGCGTCTTCGACATCGCCTACCACAAGTGCGAGTACGTCGGCGACGCCGCCGCCGTGCGCGACCGCCACATCGCGAGCCAGCAGGAGTGCCTGCGGCAGATCGAGAAGGGCTTCAGGGCCTGCGTCGCCGCCGGCGCCCTGCCCCCGGGCGTGCACCCGCGCGAGGCCGCCGTGGGCGCGCTCTCGCTGGTCTCCGGCCTCATCGCCAACTGGGTGCTCACGCCGAAGAGCTTTCCCCTCGAGCGCCACGCCGAGAGCCTGGTGGACACCTACTTCCGCGGCCTCGCCTGCGCCCCCGCCCGCCCGCCGGCGAAGCCGGCCGCCCGCAGGACCGCGAAGGCGCCCGCCGCCCGCCGCCCCCGCCGTTCCTGAAGCCCCGCCCGGCCCTTGACAGGCCCTCCGCCGATATGTCACCTTTTGGTGACATATGGCCCCCGCCCCCCTCAAGCCCGACGAGATGGACGCCGTGTTCGCCGCGCTCGCGAGCGAGCCGCGCCGGCGCATCCTGGACGTGCTGAAGAAGGAGCCCGGCGCCAACGTCGGCCGCGTGAGCGAGTTCTTCGGCATCGGCCGCGTCGCGGTGATGAAGCACCTGGCGGTGCTGGAGGCCGCGGGCCTCGTGGTCTCCGAGAGGGCCGGGCGCGAGCGCCGGCTGTGGTTCAACCCGGTGCCCATCCACATGATCTACGACCGCTGGACGACGGAGTTCAGCGACTACTGGGCGGGGCGTCTCGCGCGGCTCAAGTACACGCTCGAGAACGCCCCGGTGCCGATCACCCGGGCGAAGGGAGGCGCGCGTGGCTGACCCGCAGAAGGCGGTTTTCCGCATCGTGGTGCAGGGGACGATGGAGGCGGTGTTCCGCGAGCTCACCAAGACGGGCGAGCCGCAGGGCGCCGTGTTCAACTCGATGCTCACGCTCGACGGGCCGGGCCTGGTGCGCGGCCGCCGGATGCAGATGCGCACCGCGAGCGGCCGGCACGCGATCGTGGTGGGCGAGGTGGTCGAGCACGATCCCCCGCGCCGCTTCGCGCACACCCACCGGTTCACGCAGCACATGGACCCCGCGTGCACCGTGGTCTACGACCTTCGCGAGGTGCCCGGCGGCGTGGAGGTCACGCTCACGGTCGAGAACGTCCCGGCCGGCACGAAGACCGAGACCGAGATGCGCCGCGGCGGCGACTTCATCCTGGGCAACCTCAAGGCGATCGTGGAGACGGGCCGCCCGCCCTTCACCACGCGGCTGATGTACGCGATGTTCGGGGCGCTGGAGTTCGTGCTCCCGGCGAAGACGAAGTCGGAGCACTGGCCGCTGTAGGCCGCACGCGCAAGGGAGGACGCCATGGAAGACGCACTCGCGACGATGATCGCGAACTACGAGAAGAACACCGGCAAGCCGCTCGAGGCCTGGGTGGCCCTGGCGCGCAAGGCCGGGCTCGCGAGGCACGGCGAGATCGTGAAGCTGCTCAAGGAGAAGCACGGCATGGGCCACGGCTACGCGAACCTCGTGGCCCAGCGCGTGCTGGCGGGCGAGGTGCCGGCGCCCGCCGGGGACGACCTCGTGGCCGCGCAGTACGCCGGGAAGAAGGCGGGGCTGCGGCCGGCGTACGAGCGCCTCGCGAAGGCGGTGGCGGCGTTCGGCGCCGACGTCGAGTTCGCGCCCAAGAAGACCTACGTGAGCCTTCGCCGGAAGAAGCAGTTCGCGCTCGTGCAGCCCTCGACCGCCGAGCGCCTCGACGTGGGCATCAACCTGAAGGGCGTGGCGCCGGCCGGCCGCCTGGAGGCGAGCGGCAGCTTCAACGCCATGGTGAGCCACCGCGTGCGGGTGGCCGCGCCGAAGGACGTCGACGACGAGCTCCTGGGCTGGCTTCGCGCCGCCTACGAGCAGGCCTGACCGGGAAAGCGCGCCATGAGAACCCTCCTCGCCGCCCTGCTCGTCGCCGCCCTGCCCGCCCTGGCCGCGGACGAGCGCGCCATCGTGAAGACTGCCACCGTCGCCGCCCCGGTCGCCGAGGTCTGGAAGGCCTGGACCACCCCCGAGGGCATCACCTCGTTCTTCGCCCCCGGCGCGCGCATCGAGGCGCGGCCCGGCGGCGCCTTCGAGGTCCACTTCAACCCCTACGCGAAGCCCGGGATGAAGGGCGCGGACGGCATGGTGTTCCTCGCGCTGCAGGAGCCGCGCATGCTCTCCTTCACGTGGAACGCGCCGCCGCACCTGCCGGAAGCGCGCGGCCAGCGCACCAGCGTGGTGGTTCGCCTCGTGCCGACCGGCGAGCGCACCACCGAGGTGCGCCTGGTGCACACGGGCTGGGGCGACGGCGGCCAGTGGGACGCGGCCTACGCCTACTTCGACAAGGCCTGGGCCGGCGTGCTGAAGAACCTGGCGAAGCGCTTCGCCGAGGGGCCCGTGGACTGGACCGCGTGGCTGCGGCAGGTGAAGGCGTACC
>JAKOWJ010000101.1 GCA_029781595.1 Pseudomonadota bacterium | reverse complement strand
CGCCGGCTCGGGCCGCGGCGCTTCCTGGACCGGCGCGCCCGCCGCCGGCTCGGCGGCCGCCGCGGGTTCGGCCGCCGCGGGCTTCGGGGGAGGCAGGCTGCTCGTCCCCGCGCCGGGGGACGCCGCCGTCGCGGCCGGCGCCGGCGCCGGCGCGAGGCCCGTCGGGCGGATGAACACCCACCAGTACATCGCGGCGAAGCCCAGCACCAGCAGCGCCGTGGCGATGCCGGCCGCCTTGACGTAGGGGCTGGAGAAGCGCTCGGCCAGCGGGTCGAAGCGGATGTTCTGGCTGGGCACCACGATGGCGGGCGCGTTCTCGCGCGGGGCGTCGTCGGCCAGGCGGCCGACCGCCTCCTCGGCGTCCAGGCCCAGCGCCCTCGCATAGTTGCGCACGAAGCCGCGCAGGAAGGTGCCGCGCGGCAGGCGCCCGTAGTCGCCCGCCTCGAGCGCCTCCACCTGCGACACGCTCATGTGCAGGCGCTGCGCGACGTCGGCGCGAGACAGGCCCTGGCGCTCGCGCTCGGCCGCGAGGAGCGACCCGATGGGGCGCGCCTGCGCCTCGCGGTCCGTGCTCTCGGCCATCGCATCCATCACTTGCCGGCTTCGCCCTTGAGGAGTTCGCGGGTCTGCGGCGCCTCCGGGAATCGCCGGCGAAGCTGCTGCAGCATGCTGTCCTCGGCCACCTTCTCGCCGAGCTGGCGCGCGAGCTTCACGCCCAGCACCAGCGCCGAGAGCGTGGGCTCGCCCAGGCGCATGTAGCGGACCAGGTAGTTCTCCGACTCCTTGTACGCGCCCTTGTCGAAGAGGATCTCGGCCAGGCCGATGAGCGCGCCGGCCATGTCCGGCTTGTGCAGCACGGCCTGGCGCAGGTAGGTCTCGGCCTCGGCGTTGCGGCCCACCATGCGCGAGCACAGGCCCGCGTTGAGCAGCGCCTTCTCCGGCGTGGCGTAGAGCGGGTCGGAGAGCACCGTGCGGAAGCGCTCCATGCCGGCGCCCGGGTCGCCGCGCAGGCACAGGAACCAGCCGTAGTTGTTGAGCGAGTCGGCGTCGCGCGGGGCGAGCGAGATCGCCTTCTCGAAGGCCTCGCGCGCCTGGGCGTCCTCGCGCAGCTCCATGAAGATGAGCCCGCGCATGTTGTAGGCCGGGAAGTACGCCGGGTCGTCCCGGGTCGCGAGGCGCGTCTCGTCGAGCGCCACCGCCAGGGCGCCGCGCTGGTAGTACTGCGAGGCGAGAGAGGTGTGGATCTCGGCGCGGCGGCGGTCGCTCGCCACCTGCGCATCCTGCACCGAGCGCGTCTCCACCGTGGTCTGGCTCACGCAGCCCGCGGCCAGGGCCGCGGCCAGCAGGATCGTCGGGGTCCTCATGGTCGGGTGTCCTCCCTGGGGTCGGCGGGGCGGGCGCTCAGGCCGCCTCCCGGTGGATGCGGACCGTGCGCTTGCGCATGCGGTTCACGACCTGGCCGGCCAGCTGGCCGCAGGCCGCGTCGATGTCGTCGCCGCGGGTGCGCCGCACGGTGGCCACGTAGCCCGCGTCGAGCAGCACGTCGCGGAAGCGCGCCACGGCCTCCGGAGAGGGACGCTCGAAGCCCGAGTCCGGAAACGGGTTGAAGGCGATGAGGTTCACCTTGCAGGGCACCTCGCGCAGCAGCGCGGCCAGGGCGCGCGCCTGGGCGGGCGAGTCGTTCACGCCCCCGAGCAGGATGTACTCGAAGGTGATGAAGTCGCGCGGCGCGTGCTCGAGGTAGGCCTTGCAGGCGGCCAGCAGCTCGGCGATGGGGTAGCTGCGGTTGATGGGCATGAGCCGCGAGCGCAGCTCGTCGTCGGGCGCGTGCAGGCTCACGGCCAGGGCCACCGGCAGGCGCGCGGCGAGCTTGCGCAGCTGGTGCACCACGCCGCTGGTCGAGAGCGTGACGCGGCGGCGCGACAGGCCGTAGGCGTTGTCGTCGAGCATCACCGACATCGCCGCCACGACGTTCTCGAAGTTGTTGAGCGGCTCGCCCATGCCCATCATCAC
This sequence comes from Pseudomonadota bacterium, assembly GCA_029781595.1. Classification (GTDB taxonomy): domain Bacteria; phylum Pseudomonadota; class Gammaproteobacteria; order Burkholderiales; family Usitatibacteraceae; genus FEB-7. Next base: position 1,669 of record JAKOWJ010000101.1, on the reverse strand, counting down.
CACGTTGGTGACGGGGCGCGGCGAGGCGCCGGCCGCGCCGGGCAGGCGGATGGCCGCGCCTTCCTTCGCCAGGGCCTCCAGGCGGCGGTTGGCCACCCAGAGCTGGCCGACGATCTCGGCGACCGAGAGGTCGCGGTTGAAGCCCGAGCGCCCGGTGGCGCAGAAGCCGCAGTCCAGCGCGCAGCCCACCTGCGAGGAGACGCACAGCGTGCCGCGGTCGTCCTCGGGGATGTACACCGTCTCGATGCCGTTGCCGATGCCCACGTCGAAGAGCCACTTCACCGTCCCGTCGGCCGAGCGGTGCTCGGAGAGGATGGCGGGCGGGCGCACCTCGGCGTGCTCCGCCAGGCGCGCGCGCAGGCCCTTGGCGAGATCCGTCATCGCCGCGAAGTCGCCCTCCCCCCGCTGGTGCAGCCAGCGGAACACCTGCTTCGCGCGGAACGGCTTCTCGCCGAGCGTGGCGAACCACTCGGTGAGCGCGGGCAGCGTGAAGTCCAGGAGGTTGGCGCGCATCGGGCCGGCGGGGTCAGCGGGCGAAGACCTGGCTCGCGGGGAAGAAGTAGGCGATCTCGACGGCGGCCGTCTCCGGCGCGTCCGAGCCGTGCACCGCGTTGGCGTCGATCGAGGCGGCGAAGTCGGCGCGGATCGTGCCCTTCTCGGCCTTCTTCGGGTCGGTGGCGCCCATGAGGTCGCGGTTCTTCTGGATGGCGTTCTCGCCTTCCAGCACCTGGATCATCACCGGGCCGGAGATCATGAACTCGACGAGGTCCTTGAAGAACGGGCGCTCGCGGTGGACGGCGTAGAAGCCCTCCGCCTCCTGGCGCGACAGGTGCGCCATGCGGGAGGCCACGATCTTCAGGCCGTTGGTCTCGAATCGGGAGTAGATCTTGCCGATCACGTTCTTGGCCACGGCATCGGGCTTGATGATCGACAGGGTGCGCTGGACCGCCATGGAAAATCTCCGCTAACTGAATGAAAAGTTTAGCTTTTCATTCTAGCACAGCCACCCCCCCGCGGGCTAGGCCCGTGGGCCGGAAAAGCTCGCCGGGGGGCCCTCGCGGTGCCACCCGGGCACGAGCCCCGGCCGGCCCGCCGCGGCGCGATAGTCGGCGGCCACCCCCACCCCGGGCACCCACACGAGGCGGGCGCCGTGGAAGAGCAGCGGCAGGCCCGCCCGCGCCCAGGCGTGGACGGCATGCTCCTGCAGCAGGTTCTTGAGCGTGCGCGTGGGCCCGTCCGGCCGCAGCCGCAGGCGCTCGCCACCCGCGCGCGGCGCGAAGCGCCAGCCGTCGCCGGCGGCATGCTCCACGGCGATGCCTTCGCCGGACGCGGGCGAGAAGCGCACCTCGCCGCGGTCGCCGCCCAGGGGCAGCACGGATTCGCCGCGCCAGGCGATTGCCCAGCCGCCGGCGGCCGGCGGGGCCTCGACACGCACGCGGCCGCGGTGGCGCACGAGCACGCGCCCGTCGTGGGGCAGCAGCACGCGCGCGTCGTCGCGCGCGAAGGCGAGCTGGCGCGCGATCTCCGCCAGGCGCGCCTCGCCCGGCATCGCGAGCCCGTGCGCGGCGAGGAACCGGCGCAGCACCAGCGCCCGGCGCGCCGGCGCAAGCGCCGCGAGGCCGGAAGCCTCCAGCCCGCCCTCGGCCGCGAGCCGCGCCGCGTCCTCGCC
>JAKOWJ010000066.1 GCA_029781595.1 Pseudomonadota bacterium | reverse complement strand
GCACCTGGCCGCGCTCGTGGCCTGGGCGGTCTTCTTCGCGGTGACGGGGTGGGCGCCGAAGGACCGCCTCACGTGGTTCCTGGAGGTGGCGCCGGCGATGGCGGCGGTGGCGATCCTCGCCTCGCTCTACCCGCGCTGGCGCCTCACGCCGCTCGTGCTGGGGCTCGTGCTCGCGCACTGCGCGATCCTCATGGTCGGCGGCCAGTACACGTATGCCGAGGTGCCGTGGTTCACCTGGCTCAAGGACACCTTCGGCCTCGCCCGCAACTACTACGACCGCGTGGGCCACTTCGCGCAGGGCTTCGTGCCGGCGCTCGTCGCGCGCGAGATCCTGCTGCGCCGGGGGGTGCTGCGCCGCGGCGCGTGGCTCTTCTTCCTCGTGACCTGCGTGTGCCTGGCGATCAGCGCCTTCTACGAGTTCATCGAGTGGTGGGTGGCGCTCGCGACCGGCCAGGCCGCCGAGGCCTTCCTGGGCACGCAGGGCGACCCGTGGGACACGCAGTGGGACATGTTCACGGCGCTGTGCGGGGCGATCGCCGGCCAGGCCCTGCTCGGCCGCATCCACGACCGCCAGCTGCGCGTAGGGATTTCCTGACCCGGCGCGCGGTCGAAGCGCCATCCCCCAGCAGACCTGGAGACCCCGCATGCGCATTCCGACTCCGCTCCTCCCCGCCGCGATGCTCGCCCTGGCGCTGCTCGCCCTGCCCGCGCGCGCCGCCACCGAGATCGCCACCTTCGCCGGCGGCTGCTTCTGGTGCATGGAGGCCGACTTCGACGCCGTGCCGGGCGTCATCTCCACCACCTCGGGCTACACGGGCGGGCGCACGGCCAACCCCACGTACGAGGAGGTGTCCTCCGGCGCGACCGGCCACGCGGAGTCGGTGCAGGTCGTCTTCGACCCGGCCAAGGTGTCCTACGAGAAGCTGCTGCAGGTGTTCTGGGTGAGCATCGATCCCACCGTTCGCGACCGGCAGTTCTGCGACGTGGGCACGCAGTACCGCACGGCGATCTTCTGGCACACGGAGGCGCAGCGCAAGGCCGCCGAGGCCTCGAAGGCCGAGCTGGAGCGCACCAAGCCGTTCAAGGCCCCGATCGTCACGCCGATCGTGAAGGCCGACACGTTCTACCCGGCCGAGGGCTACCACCAGGACTACTACCGGAAGAACCCGGTGCGCTACAAGTTCTACCGCACGGGCTGCGGGCGCGACGCGCGCCTTCGCGAGCTGTGGGGCGATCGCGCCGGCGGCCACTGATGGAAGGTCGCGCGTCCGTGGCGCAGTCGCTCGAGCGCCTGGCGCGCATGCCGGCGTGGCTCGACGCCGCCCTCGAGCGCGCCGGCCCCGGGCGCCTCGCGCGGCGGCCGGCGGCAGGAGGCTTCAGCCTGGTCGAGCACGCCTGCCACCTTCGCGACCTGGAGCGCGAAGGCTACCTTGCGCGCCTGCATCGCCTGCTCGCCGAGGAGGGGCCCGTGCTCGCCGGATTCGAGGGCGACCGCATTGCCGCCGAGCGCGACTACCCCTCGCAGGACGCGCAGGCCGCCGCGCGCGACTTCGCGGCCGCGCGCGCGCAGCTGCTGGTCCTGGCGGCCGGGCTCGGGCCGGAGGCGCTCGCGCGAAAGGGCGAATTCGGCGGCCGCTCGATCGACGCGGCGGGCGTGCTGGCCATGGCCGCGGCCCACGACGAGGAGCACCGCGCCGACATCGAGCGCCTGCTCGCGGAGCCGGGCTGAGCGATGCGCGCCGCGCGGGTCCTCGTCGCACTCGCCCTCGCCCCGGCGCCCGCGCTGGCCGCGCCCGAGACCTACGACATCGAGCCGCGCCACACCTTCCCGCACTTCGCGGTGGAGCACCTGGGCATCTCGACGCAGCGCGGGCGCTTCGAGCGCACGCGCGGCACGATCGTGCTGGACCGCGAGGCGGGCACCGGGGCGATCGACATCGACATCGACGCGGGCTCGGTGAGCACGGGCACCGCGGCGCTCGACGCGGTGCTGCGCGGCGAGGAGTTCCTCGACGCGGGCCGCCACCCCACCGTCGCCTTCCGCTCGCGCCGGCTCACGTTCGAGGGCGGGACGCTGCGCGCGGCCGAGGGCGAGCTCACGATCGCCGGCGCGACGCGGCCGGTCACCCTTCGCGTCGAGCGCTTCGGGTGCACGCGGCTGCCTTTCCTCGTGCGCCTGACCTGCGGCGCCGAGGCCCGGGCGAGCATCCGGCGATCGGCATTCGGGCTCGACGCCTGGGGCGGGCTGGTGGGCGACGAAGTGCGGCTGGAGATCCAGGTCGAGGCGGTCCGGCGCGAGCCGGAAGCGGGACCGGTGCCGTCCGGCGGCTGAAAGGGCGAGAGGAGACGACGCGATGCAGATGAAGCGGCTCAACGGCACGGGGCTTCGCGCCGCGGGCTACGACGAGCGCGAGAGAACGCTCGTGGTGCAGACGACCGCGGGCACGTTCGAGTACGCCAACGTCTCGCCGGAGGTCTACCGGCGCCTCATGAGCTCGCCCTCGCCGGCCAGCTACTACCGCGAGTCGATCGAGGAGGAATTCACGGGCCGGCGCATCGCCGACCCGGCGCCGGCCGCCGGGCCCCGCCCGGAGGACCTCTTCGACTAGCGCGATCCGCGGCCGCTCAGCGCCTGGGCGGCGCGGGGGGCGTCGCGCGCGAGGGCGCGGGGGGCGGGGCGGGCGCGTTCGGGTCCTCGCAGCGCACGATGTGGGCGAAGGGGCGCGTGTTGTCGGGGTTGCGCTCCTTGTCCGTGCAGTAGCAGGCCTCGTTCCTAGTCCACCGGCCACTGCGGCTGCGCCGCATGATGTGCTCGCAGGTGAGCTCGCGGCGCAGGCTCCCGGCGCTGCGGAACGGGCGCATCGACAGCGGCGGCGGCAT
>JAKOWJ010000059.1 GCA_029781595.1 Pseudomonadota bacterium | reverse complement strand
GGTACTTACCGTCGACCGGCGCGCCTTCCTGAAGGGCACGGGCATCACCGCAGGCGCGGCCGCCTTCGCGAGCCAGCTGCCGCTGAACATGATCGGCGAGGCGAAGGCCGCCGAAGGCGCCGGCAAGACGGTGGTGCGGCGCACGGTGTGCACCCACTGCTCCGTCGGCTGCGCGGTCGACGCCGTGGTGCAGGACGGCGTCTGGATCCGCCAGGAGCCGGTGTTCGACTCCCCGCTCAACATGGGCTCGCACTGCGCCAAGGGCGCCTCGGTGCGCGAACACGGCATGACGGAGCACTCGCACCGCCTGAAGTCGCCGATGAAGCTCGTCGACGGCAAGTACCGCAAGATCTCCTGGGAGCAGGCCATCAACGAGATCGGCGACAAGCTGCTGCAGATCCGCAAGGAGAGCGGCCCGGACGCCGTCTTCTGGGTGGGCTCGTCCAAGCAGAGCAACGAGCAGGCCTACCTGTACCGCAAGTTCGTCTCCATGTGGGGCACGAACAACACGGACCACCAGGCGCGCATCTGCCACTCCACCACGGTCGCGGGCGTCGCGAACACGTGGGGCTACGGGGCGATGACCAACTCCTACAACGACCTGATGAACTCGAAGTGCATGTTCTTCATCGGGTCGAACGCCGCCGAGGCCCACCCCGTGTCCATGCTCCACGCGCTGCACGCGAAGGAGACGGGCGCCAAGATGATCGTGGCCGACCCGCGCTTCACGCGCACCGCGGCGAAGGCCGACCAGTTCATCCGCTTCCGGTCCGGCACCGACATCGCGCTGCTCTTCGGGATGGTCTACCACATCTTCAAGAACGGCTGGGAGGACAAGAAGTACATCAACGACCGCGTCTACGGCATGGAAAAGGTCCGCGAGGACATCATGAAGAAGTGGACGCCGGACAAGGTGCAGGAGGTCTGCGGCGTTCCCGAGGCGCAGGTCCTGCTCGCGGCCGAGACGATGGCCAAGAACCGGCCGTCGACCATCATCTGGTGCATGGGCCAGACGCAGCACACGCCGGGCAACGCGTTCACGCGCGCCTCGTGCATCCTGCAGCTCGCGCTGGGCAACGTGGGCGTCTCCGGCGGCGGCACCAACATCTACCGCGGCCACGACAACGTGCAGGGCGTGACCGACATCGGCCCGAACCCCGACTCCCTCCCGGGCTACTACGGCATCGCGGCGGGCTCGTGGAAGCACTGGTGCCGCGTCTGGGGCGTGGACTACGAGTGGCTCAAGGGCCGCTTCGCCTCCGAGGCGATGATGCAGAAGCCGGGCATGACCGTCTCGCGCTGGATCGACGGCGTGCTCGAGAAGAACGAGCTCATCGACCAGGACAGCAACCTGCGGGCGATCGTCTACTGGGGCCACGCCCCGAACTCGCAGACGCGGGGCCTGGACATGAAGCGGGCCATGGAGAAGGTCGACCTCATGCTGATCGTCGACCCGTATCCCACCGCGGCCTCGGTGATGCCGGACCGCAAGGACGGCGTGTACCTCCTGCCGGCCTGCACGCAGTTCGAGACCTACGGGAGCGTCACGGCCTCCAACCGCTCGCTCCAGTGGCGCGAGAAGGTGATCGAGCCGCTGTTCGAGTCCAAGCCCGACCACACCATCATGTACGCCTTCGCGAAGAAGTTCGGCTACGGCGCCGAGTTCGTGAAGAACGTGAAGCTCGCGAAGGACAAGGACGGCTGGGACGAGCCGGTCATCGAGGACATCCTGCGCGAGATCAACCACGGCACCTGGACCATCGGCTACACGGGCCAGTCGCCCGAGCGCCTGAAGGCCCACATGCGGCACATGGACGCCTTCGACGTGAAGTCGCTGCGCTGCACGAAGTCGGTGGTGGACAAGGAGACGGGCTACGACCTCAAGGGCGACTTCTTCGGCCTGCCGTGGCCCAGCTACGGCACGCCGGAGCTCAAGCACCCCGGCTCGCCCATCCTGTACAACACGCACGACCACGTGATGGACGGCGGCGGCAACTTCCGCGCCCGCTACGGCATCCAGCACAACGGCGAGAACCTCCTGGCGGAGGACGGCTCGTGCTCGGTGGGCTCGGAGATCACCACGGGCTACCCCGAGTTCGACCACATCCTGCTCAAGAAGCTGGGCTGGTGGAACGACCTCACGGAAGACGAGCGCAAGGAGGCCGAGGGCAAGAACTGGAAGACGGACCTCTCCGGCGGCATCCAGCGCGTGGCGATGAAGCACGGCTGCCACCCGTTCGGCAACGCCAAGGCGCGCGCCCTGGTGTGGAACTTCCCGGATCCGATCCCGCAGCACCGCGAGCCTCTGTACAGCAACCGGCCGGACCTCGTCGCCAAGTACCCGACGCACGACGACAAGAAGGCGTTCTGGCGCCTGCCCACCCTGTACAAGACCGTCCAGCAGAAGGCGATCGAGGACAAGGTCGCGGAGAAGTACCCGATCGTGCTCACCTCGGGCCGCCTCGTGGAGTACGAGGGCGGCGGCGAGGAGACGCGCTCCAACCCGTGGCTCGCCGAGCTTCAGCAGGAGAACTTCGTGGAGATCAACCCGAAGGACGCGGACGCCCGCGGCATCAAGTACTGGGACTACGTGTGGGTGAACTCGCCCACCGGCGCCCGGCTCAAGGTGCGCGCGCTGGTGACCGAGCGCGTCGGCCAGGGCGTCTCCTTCATGCCGTTCCACTTCGGGGGCTGGTGGCAGGGCAAGGACCTGCTCGACAAGTACCCCGAGGGCGCGGCCCCGATCGTCCGTGGCGAGGCCGTGAACACGGCCACGACCTACGGCTACGACGCGGTGACCATGATGCAGGAGACGAAGACCACCCTGTGCCAGATCGAGCGCGCCTGACGGCCCGCCGCGGACAAGGAGAACGAAGATGGCCAGAATGAAATTCATCTGTGACGCCGAGCGCTGCATCGAGTGCAACGGCTGCGTGACGGCGTGCAAGAACGAGCACGAGGTGCCGTGGGGCGTGAACCGCCGGCGCCTGGTGACGGTGAACGACGGCAAGGAGGGCGAGCGCTCGATCTCGGTCGCCTGCATGCACTGCACCGACGCGCCCTGCATGGCGGTGTGCCCGGTCGACTGCTTCTACAAGACCGACGAAGGGATCGTCCTGCACGACAAGGACCTGTGCATCGGCTGCGGCTACTGCTACTACGCCTGCCCGTTCGGCGCGCCGCAGTTCCCGCAGGCGGGTGCCTTCGGCCTGCGCGGCAAGATGGACAAGTGCACCTACTGCTCCGGGGGGCCGGAGGAGAACGGCTCGGCCGAGGAGTTCCGCAAGTACGGGCGCAACCGCCTCGCCGAGGGCAAGCTGCCGGCCTGCGCGGAGATGTGCTCGACCAAGGCGCTCCTGGCGGGCGACGCGGAGGTGCTCACCACGATCTACAAGACCCGCGTCGTCACGCGCGGCAAGGGCGACGAGATCTGGGGCTGGGCGATGGCGTACGGCGGCAGCGGCATGCTCGCCGACCAACCGGGAGGAAAGGCATGAACAAGCTAACCGCTTCTGCGGCGGCCTTCGTGGCCGCGGTGGCGTTCGCGGGTTGCACCGAGGTGGCCCAGGAGCCCGGCAAGGGGTACGCCGGCAAGGAGGACGCGAAGCCTTATGCCAGCGACGAGTTCAAGGGCGACAAGGCCAAGTGGGAATCCGCACTCGCCATGCGCAGCCAGCGCATGAACGACTACAACCGCGTGCCCAACGAGAAGAAATAGGACGGAGGACGACCATGAACACCCGATTCGCCAGAGTAGCCGCCGCGCTCGCGCTTGCCGTGGCGGCGTGGCTGCCCGCCGGTGCCTCCGCGCAGCAGCCCGCGGCGCCCGCGGCGCCGGCCGCGCAGCAGGCGGCCCCCGCCGCGCCCGACTGGAACAAGCCTCCCGCCTGGGGAGCCATCAGCGAGAAGCCCGGCTACGCGTCCGTGCGCGGCCGCGAGACCAACGTCCTCATCCAGGACGGCGGCCACGAGTGGCGCAAGCTGCGCAACGGCCCGGTGACCTTCTACGGCGGGATCCTGCTGCTCATCCCGCTGGTGGTGCTGGTGCTCTTCTACATGGCCAAGGGGCCGATCAAGACGCACGATCCGCTCAGCGGCAAGCTCGTCGAGCGCTTCTCGAGCGTCGAGCGCGTGGCCCACTGGACCATGGCCATCTCCTTCGTCGTCCTGGGCCTCACCGGCATCGTGATCCTCTTCGGCAAGCACCTGCTGCTTCCCATCGTGGGCCACGCGGGGTTCGCCTCGCTCACGGTGCTCTCGAAGAACCTGCACAACTTCGTGGGGCCGCTCTTCATCTTCGCGCTCGTGATCTTCATCACGCTCTACATCCGCGAGAACCTGTGGAAGCCGTACGACGGCGCGTGGTTCGGCAAGTTCGGCGGGCTCCTCTCGGGCGAGCACGTGCCCTCCGGCAAGTTCAACGCGGGCGAGAAATCGCTGTTCTGGCTGCTCGTGGTGGGCCTGTGCTCCGTGATCGCGGTGACCGGCCTCATCCTCGACTTCCCGAACTGGAACCAGGGCCGCGAGGCGATGCAGGCCGCGAACCTCATCCACGGGGTCGCGGCGATCCTCGCGATCGCGATGGCCTGCTTCCACGTCTACCTCGGCACCGTCGGGATGGTGGGCGCCTACAAGGCCATGCGCACCGGCTACGTCGACGAGACCTGGGCGAAGGAGCACCACCAGTACTGGTACGAGGAGGTGAAGTCCGGCAAGCAGCCCGAGAAGGCCGCCGGCGGCGCCGCCCAGCCGGCCACGGGAGACTAAACATGAAGACGAGAGTTGCCGCACTGGCCGTGGCCCTGGGCCTCGGCGCCATCGCCGCCCACGCCAAGCTGCCGCCGGCCCCGCCGATGGACGACAAGGCCAAGGCCGCGGCCGAGGAGAAGAAGGCCAAGGCCGCCGAGGCCGCCGCCAAGGAGAAGGCCGCCCTCGAGGCGGCCATGGAAAAGGCGGTGAAGAACTACCACGCCAACATGAAGAAGGCGGGCAAGCCGATCCCGAAGGCCACCGCCGTCGCGGCACCGGCGCCCGCCAAGGCGCCCGCCAAGGCCGAGAAGGGCGCCAAGAAGTCCTGAGCGTCCGGCTGTCCGGTCCCAGGGGCGGCCTCGGCCGCCCCTTTTCGTCTGCGGGGCCCTACCAGGAATAGCGCACCGTGTAGCGCACCACGGCCTCGCCGCCCGCCGCCACGTGCACGGGGAAGCGCACGGTGCGCGCGTCCTCCTTCTCGAAGTCCTGGCTCCGGCGCGTGATCGTCCAGTTGCTCCAGCGGTAGAGGGTCTCGCGGACGGCCACGTCGACGGCCTCGTCGCGCTTGCGGTTGCGCACGCGCACCTCCACCTCCTCCTCCATCCACTTGGCCGAGGAGTCGACGCGGAAGTCGACCTGGCGCCGCTCGCCCACCACGTCGAACGCGGAGCCGAGCTTCACCGTCACCGTCTCGTCGCGGGGCGTGTGGTCGACGAGATCCTCGCCGATGAACTCCAGGCTCCCGTCCGCCTCGTCGCGGCGCGCCACCCGCAGCTTGCCGGCGGGCAGCGGCATGCCCATCCCGTTGGACTCGGCGTTGCGCACGCGCAGGAGAACGTCCACCTTCGTGTTGCCCTGCGTGCCGTAGCCCCGGTCGGTGACCGGCGAGCCGTAGGAGCCGTAGCCCGCCGCCTGGCCGTTGTACACCATCACCTTGCGGCAGCCCACGCCCGTGGCGCCGGGGAAGAGCTCGATCTGCTTGGTGGCGTTCTGCGCCAGCGAGACGGGGCGCCCCAGGGTGTACAGGTGGTACTCGAAGAAGGATTTCTCCTCGAAACCGCGCGCCTTCTCCTCGCGCACGAGCCCCTGGGCGCGCGGCGCCGCGGCGGGGTACACGCGCGCCGGCTGCACGCGCTGCACGTCCCCGGCCACGAGCTTGAGCTTCGCGTCCTCGTACGAGGCGCCGGACTGGTTGACGATCGTCACCCAGGCGGAGACGTCCAGCCGGCACCGGTCGGCGCCCGCCTCCGAGTACACGACGTTGTAGTCCGCCCACCAGGTCATCCCGCCGGTCTGGTAGGCGATCCTGGCCTCGTGGGTGCCCGGCCGCGCCGTCTCGACGTCCCACACGAGCGTGGGCTTGCTGATGAGCCCGCCGGGCAGGCCCGGGAGCGTCACGCCCGAGTAGCCGTTCACGATGCGCACCGACCCGTCGGCGGCCTTGAGCGTGAGCCCGCCCTGGACGCCCACGAGCGTGCCCGTGAACGCGCCCACGCCCTGGCCGCGCGGCTGCTCGACGGTGATCTCGCGGTCCAGGTAGCGCGACAGGAGCTTCTGCGTGCTGGTCAGGTCGAACTCGAAGCTCTGCTCCACCACGCGCGTGTCCTTCGGGTCGGTGAGCGAGGCGAACGAGACGGTCGTCGGATCGATGAGCGCCGGCACGTCCGGCACGCGAATCAGGTTGCGGCCGGACTTCAGGTCGAAGCGGCGGTCCTCGCGGACCAGGGCGTAGCCGGGCACGGCGCTGCCCTCGCCGCCGTTGCGGAAGGTCGAGGGCGAGAGCGTGCCGGGCTGGGCGCTCGAGTAGAGGGTGACGGCGGTTCCGGCGGCGGCCGGCAGGGCGAGGGCGGCCAGCACGGCGGCCACGGCGGGACGAAGACGGTTCACGGCGGTTCTCCTGGGGTTGGTGGGCAGTGTAACGGGCGGTACCGGCAAAGGGGTTTGGCTGCCGCTATACTCGGGCCATGAGATTCGAGGGCACCGACACCTACGTCGCGGACGACGACCTGAAGATCGCCGTCAACGCCGCGGTCACCCTGCAGCGGCCGCTGCTCATCAAGGGCGAGCCGGGCACCGGGAAGACGATGCTCGCCGAGGAGGTGGCGCGCGCCCTGGACATGCCGCTCTTCCAGTGGCACATCAAGTCGACCACGAAGGCCCAGCAGGGCCTGTACGAGTACGACGCCGTCTCGCGCCTGCGCGACTCGCAGCTCGGCGACGCGCGCGTGGGGGACATCGCCAACTACATCGTGAAGGGCGTGCTCTGGGAGGCCTTCGAGAGCGAGCGCCAGGCCGTGGTGCTGGTCGACGAGATCGACAAGGCCGACATCGAGTTTCCCAACGACCTGCTGCGCGAGCTCGACCGCATGGAGTTCCACGTCTACGAGACGCGCGCCACCGTGCGGGCCCGGCACCGGCCCGTGATCCTCATCACCTCCAACAACGAGAAGGAGCTGCCGGACGCCTTCCTGCGGCGCTGCTTCTTCCACTACATCCGCTTCCCCGACAAGGAGACGATGGAGGCGATCGTGGAGGTCCACTACCCGGGCATCCGCAAGGCGCTGGTGCAGTCGGCGCTCGAGAGCTTCTTCGGCATCCGCGAGATGCCCGGCCTGCGCAAGAAGCCGTCCACCTCCGAGCTGCTCGACTGGCTCAAGCTCCTCCTTGCCGAGGACATTCCGCCGGAGGCGCTGCGCAGCGAGGGGCACCAGCAGGCCATCCCGCCGCTGTACGGGGCGCTCCTCAAGAACGAGCAGGACGTCCACCTCTTCGAGCAGCTGCTCTTCCTCCAGCGGCGCGGCCGCTAGGGCCGCCGGGCCGGGAGGCGAGATGGCCAGCCGCCGGAAGACGGCATCCCGGAAGTCGAGGCCCCCGGCTGCGCGGAAGGCGCCGGCCAGGGCCGGGCCGCCGGGAGCGGCTGCGACGGCGCGCCGCAAGGCCGCGAAGTCCCCGAAGCCCGCGAAGTCCGCAAAGTCGAAGGCGGTCCTCCCGGGGGCGGCGGGCCACGCGCGGCGCCTGGCGGGCGTGGGCACCGACGCCGTGGCCCGTGCCACGGGGCGCGCCTGGGATGCCTGGCTGGCCCTGCTCGACCGCGCGGGCGCCGCGCGGATGCCCCACCGCGCGATCGCCACGCTGCTCGCGGAGCGATTCGGCCTGCCGCCGTGGTGGCGCCAGATGGTCGCGGTCGGCTACGAGCAGGCAAGGGGGTTCCGGCAGCCCGGGCAGAAGGCCGACGGGTTCTCCGCCAGCGCCTCGCGTACCGTCGCGGCCGGCGTCGACCGGGTCTTCCAGGCCTGGGCGGACCCGGCCCTTCGCTCGCTGTGGCTGGGCCGGGCGCCCGTCACGGTCCGCGGGCAGTCGGCGGGCAAGTCCCTCCGGATCTCGTGGGGGCGCGGCGCCACCCGGGTGGCCGTCGGCTTCGCGCCGGCCGGCCGCGGGCGCAGCCGCGTGCAGGTCCAGCACGACCGGCTGGACGACGACCGGCAGCGGCAGGCGCGCAAGGCCTACTGGGCGCGGGCCCTCGACCGCCTGCAGGCGATGCTCGAGAAGGCGGCCTGAGCCGTGCTGGTCGACTTCTTCTTCACGGTGCGGCGCGCTGGCGTGCCTGCGAGCGTGAAGGAGTTCCTCGCGCTCCTGGGCGCGATGGAAGCCGGGGTGGTGGGCGCCAGCGTGGACGACTTCTACGTCCTGGCGCGGGCCTCGCTCGTGAAGGACGAGGCCTACTTCGACCGCTTCGACCTCGCGTTCTCCGCCTACTTCAAGGGCGTGGGCGCCGTCCCCGACGAGCTGGTGCGCGACATCCCGGCCGAGTGGCTGCGCAAGCTCGCCGAGCGCAACCTGTCCGAGGAGGAGAAGCGCCTCGTCGAGTCGCTTGGCGGGTGGGAGAAGCTCATGCAGACCCTCCGCGAGCGCCTGGAGGAGCAGAAGAAGCGCCACGAGGGCGGCAGCAAGTGGATCGGCACCGCCGGCACCTCGCCGTTCGGCGCCCACGGCTACAACCCGGAGGGCGTGCGCATCGGGCAGCAGGGCTCGCGCAACCGCCGCGCCGTGAAGGTCTGGGACCAGCGCGAGTTCCGGGACTACGACGCGGACCGCGAGCTGGGCGTGCGCAACGTGAAGCTCGCCCTGCGGCGCCTGCGGCGCTTCGCGCGCACCGGCGCGCCCGAGGTGCTGGACCTGCCCGGCACCATCCAGTCGACGGCGCGCAACGCGGGCTGGCTCGACCTGCGGATCGTCCCGGAACTGCACAACGCCGTGAAGGTGCTCCTCTTCCTCGACGTGGGCGGGACGATGGACGATCACATCCAGGTGGTGGAGGAGCTCTTCAGCGCGGCGCGCGCGGAGTTCAAGAACCTGGAGCACTTCTACTTCCACAACTGCGTCTACGAGTCGGTGTGGCGGGACAATCACCGCCGCAACCGCGAGCGCATCCCCACGGTGGACGTGATGCGCAAGTTCGGCCACGACTACCGGCTGGTGATCGTCGGCGACGCGGCGATGAGCCCCTACGAGCTCGAGCAGCCGGGGGGCAGCGTCGAGCACTGGAACGACGAGCCCGGCCGGGCCTGGCTCGAACGGCTGCTTCGCACCTGGCCGCGCGCAGCCTGGCTCAACCCCGTCCCGGAGTCGCAGTGGGCGTGGACCGTCTCGACCGAGAACATCCGGCGCATCCTGGACGGGCGGATGTACCCCGTGACGCTCTCCGGGCTGGAGAGCGCGATGCGCGCGCTCTCCTAGCCGCGCACGAAGCGGAGCACGCCGCCCGACTCCACGCGGCGCACGCGCCCCTCGGCCTCGAGCCAGTGCAGGTGGGCGATGGCCTCGCCCATCGCGAAGCCGAGCTGGTGCTCGTCGAGCGCGCGGTTGAACAGCACGGGCAGCACCTCGAAGGCGGTCACCGGCGCGGCGCACGACTCCTCGAGCCGGGCGAGCCGCTCCGCGTGGTGCTCGCGCAGCTGGGCGATGCGCGCGTGCAGGCCCTCGAAGACGCGGTCGTGCGAGGGCAGCACCCGGGCGCCCGGCGCCACCGCGTCGAATCGCGAGAGCGACTCGAGGAAGAGCCGCAGCGGGTTCGCCTCCGGCTGGTTGCCCCACACGCCCACGTTGGTGGTGATGCGCGGCAGCACCTGGTCGCCCGAGATGAGCAGGCCGAGCGAGGGGCAGTGCAGGGCCGCGTGCTCCGGCGCGTGCCCGAAGACGCAGATCACCTCCCAGTCGCGGCCGCCGATGGAAAGGCGGTCGCCGTGCATCAGGCGCCGGTACTGGCGGGGCAGGTCCGGCACGCCGCGCCGGTAGCGGTTGCCCGTTCTCGCCTTCTCGGGGATGCCCGACACGTCCAGCCCGTTGCGACCGAAGAAATCGATGCCGGTCGCGCGATCGAACCCGGCGGTGTCGTCGCGGGCCGCGTGCGCGCTGAGGAACTCGGCGGCCGTCATCCACACGGGCGCGCCCGTGCGCCGCTCGAGCCACGCCGCGCACCCCACGTGGTCCGGGTGGTAGTGAGTGACGACGATGCGCCGCACGGGCCGCCCGCCCATCGGGCCCGCCAGCACGCGCTCCCAGAGATCCCACGTCGCCTGCACGCCGTAGCCGGTGTCGACCAGGGTCCAGCCGTCGCCGTCCTCGAGGAGCCACAGGTTGATGTGGTCGAGGGCGAAGGGCAGGGGCATGCGGATCCACCACGCGCCCTCGGCCACGGCGAGGGCCTCCCCGGGAGCGGGGAGGGTGCGCGCGAAGGGATAGTGGACCGCCTCGGGCCCGGTCATGTCGGCGGGGCGCCGGCCGGCGCCGGGACGGTCACTTGGTGGTGAAGACGAACACGCCGTCCCAGTTGCCGGGCGGCGGGCTGCGGCGGAAGTGCGCGACGCGCTCGAGGTAGAGCTTGTAGAGCTTGGTCTCGGGCGAGGCGTAGGCGAGGTTCTTGAGCAGGCGCTCGGCGTCGTCCCAGCGCTGCGTCCGGTAGAAGTCGAGCGCCTTGTGGAACCGGTCGATCTCCTGGAGGGTCTCCGGACCGACCTCGGACTGGCGCCCGATGGGCTCGAAGATCGCCACGCCCTCGAGCTTGCCCTTCACGCGCACCTTGTCGACCTCGCGGAAGAGCCAGCCCTGGGCCTTGCGCACGATGTTCTCGGACACGAGGATGCCCACGCCGTACTCCTTGGTGAGGCCCTCCAGGCGCGAGGCGAGGTTCACCGCGTCGCCCATCACCGTGTAGGAGCGGCGGAAGCGCGAGCCCATGTCGCCCACGCTCATCATCCCGCAGTTCAGGCCCACGCCGATGTGCAGCATCGGCCAGCCGCGGCGGGCGAAGGGCGCGTCCAGGTCCCGCAGCGCCTTCTGCATGGCCACCGCCGTCTCCAGCGCGTGCACCGCGTGGTCCGCGTCCGCGAGCGGGGCGCCCCAGAAGGCCATGATCGCGTCGCCGATGTACTTGTCGATCGTGCCGCGCTTGGCCTGCACCTGCTCCGTCATCGCCGTGAGGTAGGTGTTCATCAGGTCCTTGAGGCCCTCCGGGGTGAGGCCCTCGGAGATCGACGTGAAATCGCGGACGTCCGAGAAGAGCACGGTCATCTCGCGGCTTTCCCCCTTCATCGAGTACTCGCCGGGGTTCTTGGACATCTCGTCGACCAGCTCCTTCGGGACGTAGGTGCCGAACAGCCCCGTGATGAGCCGGCGCGACCGGGCCTCGGAGAAGAAGCCGTAGACCATGTTGAGGAAGTAGAGCAGCCCCAGCATCAGCAGGGGCGAGGTGATCGGCACCACCCAGTGGTTCGCCTGCCACAGGTAGAGGTTGCCGGCGATCACCAGCACGACGAGGACGCCGACGACGACGGTGGACCAGAGCGCCGAGAGCCGGGGCATCACCACCGCGAGCGGCACGCCCAGGCCCAGGAGGATCGCCCCGATGAGCCCCAGCACCTCCCCGGGGCGCTGCATGATGGAGCCGTCGAGGATGCCCGCCACGAGGGAGGCGTGGACTTCCACCCCGGCGAGGTCCTCCTGCACCGGCGTGGCGCGCAGGTCCACCAGGCCCTGGGCGGAGGTGCCGACGATGATGATCTTGTCCTTGAGCTCGTCGGCCGGCAGGGTGCCGCGGATCACGTCCGTGGCGGAGACGTAGCGGAACCCGCCCGAGGCGCGGTACGGGACCATGGCGGACATGGTCTGGTCCAGCGGGATGGACAGCTCGCCGATGCGGATGTTCTTGATCCAGCCGCGAACGATGCTCCCGGATCGCACCGGCTCCTGCAGCACGACCTTCACGGGCTGGTTGCCAAGCGAGGTCCTCGCGATGGCGAGGGAAAGGGCCTCGTAGTAGCCGTCCTTGAACGCCATGAACATCGGCACGCGCCGGGTGACGCCGTCGATGTCGAGGGCGGGGTAGAAGTGGCCCGCCGCGGTGGCCGCCTGCTGCAGCACCGCGAGGTTGCCGCTGTAGCCGGTGGACGTGTAGTGCTGGAAGTCGACGCCCGGCGGCAGCTGGTTCGCGAGGAAGACCGGCGGTGGCAGGACGCCGGCGATGTCGCCCTTGCCGCCCATCGCGATGCCCAGCACCACCGGCCACTTGCCGATCTCCTGGGCGAGGACCTGGTCGTAGTCGAGCGAGGCGCGCGCCCCCTTGAGGAACTCCAGGTACTGCGCGTCGTCCTTGAGCTCGCCCTTGGCGAGGGACTCGAAGATGGGCAGGCCCGAGCTGGTGTCCGCCTCGGGGAAGGCGATGTCGAAGCCCACCACCCGCACCTGGTAGCGCTCGAAGAGCTGGCGCAGCATCAGCGCCACCTTGTTGCGCGGCCACGGGAAGCGGCCCTCGGCGTTCAGGCTCTTCTCGTCGATGTCGAGGATGACGACGTGCGTGTCGCGCGTCTTCGGCAGGAACAGGCGCACCCGCGCGTCGTAGGCCCAGAGCTCGAGCTGCGTGAGCGGCCGGAACTCCTTCCACTCGGCCTCGTGGGCGAGGAAGAAGACCACGAGCGCGAGGCCGATCGCCACGCGGATGATGTCGTGCAGGCCGAACTTCGGGATCCAGCGGGCGTTGAGGGCCACGGTGTCTCGCTTTTCTTGTGAGTCCGGTCGGGTGGCTGCCGCAGCGGCGAATGATACACCGAACTCCCGCGGGCACACCCCGGCCCGCGGTGGGGGAGAAACGGCCCCCGGATCAGGCCGCGACGGGCGATCGGGCGGCGGCGGCCGGCTCCGCGAGGCAGTCGCGCACCGCCTCGAGGTACCGGTAGCCGTAGCGCTCGTCGGGCTCGAGGTAGGTGCCCTCGGCCCACTCGTTCCACGCGTTGAGGAAGATGAGCCGCTCGGGCTCCGGGCGGGCGGCGGTGGCCTCGACGAGGCGCCGGAACCAGTAGGCGAAGCGCTCGGGGGAGGCGCCCTTGAAGATGCGGGCCCGCTTCACGTAGCGGGCCGTGTTGTCCCAGTCGACGAACGCGCCCGGAAAGGCCGGGATGCCGCCCTCGCGCTCCACCTTGAGGATCTGGCGCCACACCTGGTCGTAGTCGTAGAAGGTGAGTCCGGAGAAGACCTGGTTGCGGATCGTGCGCAGGACCTCCTGCAGCCGGTCCGGCAGCACGCGCAGCGGCGCCAGCGCCTTGCGGGCGAGGGAGCCCGTTCCGGCCCCCTCGAAGTCTGGCGAGTAGATGGCCTCGAAGGGCTGGAACTGCATCGTCGCGTCGAAGTGTCGCAGCACCTGCGGCACGGGGAACTCGTACTGCTTCATCGCGACGAGGTAGAGGCCCGGCAGCCCGCGCTCGTGGGCCAGGCCGCGCCAGAAGTCGAACATCGCCCCGATCTCGGTGATCCGGTGCGGGCGGTAGACGAGGAAGACGGGCTTGCCGTCGACGCGGATCGCGCGCTCGTCGCTCCACGCCCGGAAGAGGTACTCGAAGTGGCGCGCCCAGAGGGCCCGGTCGGGCTCGTGCGTCTGCTCCTGCAGGATGTGGTGGTCGCGCCCGTCCCAGCGCCGCGACCAGGTCTCGTTGGCCCACGCCAGGCAGAACGGCAGGTCGAGCTCCGGCGAATCCATCACCATGTCGGTCGGCGTGTTCAGCAGCTGCTTGCCCCCGAACCAGTAGTGGTAGTGGCAGAAGCCGTGCACGCCGTGGCGGCGCGCGAGGTCGATCTGCCAGGCGAGCGTCTCCTTGCGCGACTGGTCGTAGTAGCGCCCGCCGAGCGGCATGCGCGGCTGGTAGTGACCCCGGAACTGCGGCCTGGCCTTGCGCACGTTCACCCAGTCGGTGAAGCCCTTGCCCCACCACTCGTCGTTCTCGGGGATGGCGTGGAACTGCGGGAAATACAGCGCGAGCAGCTTGACCTGTTGGGAGGCGTTCATTGCGGGCTTCGGCGGGAGGGGCGGCCGCCTGGCGGCGCCCGCGTTGGACGACTAGGCGGGGGAGGCGCCTCCGAGGAGCCGGCGCGCGAGTCGGCGCAGCCGGTTGGCCGCGCGGGCGGCAAGCGAGCCCGAGCCGGGATAGGTGCCGTGGACCGGCAGCGGGATGCCCATGGCCTCGAAGCGCTCCGACACCGCCTGGCCCTTGGCGGCGAAGTGCGCGGCGAAGGCCGGGTCCTGCGCGGCCGCCACGAGCTCGAGCACCTCCGGCGGCGCCTCGGACCCCGTGACCAGCACGCCGAGACCCCAGCAGTGGCCGAACTCGAGGTGCGGGTAGCGGCCCTTCACCTCGTCGAAGAGGCGGCGCACGCCGAAGCGCAGCGCGGCCTCGCCCGCGTTCTGCACGGTGACGTTCGTGTCGTGGAAGAGGATCACGCCGCGGCGCGACATCTTCGGCAGCCAGGTGCGGAAGTCGTTGCCGACCGCCTCGTAGGTGTGGGTGCCGTCGATGTGCAGGAGGTCCACGGAGCCGTCCGCGAAGTCGCGGGAGGCCTCGTCGAAGTCCTTTCGCACCAGGGTCGCGATGCCCGGGTAGGTGTCGGACATGTACTGCGAGACCTCCCGGAACAGCTCCTCGTCGAACGTGCCCATGTGCACGTCGCCCTCCCACAGGTCCACGCCGTAGCAGCGCGTGTCCAGCCCGCAGGCGCGCACGGCCTGGCAGAAGGCGGCGAAGGAGGAGCCGCTGTAGGTGCCCAGCTCCACGAGGGTGCCCGGCCGCAGGCGGGCCACCAGTTCGAAGGCGAACGGGATGTGCCCGATCCACCAGGGGCTCTTCAGCCGCTCGGGCGAAAGGCGGGCCGCCCAGGGGAAGCGCGCGTCAAGGTTCGTCTCGGCCATGGGTCGTGTCTTGTGGGTCGTTTCCGGAGGACGGCGGGGGGGCGTCGCCCGCGAGGCTCGCCCCAGGCGAAGCTTCCGCGGCCGGCCCGGCCGGGGAACCTCCCGCCTCGTCGAGGCGGCGTATTTTCTCACGAGTTTCGTCCAGCCGGCGCGCCGCGCGCGGAGCCCGCCACCACTGCCACTGCAGGCGCATGCCCTCGAGATCCTCGGCGCACGCCTGCCAGAGCGCGTCGGCCTTCCGGGACCGCTCGGTCGCCGCGTCATAGGCCCGGCGGACGTGGTCGTAGGCCCGTCGCGACTGCCCGTAGGCGCCGGCGAGCTGCTCGTAGGCCTGGGTGAGGTGGCGGTAGGGCTCGGTGAGCCCGGTCTGCGTGCCGATGCCCACCTGCAGGCGCGCCGCGGGCCGCGTCCCGGAGGGCGGGACCTCGGCGTAACGGCCGGCCATCTCGGAGGCCGACGGTTCCAGGGGGCGGGTGGCGAGCCGCGCGGCGACTTCCTGGAGCCTGGCCGGGTCGCCGTGCAGGGACTCGACGCACGCGACGAGCGAGGACGCCTCTGGCGCGAAGAGAAAGCCCGTCCGTCCGTCCTCGATGCGTTCGCGGAAGCTGCCGAGGTCGGTCGCGAGGGCGGGAATGCCCAGGTTGAAGAGCTCGCTGAGGGTGTAGCTGAACGTCTCGGGCACCACGGAGGCCAGCACGGCCGCGTGCGGGGCGATTCGCGCGAGGTGCTCGCGGAGCTCCTCCTCCCCGTAGGACTCGATGGCCTGCCACCCGCAGGCCTCGCCCAGCCGCAGGCCGTTCCGGCCGCCGCCGAGCAGGGTGACGTCCGCGAAGCGGGATAGACCCGGGGCCGCCTCGCGCAGCAGCTCCGAGCCCTTCTGGGGGGAGAGGCGGCCGAGGACCACGAGTCGCAGGCGCTCCCCCGGCTCTCGCGCGGCGATCGCGAGCCGTGCGGGCCGCAGGTCGATCCCGTGTCCGATCACGTGGACGGACGCCCGCTCCAGCCGGGGATCGAGCTGGCGAAGCGTCCGGGCGACCCAGGGGCTGGGCACCACGACGGGCAGCCCGCGCTCGAGGATCCGCGAGACGAACCCGCGCCGCATCCGGTCCCAGTCCGGGGCCGGCAGGTCGGTGAAGATGCGGTTGAGCGGGTTCTCGCGGCCGCAGCGCGCCAGGTCGTGCGCGTCGCACCGCTCGCACGTCTTGCCGAACTGCGGGTTGATCGCCTGGCACACGGGGTACAAGTCGTGCATCACCACGACCGTGGGCAGCGGCAGGTCCAGGGCATCCAGGCCGTGGCCGATGAGCGAGGAGACGACGACCGTGTCCACCGCGAACTCCCGCACCACCTGGTCGAGGATGCGGCGGTACTCGACGCTGCCCGTCGCGGTGGACCGGATGGGACGGGCGATGTCCCAGGTGCGGACCGGTGCGCGCGCGGCCGGGTCGGCGCACAGCACGACGCGCTGGCCGCCGGCCTCGCCGATGCGGTAGGTGGCGAGCGTGAGGTGGATCGCGCCCGGATCGGCGCGCGCGAAGTCGCGGACCCATCGTTCGAGGCCGCCGCCCCAGTAGTGCATCACGTGCAGCCGGACGGGCCGCGGGTCGAGGCCGGGCATGCCCACGGCCGGCAGCCCGCGGGCCGCCAGGTCGGCCACCGCGCGGCGCAGCCACCCCAGCGGGTGGTGCTGCTCCAGCGCCGACGATTCCACCGCGTCGCCCGGCCAGGCGTCCGAGGGCCGGGCACCGGCCACGTGGACGTAGTCGCACAGCACGCAACTGCGCCCGTCGCGGCGAATTGCCCGGGCGAGGCCATCCACGAGCGCCGGCCAGGCCTCGCCGGCCACTTCCGGAAGGGCAGCGTCCAGCGCGTCGCGCCGGACGTAGGCGCAGGCGTGCGGCAGCCCGGGCACCTCGTGGTACGAGCGGTCGCCGAGGCAATAGGCGATGCGGTCCAGCCGCTCGCCGGCGGAATCGTCCAGCGCCAGGCGGAAGGCCGGACCGGAGGCGCACATCGGCGCCGCCGCGCCGATGCCCGGCTGGTCGTGGGCCGCGAGGCGAAGGCGCGCGTCCCATGCATAGGGCAGCGTCACGCCGGCCTCGGCCACCACCACGTCCCGCCCGGCGTGGTCCGACAGCCGCGCGGCGAGTTCGCTTCCCGCGCGCGCCGGATCTCCCGCGGCGACGGCCCTCGTGCCCGGCAGCACGGCCTGCCGCATCGCGGCCTCGACGGTGCGTGCGGTGTCCTGCGCCTGCGTCCCGCCAGCCGCGAAGACGAGGAGCACGGGACCGGCATCCGCGGCGGAAAGCGCCGGCGGCAGGGCGGCCGTCCGGGCCTGCCGAAGCGAGGCGAGCCGCGCCGTCACGCGCTCGCGCAGCGGCGCCGCCGGGTCGCGGGCGATCCAGTCGCGCACCGCCGGCATGAAGTCCGGATAGCGATCGTCGACGATCGCCTGCGCCTGCTGGCGGCGGTCGGCGCCCGCGTCGCGGAACGACACCTCGCCCTGGTGGAAGACGAAGGCGTCCGCGCACAGCCGGTGCCGGAACCCGGCCCGGGCGGCGCGCATGCAGTAGTCGACCTCCTCGCCGTAGCCGGCGCCGAAGGCCTCCTCGTCGAAGGGCCCCACGCGCTCGAGGCACGTGCGCCGCAGGTACATGCAGAAGCCGACCGTGGTCGGCACTTCCACCGAGCAGCCGTCGTTCACCTCGGCGAAGACCTCCTGGAGGTCTCGGGTGCCGAACCCGTCGGGAAGCGGGTTGGGGCGCTCGAAGCCGGGATAGCTGCAGATGGTGGCGTTGTTCGAGAAGGGCGAGACGGTGGCGCAGAGGGGATCGCGGGCCGCGCAGCCCGCCAGGCGGTCCAGCCAGCCGTCGGCGACCTCGGTGTCGCTGTTGAGGAGCACCACGTCGCGGTCGCGGTCCAGCGCCATCGCGCCGTTGACCGATGCCACGAAGCCGAGGTTGCGCTCGTGCACGACGAGGCGGATCCGCCCGGCGGCCGCGAGCTCGCGCAGCCATGCCGACAGCGCCGGCTCCGGGCTCGCGTCGTCGACCACGATCACCTCGTGGGCGGCGCGGACGGACGAGGCCAGCACGCTCTCGAGGCAGCGGCGAGTCTCGGCGAACCCGCGGTAGACGGGAATGATGACGTCGATCAAGGGGGAGGGCTGGCCTTGCGGTGGGTGATTTTATCGCGACCCGGCGGGCCGTGACCCCCGGCGGCCGTCGCGGGCCTTCCCGGGCCTTTGACCCCTGTCAACCGTCGGGGGGCCTTTAGGCGGCAAAGTGTGCGGGCCGAGACCCCCCTATCCCCCGGGGGGCATGGAGGAGCGGATGGATACCACCCAGGATGTCATCGCCGGCGTCGGGCTGGCGGACCGGCCGCGCAAGAGCCGGTGGCCCGCGCGGATGGACTTCGCGCAGAGCGCCTCGGGCCTCGTGCTGGCCCTTTTCATGTGGGGCCACATGTTTTTCGTGTCCACGATCCTCGTGAGCAAGGACGCCATGTGGACCGTGACGAAGTTCTTCGAGGGCTACTTCGTGCTGGGCGCCTCCTACCCCGGGGTCGTCTCGGTGGTGGTGGCCGGCGTGCTGGCGCTCATCATGCTCCATGCCTTCCTCGCGATGCGGAAGTTCCCCGCCAACTACCGGCAGTACCGGACCTTTCTCGGGCACCGCCGGCTCATGGCGCACGAGGACACCACGCTCTGGTGGGTGCAGGTGGTGACCGGATTCCTGCTCTTCTTCATGGCCGCCGTGCACCTGTACCAGATGATGATGCATCCCGGCGCCATCGGGCCGTACGGCTCGGCCGACCGGGTCTGGTCCGGCCGCTGGTGGCCCCTGTACCTCGTGCTGCTCTTCGCCGTGGAGCTGCACGGCGGCGTCGGGCTCTACCGGCTCTGCGTGAAGTGGGGCTGGCTCGAAGGCAAGGACCCGGCCGCGAGCCGCCACCGGCTCAAGGTCGCCAAGTGGGTCCTCACGGTGTTCTTCCTCGCGCTGGGCCTCGCGACCCTCGGCGCCTACATGAAGATCGGCCACGAGCACGCCGCCCGCGCGGGCGAGCGCTACACGCCGGCCTGGGTCGTCCCGAATCCGCAGGAGAAAGCGCCATGAAAGTCGTCTACACCGACGTCCTGGTCATCGGCGGGGGCCTCGCCGGGCTGAGGTTGGCGGTCGGCGCCAAGCGGCGCGGCCACGACGCCATCATCCTCTCGCTCGTCCCGCCCAAGCGCTCGCACTCCAAGGCGGCGCAGGGCGGCATGCAGGCCTCGCTGGGCAACGTCTCGAAGGGGCAGGGCGACACCGAGGACGTGCACTTCGAGGACACCGTCCGGGGCTCGGACTGGGGCGCCGACCAGGAGGTCGTGCGCATGTTCGTGAACACCTCGCCCAAGGCCGTGCGCGAGCTGGCCGCCTGGGGCGTGCCCTGGAGCCGCGTGCGCAAGGGTGACCGCCAGGCCGTCATCAACGGCCAGAAGGTGACGCTCACCGAGCGCGACGAGGCCCACGGCACGGTCGCGCAGCGCGACTTCGGCGGCACCAAGAAGTGGCGCACCTGCTACGTGGCGGACGCCACGGGCCACGCCATGATCACGGCGGTCGCCGACCGCGCCATCGCGGAGTCGATCCCCGTGCACGAGCGCAAGGAGGCCCTGGCGCTCATCCACGACGGCGGGCGCTGCCTCGGTGCCGTGGTGCGCGACCTCGTCACGGGCGAAGTCCTCGCCTACGTGGCCAAGGCCACCGCCATCGCCACGGGCGGGGCGGGGCGCCTCTACCGCAACACGACCAACGCGGTGATCTGCGAGGGCATCGGCCACGCGATCGCGCTGGAGACGGGCGTGGCCGCGCTCGGCAACATGGAGGCGGTCCAGTTCCACCCCACGGCCATCTTCCCCGCGGGCATCCTGGTGACCGAGGGCTGCCGCGGCGACGGCGGCCTGCTCAAGGACGCGAGCGGCCACCGCTTCATGCCGGACTACGAGCCCGAGAAGAAGGAGCTCGCCTCCCGCGACGTCGTGTCGCGCCGCATGGAGGAGCACATCCGCAAGGGCAACGGGGTCAAGTCGCGCTTCGGCGAGCACCTGTGGCTCGACATCACCCTGCTGGGCGAGAAGCACATCCACCAGAACCTGCGGGAGGTGTGGGACATCTGCCACTACTTCCTCGGCGTGGACCCGGTGAAGGACTTCATCGCCGTGCGGCCCGCGCAGCACTACACCATGGGCGGGGTGCGCACGAAGCCCACGGGCGAGAGCCCGACGCTCAAGGGCCTGTTCTCCGCGGGGGAAGCCGCCTGCTGGGACATGCACGGCTTCAACCGGCTGGGCGGCAACTCCGTGGCCGAGACGGTCGTGGCCGGGATGATCGTGGGCGAATTCGTCGCCGACTTCTGCGACAAGCCCGAGAACGCGGTGACCGTGCCGGTGGGCCTGGTGCAGGACTTCGTGGAGCGCGAAAAGGCCAAGCTCGACGCCATCGCCAACCGGCGCGGCGGCGAGGATCCCTCGGTGCTCAAGCTCGAGATGCAGGACCTCATGAGTTCCCAGGTGGGCATCTTCCGCACGGGCGAGGACCTGCAGAAGGCCGTCGACGGCCTGCAGAAGCTGCTCGCGCGCGCGCGGAACGTGGGCGTGCGCAGCGCGGCCCCCGGCCCCAACCCCGAGCTCGTCACCGCCTATCGCGTGCAGCGCATGATCAAGCTCGCGCTCACCATCGCCTACGGCGCGCTCACGCGCACGGAGAGCCGCGGGGCGCACTTCCGCTCCGACTACCCGCGCCGCAACGACGCCGAGTGGCTCAAGCGCACGCTGGCGACCTGGAAGAGCGATTCGGACACGCTGCCGACGCTCGACTACGAGCCGCTGGACGTCACGCGCATGGAACTGCCCCCGGGCTGGCGCGGCTACGGCGCCAAGGACTACATCGACCATCCGGACACGCCGGCGCGTGCCGCCGAGATCGAGGCCATCAAGGCCTCGGGCAAGGCGCCGGACCGATTCGCGCTGCAGCAGGCGCTCATGCCCTTCGAGCACCTGTTGCCGGAGCCGCTCCGCGGCCGCAACGAGCGCATCGACGAACCGTTCTGAGGAGCCGACGATGGCCGACGGCACTGCACCCCGCAAGCTCATCTTCAAGATCCTGCGCTACAACCCGAAGGTCCCGGGCGACCGCCCGCGCCTGCAGAGCTACCAGCTCGAGGAGGCCGACGGGATGACGCTCTTCATCGCGCTCAACGAGATCCGCGACAAGCAGGACGGCTCGCTCGCCTTCGACTTCGTGTGCCGCGCCGGCATCTGCGGCAGCTGCGCCATGATGATCGACGGGCGGCCGGGCCTCGCCTGCCGCACGCTCACCAAGAGCCTGGGCGCCGAGATCACGCTGGCGCCCCTGCCGGTCTTCGAGCTGATCGCCGACCTGTCGGTCGACACCGGCAAGTGGATGCGCGGCATGAGCGAGCGCCTGGAGACCTGGGTGCACCTCAAGGAGGGCGAGGTGGACCTGCGGCGCATCGAGGAGCGCATGGACCCCGACCTCGCCGAGGAGATCTTCGAGCTCGACCGCTGCATCGAGTGCGGCTGCTGCGTGGCCGGCTGCGGCACGGCGCGCATGCGCGAGGACTTCGTGGGCGCGGTGGGCCTGAACAAGATCGCGCGCTTCCGCCTGGACCCGCGCGACACGCGAAGCGACGAGGACTTCTACGAACTCGTCGGCGACGACAACGGCGTGTTCGGCTGCATGTCGCTGCTGGGCTGCCACGACGTCTGCCCCAAGCAGCTGCCGCTGCAGACGCAGATCGCCTTCCTGCGGCGCAAGATGGTCTCGCAGGGCATGAAGTAGGCTGCGCCGCCGTACGACGAAGGTCCCACGCCGCCCGCGCGAAACGCGGGCGGCGTTTTCTTTGCGCGATGGGACCTTGGCCCCACGAAAGGCGCGAACGCCTCCGCGCAGTTGCGCCGCGTCAAGTATGCGCGAGGGTCCGGCGGGAGAATCCGTCGCGAAAGGCCGCGGCCGCTCCGCGGTCTCACGCGAAAGGAAACGGATCATGTCCATCGTCGCACCCGGCGCCGCGCCCTCGAAGGTCCTTGCCGAGAAGGCGCCGCACCACGGCTTTCCCTGGCGCGGGCTCCTGCCCGTCGCCGTCACGCTCGCCCTGGCGCTCATGCCCGCGCCCGGCGGGCTCCCGCAGCACGCGTGGTACTTCTTCGCGATCTTCGCCGGCGTGATCGTCGGCCTGATGGTCGAGCCGCTGCCCGGCGGCGCGATCGGCGTCATCGGCGTGACGCTGGTGGCGGTGCTCGCCCCGTACGTGCTCTTCTCGCCGGCCGAGCTCGCCAAGCCCGGGTTCAAGGTGACGGGCGAGGCGCTCAAGTGGGCATTGTCGGGGTTCTCCAACTCCACCGTGTGGCTCATCTTCGGCGCCTTCATGTTCGCGCTCGGCTACGAGAAGACGGGGCTGGGCCGGCGCATCGCGCTGGTGCTCGTGAAGGCCATGGGCCGTCGCACGCTCACGCTCGGCTACGCGGTCACCATCGCCGACACGCTGCTCGCGCCGTTCACGCCGTCCAACACGGCCCGCAGCGGCGGGACGATCTACCCCGTGATCCGCAACCTGCCGGGGCTCTACGACTCGAAGCCCAACGACCCGTCGGCGCGCCGCATCGGCTCCTACCTCATGCTGGTCGCGATCGCCGCCACCTGCGTCACGAGCTCGATGTTCCTCACGGGCCTGGCGCCCAACCTGCTCGCGCTCGAGATGGTGAAGAAGACGGCGGGCGTGGAGATCACCTGGGCGCAGTGGTTCCTGTCCATCGCGCCCGTGGGCGTGCTCCTGCTCGTGGCCATCCCCCTCGTGGCGTACTGGGTGTACCCGCCCGAGGTCAAGCGCGGCGAGGAGGTCCCGAAGTGGGCGGCCGAGGAACTCGCGCGGATGGGCGGCATCACCTCGCGCGAGCTCATGCTCGCCGGACTGGTGGTCGTGGCTCTCGCGCTGTGGATCTTCGGCGGCAAGGTGATCGACGCGACCACGGTCGCCCTCGTCGTGATCTCGCTGATGCTGGTGCTCGGCGTCGTGACCTGGGACGACATGACCTCCAACAAGGCGGCGTGGAACACGCTGGCGTGGTTCGCCACCCTAGTGGCGCTCGCCGGGGGCCTGAGCAAGGTCGGCTTCGTGAAGTGGTTCGCCGACGGCGTGGCCGCGGGCATGGCCGGCTACTCGCCCTTCATGGCGATGATCGCGCTCGTGCTGGTGTTCTACTTCACCCACTACCTCTTCGCGAGCATCACGGCCCACGTCACCGCGCTGCTGCCGGTGATGCTGGCGGTGGGCACGACGATCCCCGGCATGGACATGGCGCAGTTCGCGCAGCTCCTGTGCCTCACGCTCGGGATCATGGGGATGCTCACCCCGTATGCCACGGGCCCCAGCCCCGTGTACTACGGCTCCGGGTACCTGCCCACGAAGGACTACTGGCTCATGGGGGCGATCTTCGGCGTGCTGTTCATCGCGGCGTTCCTCGTCCTTGGCGTGCCGTGGATGGCGATCATCCGCTGACACAAGTCCCCAGTAATTTCAGGGACATCCAGGCGGCCTTCGGGCCGCCTTTTTCGTGGGCCGGCCCGGGAAAAGTTGAGCGATCTCAAGGTGTGGCGCCGGCGGGCGGCTATGCTATGATGCAAATACGAATAGATCTCAAGTCCGACGCCCATGCCCGATCGCAAGCCCCTGTCCCGCCTGGCCCCTGGCCAGAGCGGCGTCATTTCCGCCATCGAAGGACCGGAGGGGTTGCGGTTGCGGCTGGCCGCCCTGGGATTCCGCGCCGGACGCGCGGTGCTGCTGGTGCGCCAAGCGAGCCTTCGCGGGCCCCTGCACGTGCGCCTCGGCATGACCGACGTGGCGCTGCGGCCGGCCGACGCCGGGGGCATCACGATCCGACCCGTCGCGCCGTCGGCCGCCTGAGGGCGATCCCCGCCCCTCCATGAAGCGCATCGCGCTGGTCGGCATGCCCAACACGGGCAAGTCGACTCTCTTCAACCGCCTCACCGGGGCGCATGCGCGGGTCGGCAACTGGCCGGGCGTCACCGTGGACCTCGCAAGCGCGAGGCTGCCCGTGGGCCCGCACCTCGCCGAGCTCGTCGACCTGCCGGGACTCTACGACCTGCACGGCTTCTCCGACGACGAGATGGTGGTGCGCCACTTCGTCGAGTCCACGCGGGTGGACGCGGTGGCGGTCGTCCTCAACGCCTCCCAGATCGACCGCCAGCTCGCCCTCGCCCTCCAGGTCCGCGCGCTCGGCATCCCGGCGATGGTCTTCCTCAACATGTCCGACGAGGCGAGGCGCTTCGGCGTGGAGATCGATGCCGGCCGCCTCTCGGCCGGGCTCGGCCTGCCGGTCGCGGCGGTCTCGGCGCGCTTCGGCACCGGCGTGCCGGAAGCGATGGCCCGGCTGGCGAAAGTGCTGGACGATGCGCCGGCGCCGCGCGAGGCGTCGATCCGCGAGGCGCTCGCCGAGGACCACCGCCGGGAGGAGGAGATCGAGTCCCTGGTGAAATCCGCCGTCGTGATTCCCGAGCGGCTCTCGGAACAGGCGTCGGACCGCATCGACCGCGTCGTGCTGCACCCCTGGCTCGGCCTGCCGCTCTTCTTCCTGGCGATGCTCGCCGTCTTCCAGGCCGTGTTCCTGCTGAGCACCCCGCTGCAGGACGGCCTGCGGGAGATCTTCGACGCGGTCCGCAGCGCCGCGCTGGAGCCGCTGCTCGCCCCGGCGCCCGAGGTGCTGCGCGGCTTCCTCCTGGACGGCGTGTGGGCCGGCCTGTCCACGGTGGGCGCCTTCGTCCCGGTGATCGTGGTGTTCTTCTTCTTCCTCGCGGCCGTGGAGGACAGCGGCTACCTCTCGCGCGCCGCGTTCCTGACGGATTCGCTCATGGCCCGCCTGGGGCTGGACGGGCGGTCCTTCGTGATGCTGATCATGGGCTTCGGCTGCAACGTGCCGGCGCTCATGGGCACGCGGGTGATGCGCGACCGGGCGATGCGCCTGCTGTCGATGCTCACGATTCCCCTGTCGCTGTGCTCGGCGCGGCTGCAGGTGTTCGTGTTCCTCGCGGCCGCGATGTTCTCGCCGGCGCGGGCGCCGTGGGTCCTCTTCGGGCTGTACCTCGCGAGCTTCGCCTCCGTCATCGTGACGGCGCTCGTCTTCCGGCGCCGGTTCGCGAGCCGCGAGCCCTTCGTGATCGAGCTGCCCCCCTACCGCCTGCCGACGCTGCGCCAGGTCTGGATGCGCGGCTGGCTGGAGGTGAAGCACTTCCTGCGCCGCGCCACCACGTTCATCTTCGTGGGCGTGATCGCCGTGTGGCTCCTCACGCACCTGCCGGCGGGCGCCGCGCCGGCCGGGCCGGACACCTGGGCCGGCTGGATCGGCCACGCGCTGCAGCCGGTGCTGGGGCCCCTGGGGATCGACGACAAGCTCGCGGTCGCGCTGATCTTCGGCTTCGTGGCCAAGGAGATCGTCATCGGGGCCTTCGCGGTGATCTACGGGGCGGAGGGCAACGCGCTGGCCGCCTCGCTGGCCCACTCCATGGACTGGGTGGCGGCCACGAGCTTCATGCTCTTCACGCTCATCTACACGCCGTGCCTGTCGACGGTGGCCACGCTGCGCAGCGAATCGCGGAGCCTGTCCTTCACGGCGCTGGCGGTGGCCTGGCCCCTCGCGCTCGCCTGGGCGGCAAGCTTCGCGTTCTACCAGGGCATGCGGGCCCTGGGCTTCTAGCGGTCGCGGAGACGGGGCCGTCCCCGCGACGCCCGGTGCCTTCCTCCGGACCCGTCAGCCCTTGGCCGAGGGCTTCACGAGCGGGTAGCCCGCCTTCGTCCACTCCTCGATCTTCAGGTCGCCGCCCACCACGTTGGTGAATCCGAGGTCCTGCAGCGCCTTGGCCGACAGCGCGCAGCGTCCGCCCGTCATGCAGTACAGCGTGATGCGCTGGTTCATGTCGACGGCATTCGGGAACCCGAGCTGCTTCCAGATCTTGAATTCGAGCAGCCCGCGCGGGATGTTCACGGCGCCGGGAATGAAGCCGTCGGCGTACTCGTCGGCCTCGCGCACGTCGATGAGGGTGCCGAGCTCCTTCTTCTGCAGCTGGGCGTAGAACTCGTCCATCTTGATCGTCTTGATCTGCTTCTTCGTGTCCGCGACGTGCTTGCCGACGATCGGCGGGTAGTTCGGGGCGGCGGGTGCCTTCTGCGCGAGCGCGAAGCCGGGCAGCGCGAGACCGGTGCAGACGAGTAGGGTGGCGAGAAGGGTTCTGCGAGCGTTCATGGTGTCGACTCCAAGTACGTGAGGGGACCGGATCCGACGGCCCGCGGGGCGCCACGGGTGCGGCGCGGGCTCGCGGATGTATGAGGAAAAGCTTATCGACCGTCGCCTCGCCGCCGTTGACCGGAGTCAACGGGAGTCCCGCGCGGCATGGGACGAAGGTCCCACCCCCCGAACGATCAGGAGTTCGCGGGCTGGATGGCCGCCACGGGCTCCGGGACGAGGAGCGTGCCGGCGCGAAGACCGCGCACCGTGGCGAGCGCGAGCGCCACGACGAGCAACGACGTCGCGGAGAGCGCGATGATGCTCGCCGTCGCCAATGCGCCGCCGGGCTCCGCCACGCGCAGCGTGAGGGCGCTGAATGCCGCGAGGGGGAACGACATCGCCCAGTGCGGGATGGCGAACGGCAGCGCGGCGATCCGCCGCAGTTCCACGGCCGCGAGCAGGAGGCTGAAGAGCGCCACGCCCCACGCTCCCCAGAGCAGCGGAAGCGGCGCGCCGAACTGGGCGAGACCCAGCCCGATCACGGAAGGCGGCGCGACGAAGATGAAGGCCGAGGGCAGCAGCCTCTCCGGCCAGGTGCCGTGCACCGCGAGGCGGGCGATGATGAGCGTCTGCACCACGGGCCAGAAGAAGAGCCCCACCGCGAACTGCGCGGCCGACCAGCGCTCGAACCCGAGCGGCACGCCGGCGAGGGGAGCGAGGACGTTGCCGACGACCGGCAGGATGAGTGCCGGCGTGACGCTCGCCCAGGCTATCCCGCCGGGGCGGTTGCCGCGCCACCAGCGCGCGAGCACCCACACGGTGACGGCGAACTGCGAGAGGCTGCCGACCCACCACGCCAGGCGGGAGGCCGGCGTGGGTCCCGCGAGCGCCACGGCAGCCGTCGCGAGCAGGATGAACGAGATGGGCGCGGCGGCCACGAAAGGGTGGCGCACCGGGTGCGCGAAGTCCTCCCGGAAAGCTTCGGGGTAGCGGGCTGCGCGGACGGCCAATCCGGCGACGAGCGCGAGGAACACGGCGGCGGCCGCCCCGGCCGCCACCAGGGCCGCGCCGCCGGCGAGCTCTCCCATGACGGGCGTCGCGCGGTGCCACGCGAGCGCGAGCCCGACGAGCCCCATCACCACGGCGAACCAGGATGGGCCGAGGAACTTCAGGGGCGTGGGGTGGCCGTTCATCGAAGGGCGGAAGCGAAACCCCCGCCGTCGCCGGCGGGGGAGGGGATGGTGGAGGCGGCGGGAATCGAACCCGCGTCCAGATGCCTTTCCACAAACAGTTCTACATGCGTAGCCGGTTGTTCTGCTTTAGCGGGTGGACCAGGAACCGGCTCCCGGCCTTCCCCACGAGCCACCTATGATTTAGGTCTTCACCAAGCGGCGCGATGAATTCCGATTCCATGGATATGACTCCGCTGCCGGTGAACTGGCCCCGCCCATGGAAAGGCGGGTGCGGAGCTGGCCGGGATTAAGCGGCCAGGGCGTACGTTTCGTCGTTCGCAGTTAAATTTGCGAGTCCAGCGGTTTTACGAGGCGTTGGCGCTCGGCATGCCCTGCCTGCTTCACTGCACCTGTCGAAACCAGGTCGCCCCCGGGAAACCGGGGTGTTGCAGTCGGGATTCTACCTGCTCGGCCGCCGTGGCGGCCGGTCACGAACCCAGGTCGGGGCGACGGGCGGGCGTTTCAAGGCCGAGCCACGGCGCGATGGCCGCGGGGGAATCGACGATGGCGTCCGCGCCCCAGTGGGCGGGACCGGGGCCGTCGCCCAGGTAGCCGTAGGCCGCGGCCAGGACGGGCATGCCGGCCGCGCGCGCCGCCTGCACGTCGCGCTCGTCGTCGCCCACGTAGAGGATCTGCGCCGGCGCGAGGGCGAGGGCCCGCGCGGCGTGCAGCAGCGGGTCGGGAAAGGGCTTGGCGCGCTCGCAGGTGTCTCCCCCCACCAGGACGGCCGCGCGCGAGGCGAGCCCGAGACCCTCGATGACGGCCTGCGCGAGCCGCTCGAACTTGTTGGTCACCACGCCCCACGCGAGGCCGCCGGCCTCCAGTCCGTCGAGCAGCGCCTCCATCTCCGGGAACAGGCGCGTCTCGATGCACAGGTTGTCGGAATAGATCGCGAGGAACTCCTCGCGCATGGCGGCGAACGCGGCGTCCTCCGGCCCGAGCCCGAAGGCCGCGCCGATCATGCCGCGGGCGCCGCGCGACACGAAGGGGCGCACCGCATCGAGGGGGACCGGCGGCAGGCGGCGGGCCTCGCGCATCGCGTTGACCGTGCGCGCCATGTCGGGCGCCGTGTCGGCCAGCGTGCCGTCCAGGTCGAACAGCACCGCGCGAAGCGGCTGGCCGGGGCTCATTCGCGGCGGGCCGCGAGGAAGTAGTTCACCGCGGCGTCGCGCCCCAGCGAGAACCGCCGCGTGACGGGGTTGTATGCCAGGCCCGTGACGTCGGTCACGGCGAGCCCGCCGGCGCGGCAGTGCGCGGCGAGTTCGGAGGGCGTGACGAACCGTGAGTACTCGTGCGTGCCGCGCGGCAGCAGGCGCAGCACGTACTCCGCGCCCACGATGGCGAGCAGGAAGGCGCGCGGGTTGCGGTTGATGGTCGAGAACACCGCGACGCCCCCGGGACGCAGCAGCCGCGCGCAGGCGAGCACGATCGCGCCCGGGTCGGGCACGTGCTCGAGCATCTCCATGCACGTGACGGCGTCGTAGGCGCCGGGCTCCGCGGCCGCCGCCTCCTCCACGCCCTGCAGGCGGTACTCCACCTCGACGCCGCTCTCCAGCCCGTGCAGGCGCGCGACCTTGAGCGACTTCTCCGCCAGGTCCGTCCCGGTCACGCGGGCACCGGCGCGGGCCATCGCCTCCGCGAGGATCCCGCCCCCGCAGCCGACGTCCATCACGCGCTTGCCGGCGAGGCCGCCCGCCACCTTCTCGACGTGCGCGAGCCGCAGGGGGTTCAGGCGGTGCAGCGGGCCGAAGAGCGCGCTCTCCGGGTCCCACCAGGCGTGCGCGCTGGCGGAGAACTTGGCCAGCTCGCCCTCGTCGACGTTGGGTGCCGGGCGTTCGCCCGTCTCGAGGCTCATGGGGTGCTCCTCATCTTCCCGCGCCACCAGGCGGCCTTGGCGCGGATCTCGTCCAGGTCCAGGCGGGTGAGGCGGCGCTCCGCGAGCACCGGCTCGCCGGCCACCCACGCGTGCGTCACGTGCTCGCGTCCCGCGGCGTACAGCAGGTCCGACACCGGGTCGAAGCAGGGCAGCGTCTCCAGGGTGGAGAGGTCGACGGCCGCGAGATCCGCCGACTTGCCCGGCACGATGGATCCGATGCGGGCATCGAGGCCAAGCGCGCGGGCGCCGTCGAGCGTCGCGGCCCGCAGGGCCTCGTGCGCGCCCAGCGCGCTCGCGTCGCCCGTGGTGGCCTTCGCCAGCAGCGCGGCCGTGCGCATCTCGGCGAGGACGTCGAGGCGGTTGTTGCTGGCGGCGCCGTCCGTGCCGATGCCGACGGTGACGCCCGCGCGGCGAAGCGCGGTGACCGGCGCGATGCCGGCCGCGAGCTTGGCGTTGGAGGCCGGACAGTGCGCCACGGCCGCGCCTTCCCGCGCGAGCAGTTCGATCTCGGCCTCCTCCAGGTGGACGGCGTGCACCGCGACCAGGCGCGGCCCGACGATGCCCAGCCGGTGCAGGCGTTCCAGGGGGCGCACGCCGTTGCGGGCGATTCCCTGGGCGATCTCGTCGCGCGTCTCGTGGACGTGCGTGTGGACCGGCACGTCGATCTCCTCGGCGAGCGTGGCGATGCGGCGCAGCGTGTCGTCGCCCACGGTGTAGGGCGCGTGGGGCGCGAGGCAGAAGCCCAGGAGCTCCTCGCCGCGATACGCGTCGCGCGTGGCGAGGCCCTTGTGCAGGTAGCCGGCCGCGTCCGTGGCGTAGGCGCTGGGGAACTCGATCGCGATCATCCCCAGGCTCGCGCGGATGCCGGCGCGCAGCGACGCGCGGGCCGTCGCCTCGGGGAAGAAGTACATGTCGTTGAAGCAGGTGACGCCGGCCCGCAGCATCTCGGCCACCGCGAGCAGGCTTCCGTCGTGGACGAACTCGTCGCTCACGTGGCGCGCCTCCGCCGGCCAGACGTGCTCCTGCAGCCAGGTCATCAGGGGCAGGTCGTCTGCGACGCCACGCAGCAGCGACATCGCCGCGTGGCAGTGCAGGTTCACCAGGCCCGGGATGAGCAGGTGCGAACCGAGGTCCACCTCCTCCCGTGCCTCGAAGGCGGCTCGGGCCCGGCCCGTCGGCAGCACGGCCTCGATGCGGCCCTCCCGGATCGCCACCGAATGCGACGAGAGCAGCGTCCCCGGGGGCTCCACCGGGGCCACCCAGGCGGCGTGCAGGAGCGTGTCGGCTTGTCGCATCGCGGGAACAAAAAACCCCGCCGGGGCGGGGTTTTCTGCCGGGTCGGGGCGGATTACTTCTTCACGCCCTTGAACTCGATGTCCACGCGGCGGTTCTTCTGGCGGCCTTCCTTCGTCTTGTTGGTCGCCACGGGCTGGGTCTCGCCCTTGCCGAGGGTGGTGATCTTCGAGGCCGGGATGCCCTTCGACTCCAGGTAGGCCTTGACGGCCGCGGCGCGGCGCTCGGAGAGCTTCTGGTTGTAGGCCTCGGTGCCGACGGAGTCGGTGTGGCCGGTCGCGATGACCATCTCGACGTCCACGCCGGCGAGCTTGGCGAGGGCGGCGTCGATGTTCTTCTTGCCATCCGGACGGACGACCGACTTGTCGAAGTCGAACAGCGCGTCGGCCTGGATCACCACGGTCTGCTTGACCGAGGCCGGGGCCGGCTTGGCCGCCGGGGTGCTGGGCGCGGACGGAGAGGCCGGGGCCGAAGGCTTGGCCGGCTCGGCGGGCTTGGGCGCCGGGGCGTCCTTCTTGGGCTGGCAGTCGGGGTGGGCGATGCCGGAGGACAGCACGCAATTGCCCGAAGCGTCGCGAACCGGGGTGCCGCTCGCATCGGTGGCGACGTTGACGGTGGCCAGCGCGGAGCCGGAAGCCAGGGCCGCTGCGGCGACGGACCCGAGCATCAGCTTCCCAATCGACGAAATCTTCATTTTGGAACTCCCAAGAGATTTGAAATTTTTTGAGGCCGGGTTTTTTCTAGGCTCGCGCCTGAAACGACTCTCTCAATCATACACAAACCCTCCTCGGGTCCACAACCGACAGTGGTGTTTCCGCAACATCTTCGGGGTGTTGTCGCGCGATTGACACACTGGCTCGGGGCGCTCGCGCGAGTGGCGGCGGTGGTCCCGGATGTGCTAGGATTTCACTTTTGCCTTGCGGCAATTGCCCAATTAAAACAAGCGCTTAGCTGCCATCCGCCCCGGGGCGGGCGGCGGGCGCCCCCCGACCGAAGACATGGAACCTTTCGCCAAGGAAACCCACCCGATCAGCCTCGAGCAGGAGATGCGCCGCTCCTACCTCGATTACGCGATGAGCGTCATCGTGGGGCGGGCGCTGCCGGACGCCCGGGACGGCCTCAAGCCCGTGCACCGGCGCGTGCTCTACGCGATGCACGAGCTCTCCAACGACTGGAACAAGGCCTACAAGAAGTCCGCGCGCATCGTGGGCGACGTGATCGGCAAGTACCACCCCCACGGCGACACGGCGGTGTACGACACGATCGTGCGCATGGCGCAGGACTTCAGCCTGCGCTACCCCCTCGTCGACGGCCAGGGCAACTTCGGGTCGGTGGACGGCGACAACGCCGCGGCCATGCGCTACACCGAGATCCGCATGGCCAAGGTCGCCCACGAGCTGCTGGCCGACCTCGAGAAGGAGACGGTGGACTTCGGGCCGAACTACGACGGCAGCGAGTCCGAGCCGCTGATCCTGCCGGCCCGCGTCCCGAACCTCCTGGTGAACGGCTCCTCCGGCATCGCGGTGGGCATGGCCACCAACATCCCGCCGCACAACCTGGGCGAGGTGGTGGACGCGTGCGTCGCGGTGCTCGCCAACCCGGCCATCGACATCGAGGAGCTCATCGCGATCGTCCCGGCGCCCGACTTCCCGACGGCCGGGATCATCTACGGCACCGCGGACGTGAGGGAGGGCTACCGCACCGGCCGCGGGCGCGTGGTGATGCGCGCGCGCACCCACGTCGAGGACATGGAGAGGGCCGGCAAGCAGGCCATCGTCGTCGACGAGCTTCCGTACCAGGTGGGCGGCGACCAGCTCCTGAAGCGCATCAGCGAGCTCGTGCACGAGAAGAAGATCGAGGGCATCGCGGACCTGCGCAACGAGTCCGACAAGAAGGGCATGCGCCTGGTGATCGAGCTCAAGCGGGGCGAGGTCGCCGAGATCGTGCTGAACAACCTGTTCAAGCTCACGCAGATGCAGGAGACGTTCGGCATGAACATGGTCGCGCTGCTCGACGGCCAGCCGCGCGTGCTGAACCTCAAGCAGTTCCTCGAGGCGTTCCTGCGCCACCGCCGGGAGGTGGTCACCCGCCGCACCGTCTTCGACCTGCGCAAGGCCCGCGAGCGCGGCCACGTGCTGGAGGGCCTCGCGGTGGCCCTCTCCAACGTGGACGAGGTCATCGCCATCGTCAAGGCCGCGGCGACCCCCGCGGTGGCCAAGGGCGAGCTCATGGCGCGCACGTGGCGATCGCCCCTGGTGGAGCAGATGCTCGCCCGCGCGAGCGCCGAGCAGTTCCGCCCGGAGAACCTGCCGCGCGACTTCGGCCTGTCGGCCGCGGGCTACCGCCTCTCCGACGTGCAGGCCCAGCGCATCCTGGAGATGCAGCTGCAGCGCCTCACGGGCCTGGAGCAGGACAAGATCCTGTCGGAGTACCGCGAGGTCATCGCCGCCATCGAGGACCTGCTGGACATCCTGGCCCGGCCCGAGCGGGTGACGCGGATCATCTCGGACGAGCTCCTGGAGATCAAGCGCGAGTTCGGCGACGCCCGCCGCAGCGAGATCGTGGCCAACGGCCAGGACCTCTCGATGGAGGACCTCATCGCACCCGAGGACGTGGTGGTCACGCTCTCGCACGCCGGCTACATCAAGTGCCAGAAGCTCGACGAGTACCGCGCCCAGAAGCGCGGCGGCCGCGGCAAGCAGGCCACCACCACGAAGGAGGACGACTTCATCGAGAAGCTCTTCATCGCGAACACGCACGACTACGTGCTGTGCTTCTCGAACAAGGGCAAGGTGTACTGGATCAAGGTCTACGAGGTGCCGCAGGGCAGCCGCGCCAGCCGCGGCAAGCCCATCGTGAACCTTCTCAAGATGGACGAGGACGAGCGCATCAACGCCATCCTGCCGGTGCGCGAGTTCGTGGAGGACCGCTACGTGTTCTTCGCGACGCAGGAGGGCGTGGTCAAGAAGACGGCCCTGGCCGAATACTCGCGCCCGCGTCCCTCCGGCATCATCGCCGTGGACCTCGACGAGGGCGACCGCCTCGTGGGCGTCGCGCTCACCGACGGGCGCCACGACGTGATGCTCTTCTCCGACGAGGGCAAGGCGGTGCGCTTCGCCGAGGACGACGTGCGGCCCATGGGCCGCGGCGCGCGCGGCGTGCGCGGCATGAACCTCGCCAAGGGCGGCAAGGTCATCGCGCTGCTGGTGGCCGAGGACGAGCAGCAGAGCGTGCTCACCGCCACCGAGAACGGCTTCGGCAAGCGCACGCCCATCGCGGAATACACCCGGCACGGCCGCGGCACCCAGGGGATGATCGCCATCCAGACCTCGGCGCGCAACGGCAAGGTCGTGGCGGCCACGCTCGCCTCGCCCGACGACGAGATCATGCTCATCACCTCCGGCGGCGTGCTCATCCGCACGCGCGTGAACGAGGTGCGCGAGATGGGCCGCTCCACCCAGGGTGTCACCCTCATCAACCTCGGCGAGGGCGAGAAGCTCTCCGGGCTGCAGACGGTGCTGGACCGCGACGACGAGGAAAACGGCAACGGCAACGGCCACGGCCCGGGCAACGGCGGCGACGGCGGGGCGGCCCCCGCCTGACGGGGCGCGAGGCGAGCAGGGGAGGCGATTCGATGCACGTGTGGAACTTCGGCTCCGGGCCGGCGATGCTGGTCCCCGAGGTGCTGGCGCAGGCCCGCGAGGAGCTGCTCGACTGGCACGGCAAGGGCATGTCCGTCATGGAGATGAGCCACCGCGGCAAGGAGTTCGTCGCGATCGCCGCCGAGGCGGAAGCCGACCTGCGCGAGCTCCTGGGCGTGCCGGCCGGCTACAAGGTGCTCTTCCTGCAGGGCGGCGCCACCGCCCTGTTCGCGGGCGTGCCGATGAACCTGCTGCGCGGGCGCAAGGCCGTGGACTTCGTCCTCACCGGCGAGTGGTCGCGCAAGGCGCACGCCGAGGCGGGCAAGTACTGCGAGGCGCGCGTGGCGGCCACGGCCGGCGACCGCGACTTCACCTACGTGCCGCCGCAGGCGCGCTGGAAGCTCTCGCCGGACGCCGCCTACGTGCACGTGTGCACGAACGAGACGATCGGCGGGGTGGAGTACCACTGGACGCCGGACACGGGCGAGGTGCCGCTCGTCTCGGACATGTCGTCCCACATCCTGTCGCGCCCGGTCGACGTCTCGCGCTACGGGCTCATCTTCGCCGGGGCGCAGAAGAACATCGGCCCGGCCGGGCTCGTGATCGTGATCGTGCGCGAGGACCTCATCGGCCAGGCGGCGCCGGACACGCCGGCCGTGCTGGACTTCAAGCGCCAGGCCGACGCCGACTCGATGCTCAACACGCCGCCCACGTTCTCGCTCTACCTCGCGGGCCTCACCTTCAAGTGGCTCCTGGCCCGGGGCGGCCTCGCGGCGATGGAGCGCGACAACGTCGCCAAGGCGGAGCTTCTTTACGGCTGTCTCGACGAGGGCGGGTTCTATGCCACTCCCGTCGCGCGCGAGGACCGATCCCGCATGAACGTGCCCTGCCGGCTGAAGGACCCGGCGCTCGACCCGGCATTCCTCGCCGAAGCCGAGGCTGCGGGGCTCTCGCAGCTCAAGGGCCACCGGTCCGTGGGCGGCATGCGCGCCTCGATCTACAACGCCATGCCGATGGAAGGGGTGGCGGCGCTCGTCGCCTTCCTGCGCGATTTCGCGCGCCGTCACGGCTAGGGCCGATGGCCGCCCCACGCGATGGCGCCGCGGCGCCCCCGCCGTTCCGCGTCGCCACCTACAACGCGATCGCGCCCGGCGGCCTGGCGCGCTTTCCCGCCCACGCCTACCGCGTGGGGCCGGGCCTCGCCGCGCCCGACGCGATCCTGCTGCGCTCGCACGTGCTGTCGCCCGGGGAGATCCCGCCCGGCGTGAAGGCCGTGGCGCGCTCCGGCGCCGGCGTGAACAACATCCCGGTGGCCGAGCTCACGGGCCGCGGCGTGCCGGTCTTCAACGCCCCGGGGGCCAACGCCAACGCGGTCAAGGAGCTGGTGGTGGCCGCCATCTTCCTCGCCGCGAGGAACCTCGTGCCGGCGATCGACGCCGTGCGCGCGCTGGCGCCCGGGGCCGACTTCGAGCGCCGCGTGGAGGAAGGCAAGAAGGCCTTCGCCGGCGTCGAGGTGCGCGGCAAGACGCTGGGCGTGGTGGGCCTGGGCGCCATCGGCGGGCTCGTCGCCGAGTGCGCGCTTCGCCTCGGGCTGCGCGTGGTCGGGTTCGATCCGGCGGCGACGGCCGAGTCCCTCGCGCGGCTGCCGGCGCCGGTGCGCCTGGCGGCCTCCGTGGACGAGTGCCTCTCGTCCGCCGAGTTCGTGACGCTGCACGTGCCGCTGCTGGATGCCACGCGACACCTGGTCGACGGCCGGCGCCTCGCGCTCATGCGGCCGGGCGCCACGCTGCTCAACTTCGCGCGCGCGCCCATCGTCGACGAGGAGGCGGTCGCCGAGGCGGTGGCGGCCGGGCGGCTCAAGGCCTACGTGTGCGACTTCCCCAGCCCGCGCTTCGCCGGCCGGCCCGGCATCGTGGCGCTGCCGCACCTGGGCGCCTCCACGGAGGAGGCCGAGGAGGCGAGCGCGGCGATGGTGGTGGACCAGCTCCGCGACTTCCTCGAGGAGGGCACCGTCCGCAACGCGGTGAACTTCCCCGCGGTGGAGATGCCGCGCGAGTCGCCGCACCGCGTGGCCATCGCCAACGCCAACGTGCCCAACATGCTCGGGATGATTTCGACTACGATGGCGCGAAGCGGCCTCAACATCCACAACATGGTGAACAAGTCGATGGGCGAGGTGGCCTACACGCTGGTCGACCTCGACAGCGCGGCCGGCGAGGCGGTGCTCTCGTCCCTCGCCGGCATCCCGGGCGTGCTTTCCGTGCGCCCCGTGCCACCCCTTCCGGAGGAGCCGCGGTGAGCGACGACCTGGAGCGGCTGCGCGCGCGCATCGACGCGATCAACCTCGAGATCCTCGCGAAGCTCAACGAGCGGGCCGGCCTCGCGCGCGCCATCGGCACGCTGAAGGTCGGCCAGGCCTACCGCCCCGAGCGCGAGGCGCAGGTCCTGCGCCGCATCAAGGAGGCGAACGAGGGCCCGCTGTCCGACGAGACCGTGGCGCTGCTCTTCCGCGAGATCATGTCGGCCTGCCTCGCGCTGGAGCGGCCCGTCACCGTCGCCTACCTGGGGCCGCCGGGCACGTTCAGCGAGCGCGCGGCGATCAAGCACTTCGGGCACGCGGCGCAGCCCGTTCCCGAGCAGACGATCGACGAGGTCTACCGGGCGGTGGAATCCGGCGCGGCCGACTTCGGCGTCGTGCCCGTCGAGAACTCCACCGAGGGCGCCGTGGGCCGCTCGCTCGACCTCATGCCGCAGACCCCGCGCCGGGTGTGCGGCGAGGTGGTGCTGCGCATCCACCACAACCTCATGGCCCGCACCGCGCCCGCGAGCCTCGCGGACATCCGCCGCGTCTTCTCGCACGGCCAGTCGCTCGCGCAGTGCCACGAGTGGCTGAACGCCAACGTGCCGGAGGCCGAGCGCGTGGCGGTGGCGAGCAACGCCGAGGCCGCCCGGCGCGCCGCGGAGGAGCCGGGCAGCGCCGCCGTGGCCGGCGAGATGGCCGCCGAGCACTACGGCCTCACGATCCTCGCGCCCAACATCGAGGACGAGCCCAACAACACGACGCGCTTCCTCGTCCTGGGCGACTACGAGCCGAAGCCGAGCGGGCGGGACAAGACCTCGCTGGTGCTGGCCGCCCGCAACCGCGCCGGCGCCGTCTACGAGATGCTCACGCCCTTCGCCACGCGCGGCGTGTCCATGACCAAGTTCGAGTCGCGGCCTTCCAAGGTCGCGCTGTGGGAGTACCTCTTCTTCGTCGACATCGAAGGCCACCGGGACGACGCGAACGTCGCCGCCGCGCTCGAGGAGGTGGGCCGCATCGCCGGCTACCTCAAGGTGCTCGGCTCGTACCCGGCCGCCGTCCTCTAGATCCCATGAGCCCGAGAGACCTCGCCCCGGCCCACGTCCGGGAAATCGCGCCCTACGTTCCCGGCAAGCCCGTCGCGGAGACCGCCCGCGAGCTGGGCCTGGCCGAGGCGGACATCCTCAAGCTCGCCTCGAACGAGAATCCGCTGGGCTCGTCCCCGCGGGCCATCGAGGCGCTGCGCGGCGCCCTGGGCGAGCTCGCCTGGTACCCCGACGGCAGCGGCCACGACCTCAAGCTCGCGATCGCCGCGCGCCTGCCCGTGGACCCGGCGAACATCGTGCTGGGCAACGGCTCCAACGACGTGCTCGAGCTCGTGGCGCGCGCCTTCCTCACGCCCGGGGACTCCGCGGTGTACTCGCAGCACGCGTTCATGGTCTACCCCCTCGTGGTGAAGGCCATCGGCGCCCGCGGGATCGAGGTGCCGGCGCGGGACTACGGGCACGACCTCGCCGCCCTGGCGGCGGCGGTGCGGCCGGACACCCGGCTGGTGTTCGTCGCCAACCCCAACAACCCCACGGGCACCTTCCTGCCGTGGGAGGCCATCGGCGAGTTCGTCGCGGGCCTGCCGGATCACGTGCTGGCGGTGATCGACGAGGCCTACGGCGAGTACCTGCCGGATGCGCGCCGCTCGCCGACGCCGGGCTGGCTCGGGCGCTTTCCCAACCTCGTGATCACGCGCACGCTGTCGAAGGCCTACGGCCTCGCGGGGCTGCGCGTGGGCTTCGGACTCGCGCACCCCGAGGTGGCCGAGCTCATGAACCGCGTGCGCCAGCCCTTCAACGTGAACCACCTCGCCATGGTGGCCGCGTGCGCGGCGCTGGGAGACGAGGCCTTCATCGCCGAAAGCCGCCGCGTCAACGCGTCGGGGCTCGGGCAGCTCGAGG
Source organism: Pseudomonadota bacterium (assembly GCA_029781595.1). Taxonomy (GTDB): domain Bacteria; phylum Pseudomonadota; class Gammaproteobacteria; order Burkholderiales; family Usitatibacteraceae; genus FEB-7. The sequence continues at coordinate 959 of JAKOWJ010000059.1, read as the reverse complement.
CGGGGTTCGCGCGGCTGGGGCTGGACTTCATCCCCTCGGCGGGAAACTTCGTGTCCGTGCGGGTGGGCGACGCGGCGCGCGTCTACGATTCGCTCCTGCGCGAGGGCGTGATCGTGCGGCCCGTCGCGGGCTACGGGATGCCCGAGCACCTGCGCGTGACGGTGGGCACGGCGCCGCAGAACGAGCGTTTCCTCGCCGCGCTCGCGCGGGCGCTGGGCCGGGGCTGAGGCCGCCCTTGCGCCGCCTCAAGTCGATCGCGGTGATCGGCGTCGGCCTCATCGGCGGCTCGTTCGCGCTCGCCATGCGGCGTGCGGGCGCGGCCGCGCGCGTGGTGGGCGTGGACCGCGACGCGCAGGCGCTGGAGCGGGCCGCGGCGCTCGGGGTGATCGACACCGCGGCCGAGTCCGTCTCCGAGGCCGCGTCGGCCGACCTCGTCTTCGTCTCCGTGCCGGTCCGCGCGATCGGGCCCGTGCTGCACTCGGTGGGCCTGGGCATGGGGCCCGAGACGGTGGTCACCGACGCGGGCAGCACCAAGGCCGACGTCGTGCGCACGGCCGCCGACGAGCTTCGCGAGCGCGCCCCGCGCTTCGTCCCGGGGCACCCCATCGCGGGCCGCGAGTCGAGCGGCGTGGACGCGGCCGTGCCGGACCTCTTCCGCGGGGCGCGGGTGGTGCTCACGCCCGACGAGTCGACGCAACCGGAGGCGGTCGCGCTCGTGCGCGCCTGCTGGGAGGCCTGCGGGGCGCGCGTGGCCACGATGCCGGCCGCCGCGCACGACCGCATCTTCGCCACGGTGAGCCACCTGCCGCACCTGCTCGCCTTCGCGCTCGTCTCGGAGATCAGCTCGCGGCCCGACGCGGCCGAGCTCCGGGGCTTCGCCGCCGGCGGCTGCCGCGACGTCACCCGGATCGCCGCGAGCGCGCCCGAGAGGGGGCGCGACGTCGCGCTCGCGACCCGCG